>DATGTS010000001.1:0-3543 GCA_035301745.1 Candidatus Avamphibacillus sp.
ACCTCTAAATACTGCGGACACAATACCTAACAAAACACCAAAAACAGAAGCCCAGCCAATACTCAATAATGATAATTGTAATGAAGGTAAAAACCGTTCTCCAAATAGTTTTGTAACTGGTGCATTAGATCGTAAAGAATGTCCAAGATCTCCTTGAAACAAATCAGTCATGAAGGCAAAATATTGCTTCAACAAAGGTTCGTCTAATCCTAAAGAAGCCCTTAGCGCCTCAACTTCAGCATTTGTAGCATCTTTTCCAGCCATCAAACGTGCCGGATCACCCGGGATAATATGGATGAAAATAAAAATCAAAAATGAAACAGCAAGCAGAAGCGGTATTAGACCAAGCAACCTTTTTACTATATATCTTCCCATCTTGATATACCTCCTTTTTAAGCGTATGTTCCTTTTCGCCAAAAGTCGCTTTTAACTGCTAATTATGACAAAACTTGTAATACTTACTTATGAAATAAGCGAGATGCGCCTAGTTGCTGTTGGGCGCATCTCTATTCATTCATGTAAATCGTTTAAATTATTCCCACTCAATATCTTGTAAATAGAAGTTTCCGTCAGCAGATCTCCAAGCACCTTTTAAATTTTCTTTCATTGCTGTCGGTTCTTCATCTACACCTAAGAAAAGCCAAGGTGCATCAGCCATAATAATCTCTTGTAATTCACCATATTTATCAGCTGCTACATCTTCATCATCTGCATGAAGTGCTTCTCCAATTAATGTATCTACTTTATCATTATCATAATAAGCAGTGTTCGAGCCGTTCGGTGGGAAAGATTCACTACTGAACAACGGATTAATCGCGTTGTCTGTATCACCTGTTGTAGAAGACCAGCCTACATACCACATTTCTACTTCAGATTCCTCAGCTGTTTCAGGCTTATTAATTTCATCAGATAAAGTTCCTCGTTCCATTTGCTTAATATCTACATCAATGTCAATTTGTTCAAGTTGCTGTTGAATAAACTGCATCCCTAACTTATCTTTACTAGAGTCACTTCCCCAGATTTCCGTTGAGAATCCATCTTCATAACCAGCTTCAGCCATCAATTCTTTCGCTTTTTCAATATCATAATCATAAGCATCCTGCTCTTCGTAAAATACGTTCGCAGACGGAAGTGGTGAGTCTGATGGTGTTGCATATCCATTCTTAACAACTTTTACATAATCTTCTTTATTAATAGCATAGTTCATTGCTTGTCTTACCTTTTCATTATCAAAAGGTTCTTTACTTGTATTAATCGTAGCGTAGTTCACATAAGTTGATTCTTTCAAATCTACTTTGACACCATCTTCATCTTGTAAATCTTCTACATCATTTACAGGTATTGGGAAAATGAAATCCGCATCCCCTGTTTTCAACATAGCAATTCTTGATCCATCTTCTGGAATAGGCTTAAATGTTAACTGATCTACCTTAGGGTATCCATCTCTCCAGTAGTCTTCATTCTTCTTCGCTACTAAAGATTCACCGTGATTCCAAGACTCCATTACAAATGGTCCTGTTCCATAAGATTCTTCACCAAAGTCCACATCATCATCTTCCAACGCTTTCGGACTTGCCATACGAATACTTCTTACTTTATCTAAAAACTGACTGTTCGTATCATCCAAAGTGATCTTTACTTCATAGTCATCTACTACTTCAATATCTTCCACATTTCTCAAACTTTTATATCCATTGATAGAACCTTCTGAATCAATGATACGGTCGAAATTTGCTTTTACAGCTTCTGCATCAAACTTCTCTCCATCCGTAAACTCAACATCATCACGAAGGAAAAAAGTGAAGTTTTTGCTTTCATCATCTACTTCATAATCTTCCGCTAGTAAAGGTTGAAGTTCCCCATCTTCATCAGGTGTTAACAATGTTTCATACATCGTCAAAGCAACACTAATGTCAATACCTGAACTACATCATGAGGATCCATTGTCTGGATATTTTCCTGGAAAGCAATCGTAGCATTATCATCGCTGCCACCATTATTACCATTACCTTCCCCATCGCCATTTGCGTTGCCACCTTCATTAGAAGGAGTTCCAGTCGCACATGCGGAAAGCATAAATACTGCTAATAAAGTAAAACCAATACTCGATAAAAATCTTTTCATGTGTATTCGCCCCTTAAGTTTTATAAGATTTTGAAATCTTTGTTTTTTAAGATTAAAAATTACTTTCATGATGCAATTATTACAATAGTTTTTTTAAAAAACAGATGTTATCTGCATCTATTCATTTTTAATCAACTCCTTTTCATCGTTTAATTGATTAATATAAACTCTTTGAGATAATAAACCAGCTCCTAAAATAACACCAGTTTCTCCTAAATCAGATACTTCTATCGTTGTTGTATCACTTAACGGAGACCATATTTGCTTATTGGCCGCCTCTAAAATTCTATCCCGAACAGATGGGAATCTTTCAATCGTTGAACCAGTCAAAATTATTTTATCTGGGTTATTTAAACAAACACTGTTGTTAATTGTTATAGCTGCATACGTAATGGCTCTTTCTATAATGTTCACTGCCCATTTTTGATTTTCTTCAGCAGCTGAAATGATATCCTCTAAATCCTGTACATCAGCTTGTTTGGATGCTTCTCTTATTAGAAAACCTTCCGCGATGTACGTTTGCAAGCAACCAAAATTACCACAAGTACATAACATTCCATTAGGATCAACAACCGTATGACCAATTTCTCCAGCAGAGTTTAAATATCCCCGATAAATGGTATCACCAATGATTAAAGCAGAGCCAACCCCACTTCCAAATCCAAGCACTACCATCGTATCGCTAGATTTATCTTTACTAAACAACTTCTCGGCATACGCTTTCAATTTTAGTTCATTATCAATGAGCACAGGATAATTCAATTCATCTTTTAGCAACTGTCCAAACGATTCATTCTCCCAACCTAGTTGAGCAGATATAATAACCTCACCAGTTTCATTGTTTACTAGACCTGGCAACCCAACACATATGCCCGTAATCTTATGTATATCAATTTCGTATTGATGGATTAAACGGAAAATAATCTCTTTTAAACGACTTACTACAGTGGATCCATCTTCTCGCAACTCTTTTTCCGCTTCTTCTGTTGCAATACTTCTACCTAAAAAATCAAAGAAACCTACTCTGATATTTTTTTCATCCAACTCTACACCAATTGAAACAAGTGAATCTGGATTTAAAGAAAGGAATGTTGCTTTTCTTCCGACCCCTGTTGTATGTTTGTTCGTTTCTTTCACCAAACCAACATCCATCAAAGACGCCACAATCCGAGACACTGTCGTTGGACTCATACTAGCTAACCTTGCCAACTTAGCCCGAGTCACCAAATCGTGATCTTGAATCAAATCTAGTATAAGGTTCTGGTTTTCTTTCTTTATAAAATTTTGATCCTTTTTTTTCATGACGACCCCTCTTTTTTTCATCGTTGGAGCAAATAGCTGGAAAAACGCATATTTTATTAGTTGGAATCCCTTTCATTCGAAATATATGACTTAATTTCTCCAGTGAAGTTATTAAAA
>DATGTS010000002.1:0-7211 GCA_035301745.1 Candidatus Avamphibacillus sp.
TAATGGTCATAGGAAGTACTCCTCCAGTCTTTTTATGGTTTTATAGTCAACTACCAGTATACAAGATTTGGGGAGGTACTTCCTTTTTTGTGTCTCAAATCCATTGGGGCACAAGGGCTAAGAATTATGAAATTCATTCAAGGAATAAATTAATCTCCACTTAAGATTATCAAGATATATTGATAACAGAATTTTTTAATTGTATATCAGAGAGGTGAATAATGATGGCAGAGTTTGTTGCAAACGTACTAAGAATCTAACCACCTAGAGTTTGAAAAGCCAAGTTCACATTCCGCTCCAAGTGATTTGAAAAACGTAATTAATTTCCAATTTGTGCATGAAGGAAAGCTAAAGGTTTATCATAAGAAAGACAAAGGGAATAATTTAATATGTTAAATCAATTTATCCCTCAGGGTCTGTGAAGCAATTTTATAATGATAGAGAAGGGAGAGTTGCATATGAGTCAAATGATCAATATCTTAGTTGTTGAAGATGACAATGATATTAGCCAATTATTATGCAAAATTATTAGAAAAAGCGACTATCATGCACAGCCAGCCTATTCTGGTACAGAAGCATTGATTTATTTAGAAAAACAGAAGTGGGATTTAGTATTGCTTGATTTAATGCTCCCTGGTATGACGGGAGAGGAAGTTCTTACAAAAATAACGGAAAAAGGTTCAATTCCAGTGATTATTATTTCAGCAAAAAGTGAACAGCATACTAAAATAAATACTTTGCGAACAGGTGCTGATGATTTCATATCCAAGCCTTTTGATGTTGAAGAAGTATCTGCGCGTATTGATTCTTTACTTAGGAGATACAAACATACGAGTGAAACGTTAGAACAAAATGTGTTGACCTATAAAGATATGAAGATGGACTTGGATGCAAAAATCGTTACCGTCCATGATACAGAAATCACGTTGACAGTTCGCGAATACACCATTCTCGCTCTTCTCATGAAGTCACCGAAGAAAGTATTTTCCAAAGCGAATTTATTCGAAAGTGTATGGAAGGAACCTTTTCATGGAGATGACAATACGGTAAATGTTCATATGAGCAACTTAAGAAATAAACTTTCAAAAGCAAATCCTAACGAGGAATATATCGAAACGATTTGGGGAATGGGCTATCGTCTTAAATCTTAAGGTATTCTTAAGGTTTATCTTAAGCCTTTCTTATGAAGTAAGCCCCATAATAATTAGTAAGGGAGGCAAACACAATGAGCGAATATATATTAAGAACTCATCAACTTTCAAAAAAATATAGAAATACGTTAGCCCTTGCTGACGTTAATTTATCAATCAAAAAGGGAGAAATATATGGATTAATTGGTCAAAATGGAGCGGGTAAGTCAACGTTGTTACGCATCGTGACAGGACTAGCTTTTCCATCAAGTGGATCCATTGAATTATTTGGGCAGGACGATTCAAGCATGTTATCAACTGCACAGAAAAGGACAGGAGCAATAATCGAAAGTCCTGCACTTTTCCCGAATATGACAGCCTATGAAAATGTAGAAGTCTATCGGCTGCAAAAAGGTATTCCAGGAAGAGACGGTATCAAACAAACACTGGAATTAGTTGGACTAGGGAGCACAGCTAAGAAAAAGGTGAAAAACTTTTCGCTTGAAATGAAGCAGAGGCTTGGGCTCGCCATTGCGTTATTAAGTGACCCCGAATTTTTAATCTTAGATGAACCGACAAATGGACTTGATCCAACGGGAATTATTGAACTTAGGGAATTAATAAAAAAGTTAAATCGTGAAAAAGGATTAACGATATTAATATCAAGCCATATCCTAAGTGAATTACACCAACTAGCAAGCCGTTACGGAATTGTTCATAAGGGAAAAATCTTAGAAGAAATTTCGGCAAAAGAGCTGGATGAAAAATGCAGACAACATTTACGAATAAAAGTAGATCAACCTGCAAAGGGAGCTACCATACTCGAGTCTACGCTATCCACTCCCGATTTTGAGGTCATGCCTGACGGTACAATAAAACTTTATAGCTATCTAGATGAGATCAGAAAGGTTTCGAAAGCTTTAACAAACAGCAACCTTGTGATTGAACATCTTTCACAAAATGGAGACAGTCTTGAAAGTTACTTTTCGAGAATTGTTGGAGGTGACAGAATATGAATAACCAGATGTTGGCAGAATGGTTTAAATTAAAACGGAACAAAACATTTTGGGTCATCCTATTCATTGTTGCAGGTTTAAGTGCACTTCTAAATTATTTAGTCATCATTGATTGGTGGCAAATGGGTGGTACTCCTTTTGAACAGGCAGGTTTAAGTGAATTTAATGCCTTATCTACATTTACAGTACCATTGCTATTTAATTTAATAGTAGGTACACTTGCAGGATTTTTTATTTCAAATGAATTTTCATTTAGTGGCGTTATTAAAAACCAAATCCTAAGCGGAAGTAAAAGAAGTCATATTTATATGTCAAAGTATCTCATTTTTTCAATTGGGGCTATCATAGTTACAATACTGATCCCATTAATTACAGCAATCATAGAGATAATATTATTAGGTTATGGAGAGATACTGAACCTTTCAAATGTACTTTATTTAGGAAGAGCTTTTGGCTTATTTGCACTTCAATTGTTAGGCTATACAGCGATCATCTTATTGCTTGCGATTGTAACTGAGGATAGTGGAAAAACGATTATTTTTTCTGTTTTATTTACTATTGTGATGTTATTAGTGGATATATTTCCAAGACCAGCACTTTTAAATGCGATTTACGAGAATTCGATTTTTTATCAATTCAGTTCTGTTTTTAACTATACAATGACAGACGGGGAAGTACTAAAGTCTATTGTTATTGCACTTATGACAATGATCATTGTTTGTATATGCGGTATAGCTATTTTTAACAAAAAGGAAATTAAATAACTTTTTAAGGCGGGTGTGAAAAAATGATTTTATTCTATACATTATTAATCGTATGCTTTATGACTATTATCTTTTTTTTAATCCGCTTATTGTCTATAAAAAAAGAAATGAAAAAAATAACAAAGCAGCTGAAAAGTTATAATCATCAAAGAACAAACAAAAAAATAGATATAGCCCTTTTGGATCAACCTATTGAAAGTTTAGGAACGGAAATAAATAAACTTGTTGATATGCATATCAAAGAAAAACGAGAAAGAATTCAAGCTGAAAATGAGTTAAAACAGATGATTGCAAATATGTCACATGACTTGAGAACACCATTGACCTCTATTGTAGGATATATCCATCTGGCTGAATCAGACGAAATACCAGAAGTCGAACGAAAAGAATATATCTCGATAGCCAAAAAACGAGCAAAGAGACTGGAGACATTATTAAGTGATTTCTTTGAACTGTCAATGATTGAATCGATTGATTATCAATTAAAGCTCGAAAAAACTAATCTGAAAAAAATTGTAATAGATGTCTTGGTGAATTTTTATGATCGTTTTAATGAAAAGAAAATCGAGCCTATCATAAATCTGCCCGATAATGATATATTCATTTCTTCTGACGAGTCAGCGGTAATCAGGGTGATTGAAAATTTGCTTTCCAATAGTTTAAAACACTCCAATGGAGATATTATGATAAGTCTTGAGGAAAAGGAATCAAAAGCCAGGTTGGTTATACGAAACGATGCACCTTCATTAACCGAAAACGAAGTCGAACGTATTTTCAATCGATTTTACATGGCGGACAGGTCACGTTCAGAAAAAAATACCGGATTAGGTTTGTCGATTGTAAAAAGCCTTATGGAAAAAATGAATGGGACGACAAATGGATATCTAGATGAAGGGCAGTTGTCCATTATTTGTGAATGGGAATCAGTGAAGAATGAATAAAAATTAGAACCTTATTGAGTTGTAATTGGCATTTAAAAAAGTCTTTCATCTCACTTGTTGAATAAATTAATCTCCATCCACAAAAGCTAATGTAAGTGGAAGGAGGGGATTCAATGGGAGTAAGGCCAAAAGGACCAAAACAGCAAGAAAGACCAAATCTTCCTCAAAGTCCTAAGCAACCGTATGGAGAACCTTTGGATGGTTCTAAAAAAGTGAAAAATGCCAATCATTCACGACAAAATCATAATCCACATCATGGTTTATAAAGTCTAGAACAAAGAGCATAATCGATCAGGTTATTGCTCTTTCTTTATGCTACTGTCCAAAGGTTACTAAATGTATTCTAAAGAATGGTTCATCATATAAGTTTTAACAAGAGTATAATCGATATGGTTATTGCTCTTGTTAACTAGTTTTACAATTCTTTTGTACTCATAATTTCTATACCGTTTAAAGCTTGTGTGGCGAGTTGATCTGCTTCTCGATTCATTTTTCTTGAGATTAATTTATATTCTGGATTTATTCCAATCTGTTTCATACTCTGTTCAATGCGGTCTATCCACTTTGATAATTCTAATTCATAACATGGCCATTCATCATTTAATTGATTAATCACAACCTTAGAATCGCCAATAAACGTTACAGGTAAATGGTGAACATCTAAGTGTATTAATTCCTGTAATCCTAGATATAATGCAGCATATTCCGCTTCGTTATTCGTATGTAGCTCTTCGACAAGGGCATTTTTACGGAGACGATATAATTTTTCGTTTTTAGTATAATAAACTGCACAACCAAGACCTGCTTTTTTTGAATTTAAATGAAAGCCACCGTCAAAATAAACGGTTACATTGTGTGCTTCAGTTTGGATATCTTCCATATAAGCTTTTAACTGCTTTAACGTCCATCTATTGTCATGACGGTCGCTAAAAAACATGCTTTTTATCCGACCTGTTTTTTCTAAATCCTCAACCAAGACGATGGCTTTCTTAGCCTGCATTTCATTCGAATACAAGGTCATTTCTGTCCCTTTTACTGTTTGATAGGTTAGTACAATCATGACGTTCATATCATCTCTCCTAAAATCAAAAATAAAAAATCCCCGAGACACAACAAGGACTTGCCTCGAGATATAGGCTTTCTCAAGAGATATCCTCATAGAAGATACTCTTATTTTCTCCAATGTATAGTTGTTGTATGCAATTGTTTTTGGTAGGCTATACGGATTCAGAGTTTGATCGTAATGAGGATTATAGAATGATACACGTAAGTGATGACCTCTTAATCAATCATCCCATTTTACTTTATAATTGATTTAATGTTTCAGTAAAAGGGAGAGGAGAATCATACAATCCTCTTTTAAGAGAAAAAAATGAAGGGATAAGTCAATTATCTTATAAAAAGATCAGCGAAAAAGTGTTCTCTGATCTTTTTGTTTTCCTATATTTCGTATTGTCGAAATAAAATAATTATGTTGTAGTTGGTGCTTCGATTTGAAAGGAAATCTAGTAGATTACTTCCTTAAAACATAATATTAGAAGTTACAATGATTAAAAGATTCATTTACAATGATATTTAGAACTCTTTCGATGAAAATGGCAGAAATAATTTAATTCCTCGCTTGTTAAATGGAAGCATCCTGCTGTCGGCGATTAAGTGACTTATATATCCGATAAGACAGGTGTAGTAAACGCCATTGATACCGAGTGATGTTTCCCATTTTGAGGCAATCACCGCAAAGAAGACAACGCCAACGATGGAGTGAGTGTAGCTGCGGTGGGCAACAAATGATGCGAGAATGATATACACCCCCATAAGCATAAGCCATGTTTCTTCCAAGGAAAGGCCTCCTGTAAGTACTCCAGCCCCAGTTATCATCAGCATATGCTTCTGTTTAATGGAAGAAGCAATCCCAATTATTAATACTCCGATTCCAGCCCCTATAAGTCTTTCAGTACCGGTTCCCCCATAAAAACTGTAAAAAATCATCATGAATCCGATGAGTCGAGCAACGGTACGAATAACTTTATGAGAAAAAGTAATTCGTCCGCTTAATTTTCCATCAATATCAAGATCAGGGACCAAACCGGAAACACTTCCAAGCCCAATCAAAAAAACTGTTGTCGGTGGGTCAGAATGAAGGGCGTTTGCAACGATGAATCCTCCAGCTGCACCAATTGCCGCATGTGATGTGCCATTCATTTTTAATTATCCCCCTATGCATATCGATATATGTTTAAGACGCCATGTTACATTGTACAACAAAATGTATGTTCTGTTTAGTCAGTATATCGTTAGAAAAACATCACAACGATTATCAAATTAAATCACGTATTTGTATTTAATGTCATGAATCTCCCATTAATAAACTTCTAATAAATAATGACAAATGGTAAATGTTAAGCATAGAATCATGTGTTGTTAGAAACACAAATACTTGGGATGAAAAGAGGAAGATAATGAACTGGTATAAAAAATTAAACGAATACTTTCCTGCAGAGGAAATGAAGTCAAAGGAGCATATGGATAAATTACTAAGTGAAAAAGGAGATATTTATCGTAAAGATGAGGGCAAATATCATGTCATGATGTATGCCGAGTTTGACCATTTTGTTTTCATTGATTATATATGGGTTTCGTCGGAAGCAAGAGGTCAGGGTATTGGTCATGAATTAATTGAAAAAATGAAAAAGAAAAATAAGCCAATATTATTAGAGGTAGAGCCAATTGATTACGATGATTCTGATACAGAAAAAAGATTACGGTTTTATGATCGGGAAGGTTTTATTCATGCTAAGTCAATTGGATATACTCCATATTCACTAGCGACAGATGAACCGGTAGATTTAGAAATCTTATATTGGTCGCCAAATGAAAGGGAAACAGATGCAGATATTTTCAAACAAGTTCAACTGATTTATCAAATCATTCATTCTTATAAGACAAAGGAGATATATGGTAAGACAAGGAAAACAGTAGACGAGGTCGTCACTTTTGATGAACAGCGGAGGGGTGACTAAGTAGAAAAACTTGAAATGAAAAACTCTATCCTATTAACAAGAAGAAGTGTTGGTCGAATTGCGATAGGATTCAGGTATAAATATTTAATAATCCCGAATCACTGCCATAATGTATAAAAGGCGTTGATTTTTTGTTGATACCAATATTGAATTAAGTTATTTTAAATTAGCTATTCCCCCTTTTATATTATTAGAGCTGCTACCTGTGAAATTTGACAGAATTATACAGAAATTGACAAATACTCGAATACCAATATATTATATACAGTATGAATTAAATTATTTAGGAGAAGGAGATATTACATACATATTTGAAAACGTTTTCTGGTAAATGTGCATA
>DATGTS010000003.1:0-28551 GCA_035301745.1 Candidatus Avamphibacillus sp.
TAAAATTATGGTCAGCGGCGGTTTTACAGAAGAACGAATTAACCATTTTGAAGTATTAGGTGTACCGGTAGATATGTATGGTGTGGGGGGGAGTCTGCTGCAAATTAATATTGGCTTCACTGGTGATAATGTATTATTAAATGGCACGCCAGCCGCAAAAGAGGGGCGAAGCTATCGCCCAAACCCGCGCCTTGAACGTGTTGAATATAGAAAGCAGGATAGGTAGCTGGAGCTGGACGTGGCTGTTAACACGGTGAAATTGGATATAGACTCAACTTTACACTTTCTTTTACTCTTGAAAAAAAGAACATTCTATTTTACTCCTAATAAAGTTTTGCTATAATTACTAAATAGCTGTAAAATAATTAGGGGGAAAATGAACAACATCTTTTTTTACACATATATTTGGAGGTTCTTTTTTATGACAACTTACCATTTTATTGGTATTAAGGGAACGGGAATGAGTGCTTTAGCGCAAATTTTACATGACTCGGGTGAAAAAGTACAAGGTTCTGATGTAGAAAAAACATTTTTCACCGAGGAGTCCTTAAGGAACAAAAACATTCCAATTTATCCTTTTTCAGCAGATAATATCAAAGATAAATACACAGTTATTGCAGGTAATGCATTTTCAGATGATCATGTAGAAATAAAAGAAGCGAAAAAACAAGGAAATAAATTTTACAGATATCATGAATTCTTAGGTGAATGGCTTAAACAATATACTAGTATTGCGGTAACAGGAGCACATGGAAAAACATCTACGACAGGCCTTTTAGCACATGTGTTGAATGAAGCTTATCCCATTTCTTATTTAATTGGAGATGGAACAGGTAAGGGACATGTAGACAGTACTTATTTTGCTTTTGAAGCATGTGAATATCGACGCCATTTCTTAAGTTATCATCCGGATTACGCCATCATGACGAATATTGATTATGACCATCCCGATTATTTTTCAAGTGTAGAGGATGTTTTTGATGCTTTTCAGTCAATGGCTGATAATGTGAAGAAAGGAATCATCGCATGTGGTGATGATGAGTACCTACAACGCATACAAGCAAAGGTACCAGTTGTTTATTATGGTTTTTCGGATACAAATGATTTCCAGGCACAAAATGTGACTGAAACAGATTATGGTACACAGTTTGACGTATTTGTGCGTAATACTTACTATGATACCTTTCAAATACCAATGTATGGGGATCATCATGTATTAAATGCTCTTTCTGTCATTGCGATATGTCATTATGAGGGACTACTCGCAGAAGATATTAAAAAGTTGTATACATTTAAAGGAGTTAAACGACGCTTCACAGAGAAAAAAATAGGAAACCAAGTTATTATTGATGACTATGCTCATCATCCGATTGAAATTAAAGCAACGATTGATTCGGCTCGTAAAAAATATCCAAACAAATCCATTGTGGCGATTTTTCAGCCACATACATTTACTCGAACAAAAATATTTTTACAAGAATTTGCCGATAGCTTGAATTTAGCGGATGATGTCTATTTATGTGACATTTTTGCATCTGCCAGGGAAAATAGTGGTGAATTAACCATTCAAGATTTAGAAAAATTAATACCAGATAGTTCGCTTTTGGACATATCACATATCGATGTTTTATCGGAGCATGAAGATAGTGTATTAATATTTATGGGTGCAGGTGATATTCAAAAATTTCAAAAGAGGTATGAGGAAAGTTTAGCCGAACAAAAATAAAATCACACCTTTATATTGAAATATATAAGTTGATGATAGGCGACTTTAAATTCAAAGCGAATTTTGGTCGCCTTTTGTATACTTTCACATAAGGCTGTCTGAATGGGAAATCTACCTTCAAACGGATCAATTACATGTTTATATTTTTTTAGTAAGGGTAGTTAGGTAAATATTTAAGAAATCATTCATTTAATGCTATGATAAAATAAATAAAGAAGAGAGGGGTATCGATAGAATGAATATGTTTTTGTATATAGCAATTGGAATTTTTGTAGTTGCATTTGTGGTTCTTGTTGTGTATGCAATAATGACACTAAAATCTTATAAAGACATGGAAAAAAATGTTTCAAAAACATTGGACGAGCTTCAGATACAAATGGAAGGTATAACGTCTGAAACAACTTCCTTATTGAAAAAAGCAAATAATTTAGTTGATAATGTCGACAATAAATCAGCTAAACTCGATTCACTATTTGATGGGATAAAAGGTATAGGGATGACGATACAATCATTTAATGATACATTAAAAAAACTTTCGTCCAGTATTAATGCATCTTCAGCAAATGACAATGAAAATGCTTCACAAGTTGTAAAATGGGGTACTGTACTTATGGATTTATGGCAAAAGAATAAAAAATAATTGATAAACAAAGGGAGAGGTTTAAAATGGGTGATAAAATTAATGGTAAGGATTTTCTAATTGGTACTTTAATTGGAGGAGCAGTTGGAGCAAGCATTGCTTTAATATTTGCACCTAAATCTGGCAGGGAATTGAGACAAGATATTAATCAAGGCGCGAACCAGGTGATAGATAGGACAAGTGATTTTAGAGATAGCGCACAAGTAAAAGGTGCGGATCTTAAAGATAAAGCTTATGATAAGGGTTCTAGTTTGATGAATAAAGCGGTTGATAAAGGAAATGAATTAAAGAAAAAAGCAGCAGAAAAAACAGCTGATTTTACAAAAACTGTATCACGAAAAACGAAAGAAATGACAGATGTTGCAAAAGATAAATTAGGTGAAACAAAAGAGCAGGCAGAAGAGTTAAAGGAATCAATTGATGAAACCGTTGACTCAGCGGAAAATAAAGTAGAAAATATATAAAGAAGTTGGCTACATCTTCGTAGTCAACTTCTTTCTTTTGATGGGCGAGTGCTTTAGAGCAGCTTTCTAGAAAACTGGGGACAATTATTTTTTTACACTTCAGGAATGCATATTTTTCCATTTGAGCCACATTTCTTCGAGCTAATACATTATTTAATAATTCAATTGTTAACACATTTCTATTATAAACACTTAATGATGACAATTGAAAAATATTTTTGTATAATAATGTCTAATTATGCATACGCTCGTACAGTCTATAAATAAGGAATGAAGAATAATTTGTTTTAACAAAAGATATATGGGAAAATATATATTTTTTACACTTTACTTCTTGAAGGAGTTTACTCTCATTTTGTAGTAAACTGGTAAGTAGGAGGCATCTTGATGAATAATACTGATATAACTCAATTAAGAGATGAATTAGATAGGATAAATCTTGAACTATTGGATTTAATAAATGAACGTGGTAATCTTGTTAGAAAAATTGGACAAATTATACAAAAAGAAAGTATGAAACAGTCCAATCCTATGAATGAAAGTGATATGCTTAACCAGATTATTAATCATAATAAAGGCCCGTTCGGAGCGGAAACAATTGAACATATGTTTAAGGAACTTTTTAAGGCTGATTTAGATTTATTAGAAGATGGTGATAGTAAGGCGTTGCTTGTTTCACGAGAGAAAAAGCCAGATGATACAATTATTGAAGTAAAGGGAGAAAAAATTGGTGATGGAAAATCCCATTTTATAATGGGGCCATGCGCTGTGGAAAGTTATGAACAGGTATCTACAGTTGCTAAAGCACTGAAAAAAAATAACCTCAAATTACTTCGCGGAGGAGCATTTAAACCTAGAACATCACCATATGATTTTCAAGGTTTAGGTGTAGAAGGTTTAAAGATTTTGAAACGAGTAGCCGATGAACATAACTTAGCCGTTGTAAGTGAAATAGTGAACCCAGCTGATATTGAAGAAGCAGTTAACTATTTAGATGTTATTCAGATTGGATCTAGAAACATGCAAAACTTTGAACTATTAAAAGCTGCGGGAGAGGTTAATAAACCAATTTTATTAAAGCGTGGGATGGCAGCTACGATTTCTGAATTTCTTAATGCAGCTGAATATATTATGTCAAGAGGGAACGAAAAGATTATTTTGTGTGAAAGAGGTATTCGCACGTTTGAGAGAGCAACTAGAAACACACTTGATATTTCAGCGGTGCCAATATTGAAACAGGAGACGCATTTACCTGTAATCGTTGATGTGACTCATTCAACCGGAAGACGTGATTTACTCATCCCAACAGCAAAAGCGGCTTTAGCTATTGGAGCGGACGGTATTATGGCAGAAGTTCATCCAAACCCCGCTGTGGCTTTATCAGATTCTGCCCAACAGATGGACATCCCAATGTTTGAACATTTTTTAAAGGAATTAACTGACCATACATTATTACACACGGTAAAATAATAATTAACTTTTGTTTCATTTTGTGTATGAAATGAAGATGGCTTATGATGGAATAGCAGTAAAATATTTGAAACGAGTGTTTCGCAAGTTCCACTATTTTGTAGGAGGTATAAAAATGAATATTACAATTTATGATGTAGCAAGAGAAGCAAATGTTTCCATGGCTACAGTGTCACGCGTTGTCAATGGTAACCCAAACGTAAAACCAGCAACGAGAAAGAAAGTTTTAGCTACAATTGAAAGATTAGGTTATCGCCCAAATGCAGTTGCAAGAGGTTTGGCTAGTAAAAAAACAACAACAGTAGGAGCAATAATTCCAGATATCTCTAGTATTTTCTTTGCGGAATTAGCACGTGGAATAGAAGATATTGCTACGATGTATAAATATAATATTATTTTAAGTAACTCTGATCAAAATAAAGATAAAGAGTTACAGCTTATTAATACAATGTATGAAAAACAAGTCGATGGTATGTTATTCATGGGAGGAAATATTACGGAGGAACACGTGCAGCAGTTTAAGAGTGCATCTGTTCCAGTAGTCCTTGCTGCAACTTATGATGAATCCAATCAATTACCTTCTGTCATTATCGATTACGAAGAAGCGGCGTTTGAAGCAACAAGCAGCTTGATAGAAGAAAATAAAAGACAGCCTGCATTTGTATCTGGACAACATGATTCGACAATTAACAAACTTAAATATGATGGTTATTTGCGTGCTCTAAAAGAAGCTAATATTTCAATTGAGGAACAATATATTGTAACAGGTAACTACTCTTATCAATCAGGGATTGACGCTATTAAGGAATTATTAAGTCTAGAAAATAAACCACATGCTGTTTTTGCTGCTTCTGATGAAATGGCTTTAGGAGTCATTCATGGTGCTCAAGATATGGGATATCGTGTGCCAAATGATATAGAAGTGTTTGGATTTGATAATACAAGACTTGCTCAAATGGTAAGGCCAACTCTATCTACCATTGTTCAGCCAATGTATGATATTGGAGCAGTAGCTATGCGGTTACTAACGAAATTTATGAATAAAGAGGAAGTAGACGAGAAAAAAGTAATATTACCTCATCGAATTGAAAAAAGAAGTTCAACAAAGTAGAAACGATGCCGATATAAAAGATAGGATGTAAAAATGGATAAAATATTATCTTGGATTTTAAATATACCTATCTAGATTTTAAGAAATTGGAGCGAGTGAGTATGAAAAAAAGAGATTTATTAACTCCGATCGGCATTACGCTTGGTTTTATTATGATTATGATTGCTATTATCGCAAAAGGCGGCGATAATGCCACATCATTTATGGACGTTTCATCGATATTTATTGTTATTGGTGGATTAGTCGCGTCGCTTTTAATTAACTTTAAGATGGATCAAATAAAATTGACAGGAAAAGTCCTAAACGAGGCGTTTCACAAAAACGATCAGCGCTTATCTGAGTTGATTACTCTTTTTATCAGGTTATCAGAGCAGGCAAGAAGAGAAGGGCTCTTAGCGCTTGAAAATGAATTAGAAGATGTGAACGATCCTTTTATTAGAAAAGGGATTCTACTCGCCGTAGATGGTACCGAACCAGAGGTCATTAACGACATTCTGAATGCTGAAATCACCGCTATGGAAGAACGGCATTATCAAGGGCGTTCCATTATTGAAAAAGCTGGTGAATATGCTCCAGCCTGGGGTATGATTGGAACTTTAGTTGGACTTGTATTAATGTTAAATACACTTGAAGACCCCGCTACATTGGGTCCTAGTATGGCGGTAGCCTTATTAACTACACTTTATGGAACAATTTTAGCCAATCTTGTTTTCATCCCAATGGCAAGTAAACTGGAAAGTAAGACAGAAGAAGAAGTATTTGTGAAACAAATTATTATCGAGGGCGTCATTGGTGTCCAATCAGGTCAAAATCCACGAATCTTAGAAGAAAAATTGAGTGCTTTTCTATCTAATGAAGACCAGCAAAAAGCTGAAGAAGAAAAGTTAGAAAAGGCGTCATTCGTGGAGGAGAGTACTAATGAAGCGTAGAAAAGTAAAAAAAAGAAAAAACAATGGTGCACCAAAATGGATGGTTACTTATTCTGATATGGTTACATTGATTTTAGTGTTTTTTATTCTTTTATTTTCTATGTCACAAATTGATTTAGTTAAATTTCAAGCTATTTCTGAATCGTTTAGAAATCGAATGATTTTTGATTTCCAGCCTTCTCCAATACCAATGGAAAATCCTACGCAAAGCACAAGCCATAAGGAAAGTGGTAGGCTATCCAGTGAATTTGACACACCAACGCTTCTAGACGATATGAATGACCGAGACCAAAAGGAAGAGGAAAAAGACCCGTTAGAACAGCTTATGGAAGATGTGGAACACTATTTAGAGGAAAATGATTTAGGGAGCGTCATTACAGCAGATCGAACCGAACGAGGAGTGGTTCTCGTATTACAAGAAAGTATATTATTTGATTCTGCTAAAGCAGAAATTTTGGAATCAGGAAAACCCTTTTTAAACAAAGTCGGTACACTTCTTGCTGAGATACCAAACCATGTGAATGTAGAAGGTCATACGGACAACAGACCTATTTCTAATTATCGTTACCCTTCTAATTGGGAATTATCAGGAGCTAGAGCAAGTAGTGTCATTCGTTATTTGATTGAAGAGAATAATTTTGATGAAGCACGCTTTTCGGCCGTAGGCTATGGTGATACAAGACCTGCCGTAGAAAATACTTCCATTCAAAACTGGGAGAAAAATAGACGGGTTGAGATTGTAATATTAGAAGAAGGCTATGAAGATAAAGAAGGCTGATGAAATTTTAAACCATATTATCTCAGCCTTCTTTTACTTTTTAATCCTTTGAAATAAAACATCACTAGGACTCTAAGAGGATTTTTTAGCTTTTATTCTTTTTATGAATATGTTTTAATGCATTCCAAAGTATCTTACTATTTTTTTCATTAATTTCATTTTTACGAGGAATAATAGGTAATTCTTCTGATATGTCATGCCAGTACTTCGGTAATGTTTCCTCTGTTTCTCGTTGCCATTTTGAAGTCCAGGCAGTAGGAAGTTCACCATGGAGGGCTTGTCCATGTTTCATTACATTCCAAATTTGAGCCCATGCGCGGGGAACAACTTTCCATATATTATATCCACCACCACCTGTTGCAATCCACCTTCCATCACAGTATTTATGTGCTAATTCATGCGCTAATTCTGGAATACGTTCATAAACTTTCATGCTTGTACAAAGATGGGTAAGTGGGTCAAGATAATGTGCGTCTGCACCATTTTGCGTCAAGATAATATCCGGTTCAAAAAAATCAACAATTTCTCTGAAGGCGGATTCATACAGGGTGAGAAATGACTTATCTTGAGTAAAAGCATCAATCGGTAAGTTGAATGAATAACCGATTCCGTCTTTATTCCCCCGTTCATTGACATTTCCTGTTCCTGGGAACAGATATCGACCAGTTTCATGGATAGAAAAGGTACAAACATTTGGATCGTCATAAAATGCCCATTGAACACCATCCCCATGATGTGCATCTGTATCAACATAAAGGACTTTTAAATTATATTTTTCCCGAATATACTTTATGGCAATTGCTCCATCATTATAAATGCAAAACCCTGATGCTTTTCTTTTAAAACCATGATGAAGCCCGCCGCCTAAATGAAGGGAATGGCTTACATTCCCTTGTAATACTTCATCAACAGCAGTTAATGTTCCTCCAACCAAAGATGCTGATGCTTCATGCATCCCAGCAAAAATTGGGGTATCTTCTGTTCCAAGTCCAAATTCCATGCCCTCTACATCTGTCAACTTAGCATGGCTTGCTTTTTTAACAGCTTCTATGTAATCAAGGTCATGAAACAGTGCAAGTTCCTTATCTGTAGCGATACGTGGCTCTATAATATTATTAGGGTCCAGCATATGTGCTGCCTCAAGTAATTCTTTTGCTAGTAAAACTCTTTTCTGATTAAAAGGATGATCCGAATGAAAGTGATATTTCAGTAATTGATCTGAATAAATAAAAGATGCACGACATGTCATGATTTTAACTCCGTAATATGTTGTGGCCATAATAATTCGAAGCCAGCTTTCTTCAAATCTTCAATCACTGGTGTTGGATTGATTGTCTGAATACGGAAGACAAGTACTTTATATTGCGGATCATCGTCATAAGGGTAAATTAAAACTGAAACAATATTTACTTTTCTTCTTCCAAAAATAGCTGTAACTTCTGGTAAGATTCCTGAGCGATGAGGAACTTTAATTTCCAAGTGAGAACTTTGAACATGTGTACCAGTTAGTTGAATTAAGGTATGAAGCATATCTTTCTCTGTGACCATTCCAACGAGTTGATTATTTTGTACAACTGGGAGGGAAGCAAATTCTTTATCGTAAAATATTTTTGCAATTTCTTCAACAAAATCCAGTGGGTGGATCGTTACAACTGGTTGGCTCATAATCGTATTAATTTCATACTGTAACTCTAATTTTTCCGAATCTGTCTCAAAAATAGAAGGGCTCGCATCTCTCACATCACGGTCAGACACAATCCCGATAACATTATTATTTTTATTGACAATAGGGATATGACGGATTCGGTGTTTTTGTAGTAGCTGTAAAGCTTCTGCAATCGTTGCAGTTGGTGGTAGAGTAACAACTTCTGTTTTCATGATTTGCTCGACAAGCATTTAATTTCCACCTCTCATATTCCTATATTTATGTCTCTGTAAAAAGCGTAATTCATCAAATTGTTTAATTGATTTCTCTGGTACATTTTTACCAATTCGAACTACTAAGCAATTTGCGGGATGGGAAATGATTTCGGGATCATCGGTTGGAGCAGGTGTTAGTCCACCAGCTGCCATCATTTTCTCCATTACTTTCCGATATTCCCAAATACTTAAATTTGTTCCTTTTAGATCCCAGTGCCAATAATATTCAGTTGAAATGATAATGTAGTTTTCCATAAATGAATCCATCATCGATACTTCCAACAGATTTGAAGCAACTCCTACACCTCTAAATGCTGGAATGACTTCGATAGCACCAAGAACTATTAAATCTTTCATATTAAATGTTGACCATCTTTCTAGTGGATCAGGATATAAGTAAGTAACATATCCGATAATTGTATCTTTTGTACGAGCAATAATAATTCTGCCTTCAGGAAAGTCCGAAATTTTTAAGACCGCCTCATATTGTTTACTAGCAGGTCGAAAGGCAATTAAATCTTGATGGAACTCATATTGCTTTAATTCTGATGCAGGGAGCGGGCCTTCAATGATTACCTGTTCCCCATCGGCCTGTTGAACCATAGAATGATATGTTTTGACATGCCTCATTGTTTCACCACCTGTAAATATAAATAGTAAACTATAATCTATTATAGCGTATAATTGATTGAATTTTAACGAACACTAACAAGAAAAAGGAAGGATAGATTATCATCAAAAATATCCCGCTTGGTTCTTTACAGGATGAACAGGTTAGAGCCTAAGCCTTTGCAATTTGTTTTTCATCAGTATTTAAAATATCATACCAGGTAAACAAAATAGGCTGTCGATAAATTTCGACAGCCTGATGAATCGGTCATGCCTTAAGTTATATATCTATTCCTTAATCGCCGTCATCGTTATCGGTATTTTCTTCTGAGTCTTCGTTTTTATTGCTGTCATCCTCATTATTATTGTCGTCTTCTTCATCCTCGTCCTCAGACTCTTTTCCATCATCCGGCTTTTTACTGTTTTCTTTATCGTTCTCTTTTTTATCTTCTTTCTTGTCTTCCTTTTTCTCTTCATTTAGTTCTTCATTCTCATTTTCTTTTTCCTCTTCAGAGGATAGATTATCTTCATTATCCTCATTGGACTTCTCTTTATTTCCTTTAGAAGATCCGATTTTCTCCCAAAGCTCCCGGTTTGTTCGCGGATATAATATTGATAAATCACTTAAATTATCATACCCATTACGTTTTAACCATTCAGGATTAAATGCTAGCCAACTTCCAGAAGATATTAAACTATCATCTGTTTCAGTTGGTACATATTTAGCATTATAAATATCAGATTTGACGAGCCCGGCTTTTTCACATAGTTCTGACGGAAGCATGCCTGATACAGCACAATAGCTTCTTGAAACAATACCTTCAGGTTGCTTAAATTGTTCCTGTGGTGCAAGTAATTCAGGATTGATCTCTGTGGCTGCGTTGACAAATTCAGCCCATAGGGCTTGAGCTCTTTGACTGTATGACAATGAACAACCAGGGCAGTAGTCTAGCCCCACATTTGAATCGTATCCGATCCATGTTCCAAATGTAACATTTGGATTGGTTCCAATAAACCATGCATCTTTATAATCATCAGATGTCCCTGTTTTACCAGCCCAGTCTACTCCTTGATAAGCTAGACGAGGCTTTAATGAAGCAGCTGTACCGTAACTAAGTACGTCCCGCATTATATCAATGGTTAGATAGGCGGTCTGTGGTGAAAATATATCGACTGGTTCAGGTTTATGTTCATATACAATTTCACCATCTGTCGTCGTTATTTTTTCAATCATATAACCGTCGATAAACTGGCCATTATTTGCTAAAGTTGTGTAGGCATTTGTCATTTCCTCTACACTAATCCCATGATCCATACCGCCAAGAGATAAAGAAAGAATGCTTTTATCTGTTTCGGTTAAAGTAGTAATGCCCATTTTTTCTAGATACTCTTCAGTAGGTCTTGGATCATCATTAATAATTTTTGAATATGTTTCTACAGCGGGAACGTTATATGATTTAGCAAGAGCTTCACGTGCAGACACAAGACCATATTGTCCCCCACCATAATTATTTACCGGATAGCTGTTATGTCCTGATATATTAAATGTTCTAGAATAAGCAGCTAGAACAGACCCAGGCTGGACGACGCCTTTTTCCATTGCAGGACCATAATCTAATAAAGGCTTTATCGTACTTCCAGGATTTCTTGTTGCCTGTGTTGCAAAATTGTATTCATTATCCCTGGAAAATTCTCTGCTTCCGACAAAGCTGATAATTTTACCTGAATTGTTTTCAATTAGCATAGCACCTGTTTGGACAGGATCCATATACGTTTCGCCTGTCTCTTTATCTGTCACTTCCCGATCAGGGCCATAATGCTGAAAATTCTTGGCGACTTCCTGCTGGGCTTCATAAATTTCCTTGTCAACTGTAGAATGGATATGATAGCCATTCATTTCTAAACTCCGGGCTGCCAATTGTTGATAATGCACATGCAAGTCCTCGTCTTCTTTAAGATCTTTCATTGAATGACCATCTTCCTTGGCCAGAACTTCAACCAAAATCACTTTTGCCCGTTCTTGAATTTCTTCGGTCAATGCAGGATAAGCATCGCGCGATCTAGTCTTTTTCTTCCTAAAATCCTCCACAATATTATAATCTAAAGCTTCGTTATATTCTTCTTTTGTAATATATTCCGCATCATACATCCGTTTTAACACGGTTTTCATTCGATTGATTCCAGGCTTGAGCCCTTCTTCATCTTTCAATCCACCACTATTCTTAAATGGCGTATATGCTGAGGGACTTTGTGGTAAGCCCGCAAGAAAGGCAGCTTGAGGTAAAGTTAAATCCTTTGCATCTACACCAAACACACCTTGAGCTGCTGTTTGAATTCCGGCAATATTATCGCCTGCTGCATCTCTACCATATGGGATAATGTTTAAATAGGATTCCAATATTTCATCTTTACTAAAAAAACGTTCTAATCTTAATGCAAGCAGTATTTCTTTTGCTTTTCTTTCAAACGATACTTCATTGGTTAAAATTTGGTTTTTGATAATTTGTTGTGTTAAGGTACTTCCTCCTGATTTTATGTCGGAGTTCATTACTTCCTGGACCATCGCTCTGACAATAGCTTTTGGAACGACTCCATTGTGTTCTTCAAAATACTCATCTTCTGTGGCGATAACTGCGTTGATAAGTGTCTCGGAAATATCCTCTAAAGCTACTTTTTCACGGTGTAAGTCTGATCTAACATCACCGATATAAACTTCATTCGCAAAATAAAGTTTTGATGTCTCCTCTATGTTGTAAATGTCTTTTTCCATACTTGCATAGGTGCGGATTGGCTCGTCTTTGACTAATGAGGCAAAATAGCCAGCCCCAACTCCAACTCCTAGGAATATCCCGATAAATCCAATTACCATAAAAAATAAAATAACATTCCAAACAATATCATAAGTAATTCTGGAATTGCGCTGGATTTTACCTGTTTTCCACACACTTTTAAATTTTTCAATATATTTTTGGAGAAATTCTTTGAAATCCACTTTAAAACCTCCTAAAATTCAATTTTATTATACCATATGTTTGCGTAATGGGAATAAAAAGGTGTATAATAATTATATCTATTTCATGCTTTAAAGAATAAATAAGTACAAGTAAATATTACAGCAATGAAAGAGTGCAGTAATTTGTAAATCCCTATTTAAGAGAGCAGGCGGTGGTGAGAGTTTGCATATATTTATAAATGAATTACGCTCTGGAGCTTCTTTATTAATGTGAATCTTAATAAAGACGGTGACATTTTACCATTCATCGTTAACAAAAAAGTGGCAATATTTATTGCAACAAGGGTGGTACCGCGTCCAACTCGTCCCTTCTTTATGAAGAGATGAGTTTTTTGTTTTTCATTAATAAGATAGTTCTGCAATATATGTGGGTTTTAATGAATTAAAGTAATCTATAAACTACAACACAGTAAAAAATTGATTTCACGTTGCACAGTTTATATCAACTTAATAAGAATTGTGTTGCGTAGAATTACTGCCATAATATGAAGTGATGAATATAAAATTACCCAACATATGACTTAGAACTTAAAAATAATTGGAGTGTGATTATATGGATATTTTACAGGATTTAGAATCTCGAGGGCTTATTAATCAAGTTACGGACAGAGAGGGACTTGAGAAACATTTAGCTGAAAATCAAGTTACTTTATATTGTGGATTTGACCCAACAGCTGACAGCCTTCATATCGGACATTTAGTTCCGATTATTATGCTGAAAAGATTTCAGAAAGCAGGTCACAAACCCATCGCTTTAATCGGTGGTGGGACAGGGATGATTGGAGATCCAAGTGGTCGTTCAAGTGAGCGTTCATTAAATGAGGAAAAGGTCGTTCATCATTACAGCGAGAAAATCAGAGAGCAAATAGGGAAATTGCTTGAATTTGAACAAGGTGAAAATCCGGTAGTAGCTAGAAATAATCATGATTGGTTGTCAGAAACTACTGTAATTGATTTCTTACGTGGACCTGGGAAGCATTTTGGTATTAATTATATGTTAGCTAAAGAATCTGTTTCAGCGCGAATTGAACAGGGAATTACATTTACGGAATTTTCATATATGATTTTGCAATCTCTGGATTATTTAAAATTAAACCAGGAAGAGAATTGTACATTGCAAATCGGTGGAAGTGACCAGTGGGGGAATATTACGGCTGGGATGGAATTGATTCGCCGTTCCAGAGATTTAGAAGAAGACGAGATAGACGTATTCGGCTTAACCGTTCCATTAATTACGAAAGCGGATGGTACGAAGTTTGGAAAAACTGCTGGCGGAGCGATTTGGCTTGATGCGGAAAAGACATCTCCATATGAGTTTTACCAATTCTGGATTAATACAGATGACCGAGACGTTATTAAGTTTATTCGTTACTTCACGTTTTTATCTGAAGAAGAAGTGAACGAATTAGAGACAGAAGTTGGAGAACGTCCAGAAAAGAGAGTAGCTCAAAAACGTTTAGCTGAAGAAATGACTCGAATGGTGCACAGTGAAGAAGCTTTAAAACAAGCACAAAAAATCACCGAATCTTTATTTAGAGGAGATTTAAAACAGCTCTCTATTGAAGAAATAAAACAAGGCTTTAAAGATGTTCCAACTTTTGAAGTAGAAAAGGAAGAAATCGGTCTAGTAGATCTATTAGTAAATGCTTCGATTTCATCTTCTAAGCGACAAGCAAGAGAAGATATTAAAAATGGAGCAATATATATTAATGGTGAGCGTAACCAGGATATCCAGTACACTGTTACAGAAAAAGATCGCATCGAGGATACATTTACAATTATTAGAAGAGGGAAGAAGCGATACTTCTTAATTCGTTATAAATAATTTTAAAATCCCGGCATGAAGCATAAATGCTGGGATTTTGTTATTGATAACATGGAGGTAGAGAGAAAAATTCGAAACGTTAGGATTCTCGTATGTATAATAAATCACATTTCTTGCTTAACCCTAAAGAATTTCATAAGATAGATTTATTTGGATAAAGTGAAACTAGCCGTTATTGGTCGTTAGTCTCCCGCTAGGAATTTATCGTGTTTCCACAAATCATGAAATGGGAGTCTTACAACCAACCAGTTACACTGCGAAAAATTCTTTAGGAGATGACAGCGTGAAAAGCATGTTTCAAAATAAATGGTCAGTTATTGGAATCGCAGTATTTTGCTCTATACTTTGGGGAAGTGCGTTTCCAGTGCTGAAAGTAAGTTATGAGGAGTTGCAGATGGCGCCAGATGATACGATTGCAAAAATTGTATTTGCAGGAGCACGCTTTTTGCTTGCGGGGATCATTGTTTTAGCTTTTTTATTATTTATGAATGCAAAAAGTATTTTAGTGACACGTAAGCAGTTTATGGTACTCATCATTTTAGGTGTTGTTCAGACAGCTCTGCAATATTTCTTCTTCTATAATGGTCTGGCAAAAGTAACAGGGATGCAAGGATCTATCCTGAATGCGAGCGGTACTTTTTTTGCAGTAATACTGGCGCATTATTATTATAAAAATGATAAATTAAGTTGGCAAAAGGTAGTTGGATTAATCGCTGGTTTTGGTGGAATTATTGTAGCCAACTGGGGGCAAGAATTTACTTTAACATTCCAGTTTACAGGGGAAGGTTTTATGATTTTATCTGGACTTACAAGTGCTATTGCGACGATTATGGCTAAGGAACTTGCGACAGGGATCCATCCATTTGCAATTACAGGCTGGCAGCTGACTTTAGGTGCCATTATTTTACTCTTGATTGGGGTTCCGCAATTAAGTGAAGGTTCAATGGTATTTACGCCGCTTGGATGGGGATTATTCATCTATTCTGCCTTCCTTTCATCAATCGCCTTTGCTCTTTGGTATTCGCTCCTTAAATTTAATAATGCAGGTGAAATAAGCATGTATAAATTTATCGTACCAGTTTCCGGCTCAGTTTTATCTGCCATGTTTATTCCGGACGAAAGGCTTACGATTTCTATTTTTGCAGGGATGGCGCTTGTTGCGATTGGAATTGTGATTATTAACTACAGAGGGAAGCAGACCAGTAAGAATGAGGCAAAACAGTTAGCAATAAAAAGTAAATAAGAAGAGAAGGCTGGACATAACTAGCTGAAAAGAATAAAAAATGATTCCAATCATCGGTTTTTGATGATTGGAATCATTTTGATTTAGATCATTTCCATTATCTTTGGTTGGATTTGTGTTCTAGGCGGCGTGATGATCAAATGTGATTTAGAACTCCTTTATACAATGTATAGGAAACGTGCGTTAAGCACAGCCAAGTTAAAAAGTGAGAGAATTAAGCAAGTGGTATGTTTATGACAAGTAAATTATTTAAGAGAAAAGGGTTATATCTCAACAGAACAAATAATCGGTAATTATATGTCTAGCAAAGAATACAAAGCTCATATCTTCGAATAGCTGGTATAGGTGTAAGGGTATTGAGGGAAAATGGTTATCGTGTAGATTACACTACCGATCAGATTAAAGTAAGGGGATATAGAATTCCTTATTTGTTAATAGTTAATGACCTTGCACTATCTTTAGAAAAAGATGGTTGGACATATAGGGAAGTTAAATTATTTCATGATTAAAACCGAAAAGACTTGTTACAAGGTTCATTAATATACCCGATGGAACTAAAGAATATGCACTATATGTTTTTTAAACAAGAGTCAGGTCGGATACGCTTTTTCGGAATAAAACAAGAAATGAATCTAATCTGTGCCAGAACATTTTAGTAATCACTCGTTTGTAGCTATAGCTGATGATTAAAACTACTAAATAGAAAAATGTACTACGACTATTTATTTAGATTTACTACTCCCTAATGTTGTCTTCTCGTTTATCTACATATAACGTTCCAACTTTTTGTTATTCCACATAAAAAACGTCTTTTAGACTTAAACCTGAATTTTTAACCATTTTACCTATGACAATATGAGAACCGTAGTGAAATCCTTTATCGGAACAGAGAAGAAAATCACAGAAAGCATGTTATTATCAATTTAAAATACGGATGTGAGCCAAGAAAAGGTAATGAAAAGGGGCGTATAGAACGTAATGTGGAGTTCATTCGAAGAAAGGCCTTCTCATTAGAATACTCTTTTACGAGTTTAAAAGAGGCAGAGGACCATCTCGCTAGGATATTAAAGAAATTAAATCAGCGTTATCATCATGAGCATAAAGTGAGGCATTTAGAGTTATTGGACAAGGAAAAAGTAGTATCACAACCAGCAACTATGGCACCATTTGATTCAGCAGAGTTGATTGAATGGCGTGTTGATTAATACAGCACAGTAGTCATTAAGCAGAACCATTATTTTGTTCCTGAGGGACATGTAGGAAAGTTTATTAAAGCAAAAGTAGGAGCCGAAAAATTAAACTTTTTATTGATGGAGAACTTGTGGCTGGGCATTCACGCAACTGGGGGTTACAGACCAATCATGCGCACAGAGGCTACATGTCAAGCCCTTAAACACCTATCTTTAGCTACATGTACACAAAGATAAAAGGTGTATCACATCAACGTTTTATTCTTGATTCTGTAGATAAGGGCCATAAGAAGAACATAATTGTAAAAGAAGTACTATCTCATTTCAGACATGCAAAGATAGATAACTATATGGATTTATATTACAATATGCGAACCAATTTTAAGCCATGAATAAATACATAAAAGCTTTTAAAAGACGACCAGTACAGTCAAAATTAGAATTATTGAATTAGATCTAGTTTTTTCATTTTAGTAAAAAACCTTTAAACTAGGTCTAAAATCCGAATTTCACTAATATATTTATGTAACTATAATAAATGTTAGGAAAGGTGATTGTATGGTTGATAAGTCATCACGAGAGAATAATAAACGTATTCCTACAAACAAAAAACAGGAGCAGTTGGATCAATTCCGTAAAGAAAACACCGGGAAGCCAATGACAACCAATCAAGGGAGAAAAATATCAGGCGACTCAAACCAATTAAAAGTCGGTCCGAGGGGCCCCTCATTACATGAAGACCATCATTATTTAGAAAAAATGACACATTTTGTAAAAGAAGAGATACCGCAAAGAGTCGTTCACCCAAGAGGTTATGGAGCGCATGGGGAATTTGTATGTTATAAGTCCTTGAAGCATCTGACACAAGCTGGGTTTTTACAGGAAGCTGGAAAAAAGACGCCTGTATTTAACCGGTTTTCTACCGTGCAAGGGAGAAGTGGATCGAAGGATACGGCAAGGGATATGCGTTGCTGGGGGGCCAAGTTTTATACCGAAGAAGGAAATTATGATCTGACAACAATTAATAATCCCGTACTTATTAATCAGGACGCGATGAAATTTCCAGATGCGATGCATGCGTATTTCAATAATATAGTTGATGATATGCCAACAGCAACTGGCGCACATGACACGTTTTGGGATTATGTCGCCAACAATCCGGAATCGATTCATCAAACTCTGTGGATCATGTCCGATTATGGTATTGTAAGAAGCTATCGAATGATGCCATCGTGGTCGATTAATACGTACCTGTTTGTCAATGATCAAAGGGAAGCAACCTTTGTCAGGTTTGTTTGGAAGCCTGTCCTTGGTACTCACTTTTTACTTATGGATGAGGCGCAGAAAATCGGCGGAATCGATCCAGACTTCCATCGGCGGGATCTTTGGGAGGCGATTGACCGCGGGGCCTATCCGGAATATGAATTAGGTGTCCAGTTGATTGACATGGAGGATGAATTCAAATACGACTTTGACCCACTCGATCCAGCAAAGTTTTGGCCGGAAGAAGTTGTTCCTGTTCAATTTATCGGCAAGTTGACGCTAAATAGGAATGTTGATAATTACTTTGCGGAAACAGAGCAATCGGCCTTTAGCCCTGGAAATGTTGTTCCAGGTATTGATTTTTCCAATGATCCTGTCCTTCAAGGAAGATTAGCTGCGTACCTACCTGCCCACTACCATCGCCTCGGTCCGAATTTTCAGCAATTACCGATCAATAAACCGATTTGCCCGTTTCATAATAATCAGCGAAGAGGAGGTAATAACTTTACAATCGACGTTGATCGCGTATGGTATCATGAAAATTCGATGGCAAATAATACGCCTTATACAGTGCCTCCAGAAGAAGGGGGATATGAGCATTATCACGAGAAAGTGGAAGGCAGAAAAATTCGGGCCCGAAGCGAGTCGTTTAAGGATTACTTCACGCAACCGAGGATATTTTGGAACAGCATGACGGCAATTGAAAAACAGCACTTGATTGAAGCACTTAGTTATCAAATCGGACGGGTAGAACGTGAATTTGTACGTCAGCAAGCTGTTAACCTGCTTGTCAAAGTTGATCGGGAGATGGCATGTATTGTGGCTGACAATGTAGGGGTAAAGCACCCAAGCGGGACAAATGTTCCTGTTTCAACAAGTTATCCTTCCCTCAGCATTTTCACTACACCATATTACGCATATACACAGAGAGTTGGTGTATTGATTGGCGATGAGTTTAACAGCAAAGAAGTATTAAATGTGCTAAACCTGCTGAAACAACATGGTGTTTTTGTGTACATTGTAAGTCATGCGCTTGGTACAGTCACCGGTGCAGATGGTACAAAACTCAAAGTGGATAAAACATTTCTTACAACAAGCCCATATCTGCTTGACTCGATTCTAATCGTTGGAGGAAATGTTAAAAACGAGGCGAAATTTTACCAGGATATCGAGTATTATACAAAAGTAGCATACAAACACTATAAACCGATTGGTGTTGCAACGAATGCGCAGTCTTATATTCAAACATCCGAAGCAAACAATTTGGCGGGTGTTGTCTTCGCTGCAAACAACCCGAATTTTGGAAAGGAATTTGTAGAAGCAGTCGCCATGCAACGTTTTTGGAATAGAACATAATATTTGACCAAATAGTACAATATTCGTTTTTTCTCTGGGGTGAGGTGCTTAAAAAAGAAATAAAAAAGGCTGAACATTTCCCTAATTCCTTTGTTTAAATCTGTAGTGTAATCAGGAATAGCTATATTCAGGTTAGCAGGCCGTTCGGGTCGAATCCCGCCATACTATTGAGCGCTAACGCCAAGTCCGGAACTGAGCGTGCATATGGACCGGGATGATCTGGTTTTTATAATCCTTTCAGCATCTGTCCGCACATTTTATTAGAAATTTGCCCCATAACTTGCCCCAAAAGAGTAGTTTATTTTACATTCCTGAAATAATATAAAAAAACCCAAACCCTTGATGGCACAAGGGTTTGGGTTTTTGAAAATACTTGAGTTTACGAAGTACCACTACTTACGTGAGTAGAACTCAACGATAAGTGCTTCATTAATTTCTGCAGGTAGTTCAGAACGTTCTGGATAACGAGTGTACGTACCTTCTAACTTATCTTCATCAAATGTCAAATATTCAGGAACAAAATTGTTTACTTCAAGAGCTTCCTTGATAATATCCATGTTTTGTGCTTTTTCGCGTAATCCAATTACTTGTCCCGGTTTTAAACGGTAAGACGGAATATCTACACGTTTGCCATCAATAGTTACATGACCATGGTTAACAAGTTGACGTGCTTGTTTGCGTGTACGAGCATATCCTAAACGATAAACAATGTTGTCTAGGCGAGATTCTAGTAGAATCATAAAGTTTTCACCGTGAACCCCAGCCATTTTACCTGCTTCAACGAATAGAGAGCGGAATTGACGCTCGTTTAAACCGTACATATAGCGAAGCTTTTGTTTTTCTTGAAGTTGTAAGCCATATTCTGAGATTTTTCTACGTTGATTTGCTCCATGTTGCCCAGGAGCATAAGGGCGTTTATCGAGTTCTTTACCTGTTCCAGTTAATGAAATGCCAAGACGACGTGATTTTTTCCATACAGATCCAGTAAATCGTGCCATAGGACATTTCCTCCTTTTATTTTATTTTGCATAAAATAAATAGACCGTGTTCCTCTCCTTTATCCATTATATTTTCATGTACCTTCGCTCCAGCAGCTGAGAGTTACGCGATACACCTCTAAATGAGGAATATAATGTGATAAACGGCGGTTCACATAGGCTACCTTATTATTTTACACAAGAACTAGTATATAGATTTTATATCACAAAGTCAATTAAAAATTTATTATTCCTTTTATCAGGGAATCTACAAATTTCTCCAGATATTCTTGATCTACTTTATCAAAACGGTCATATATTGGACTGTCAATATCAAGAACCCCAAAAATTTCATTATTAATTATAATAGGAATAACGATCTCTGATTTGCTTGCACTATCACAAGCAATATGTCCTGGGAAATTATTAACATTAGACACTAGTTGTGTTTGACGCTCTTTTATAGCAGTTCCACACACGCCATTCCCATATGGTATTCGGATACATGCCGGGAGACCTTGAAATGGCCCAAGGACCAATTCATCATCTTTCCATAAATAAAAGCCAACCCAATTAATATCTTCTAAAAATTGATTTAATAATGCAGCAGCATTTGATAAGTTAGCAATAATATCGGGTTCTCCATCAATAAGGGCATCAATTTGCTTAATTAGTTGCTCATAGTCTTTTTTTCTATTACCAGAGTATTGTTTAACTTCAAACATGAACATTTTCCTTTCCTTATTTTATATTTCGACACATACTAAAGATAATGTCGATGAATTGTTGCAGGATATTTCATTTTTTTGTCGTAAATGAGATGTAAGGGGTTGAATAACTATGAAAACTAATCCAACGAAAGAGAAAGTTATCGAATCAGCAACTTCTCTATTTTATCAAAAAGGTTTTGCCGGAACATCTGTCAGAGATATTGCAGAAAAAGCTGACGTTAATGTTTCACTCATTAGTTATTATTTTAAAGGGAAACAAGGATTACTTGAGTATGCTGTTACTCAATTTTATGAAACATATCTTTCCGAACTTGAAACAACAATTAAAACGACACAATCGCTTCATGCAATAGAAAGATTAAAAAAGTTGATTTTCACTATTATACAATATAAACAAAACAACTATCAATTAACCTGTTTTATCCATCGGGAATTATCTCTGGATTCTGTATTTGTACGGGAAATGACTGTCACTTATTTGGCAAAGGAAAACCATTATATTAGTAAAATATTTTTTTTAGCTTTAAAAGAGAATAATAATAAAAATGGTGATCGACATTTAATGTTAATGCAATTAAAAGGAATGTTGATTACACCATATGTTATGCAAAATGAATGGCGAAATCAAATTGGTGGCAGCTACTCAAATGACCTGTTTGTAAATCGATATGTTAAAATTATTGAGGAATGGCTGGAATTTATTATTTTTCAAAATAAACCAATGTCGATTTCTTTAGGAAACACCTCTAATATATAATTTAATTAGTCTTTAAGGATGAACGTTTTTTAGGTGATTCGTAAAATATCAATCTATATAAAAAATTAATTCGACATATTATGTGTTTTTTTAGCCAAAAACAACAATTACATGGTATTATATGTATAATAAAAAGAGAAGATTATATTTAGTTTTTTAAAATCAAAAGTACATACTCAAGAAGAGAATGAACTAAATTGTTTTAAGCAACCTTTAAAAAGGAATCTCCTTTTATTCAGAAATACATATTAGGAGGCTTTATATGGCGTATATTATCGGAATTATTTTAGGTATTATTGTATTAATTATCATTGGACTATTCATGCGCAAACGTATTTACGATGAAGTTGATCGCCAGGAAAACTGGAAAGTGGATATCATGGATCGTAATGTTGCTACGGAAATTTCCCGGATAAAAAAGCTGAATTTATCTGGAGAAACCCAAGAAAAATTTGAATCTTGGAAACAGCGCTGGGAGTATATTGTTGAAAAGAAATTAACAGATGTCGAGGAATATTTATTTGATGCAGAGGAATCTGCTGATCAATATCGATTTCCTAGTGCTAAGAAAGCTATACAAAAAACAGATAATGCTTTACAATCCATCGAACAAGAAATAGAAGAAATTTTGTCTGAATTAAATGAGTTAATGGATTCTGAAGAAACAAGTCGCAAAAAGGTAGAAGAAATAGAGCCAAGTATTAAAGCGCTGAAAAAAACGCTTATGCAAAACAGATATCAGTATGGTGAGGCTGTTATTAAATTTGAAGAAAATCTAGATACATTAGAAAATCTTCTTATTAATTATAATGAACTTACTGAGGAAGGAAATTATATAGAAGCTAGCCAATTGGCTAACTCACTTCAATTAGATTTAGAGGAGCTTGAGGAACAAATTGAAGAATTTCCAACATTGTTATCATTTTGCAAGACGGAATTACCTAAACAATTAGATGAAATACTTCAAGGGATTAAAGAAATGAAAGAAGATGGCTTCCGGGTAGAACATTTAGGATTTGAAAAAGAAATACGTATATATCAACAACGCTTATTAGATAATTTAAATGAATTAGAGAAGAATAATATGGAAGAACCTAAAAAGTTAATTAATGAATTGGAAGAAAGAATAAATGAAATGTATCTGTTGCTAGAGAAAGAAGCAATTGCAAAGAACTATGTAGTCTCGCAATATTCTAATTATATGGATCAAGTAGCAGGGGCTATTACAGATTTTGAAGAAACAAAATCAGAAGTCGAACAATTAAAACAATCCTATTACTTTGATGACCGCGATTTAGAAAAGTATCTGGCAATTGAAAAAGCAATTAATCGCTTGAACAATGAAAAAGAAGAAATGGATGCTCATTTAAATGAAAAGAATACAGCACATACTGAGATTAGATCTAGCTTAGAGAAAAGTTTTGAACGAGTAAAAGAAATAGAAGAAGAACTTTCATCTTTTCGCTTATCAATTCAAAATTTAAGAAAAGATGAATTGGAAGCAAAAGAAAAACTTTCGTCTTTACGTGAGCAAATTAATACGACAAACCGTCGAATACAAAAGAGTAATATTCCTGGTGTGCCTCAATTTATTTGGGAGGCCATGATGGAAGCTCAAGAAAAAACCGACAAAGTTTTATCGGCAATTGAAACACAACCATTGGACATGAGGAAGGTACAACATGCATTGGAAGAAACAAAATCTGCAGTCGATCATCTGATAGAACAAACAGATATGATGCTAGATCAAGCATATCTAACAGAGCAGGTTATTCAATATGCAAACAGGTATCGAAGTCAGATTCCAGAGCTCGCGGCTGAACTAGCTGATGCTGAAAAAATGTTCAGAAATTATGAATACGAATTAGCCTTAGAGAAAGCGGCGAAAGCAATTGAAAACGTAGAACCTGGTGCATTAAAGAAAATAGAAGAATATCAATCAGCAGTTGTTACGAATTAAATATAAATGTATATGGAGAGCAAGGCTGCTTTAGGAAGATGTGAAGTAAAATATTTCCTAAGTCAGCCTTCTCTTATTTTGAAAAAGGCTTTTAAAAACGTTGTTAAATGATTTAGCAAACATAATAAATGTTGCGAACTGAATCACAATATCTGTATGAAAGAGTTTTGAAAGAAAGATTATATGAGGTGAATTTTCTTGATATATTTGGATAATAGTGCAACAACGAAACCATATCCGGAAGTGCTGGAAAGTTTCCGGCAAGTATCCACTCAGTTTTTTGCTAATCCGTCGTCGATTCACCAATTTGGTGGAAAAACAGAAACCTTATTAACAAAAGCACGAGTACAAGCAGCAAGTATTTTAAATGTGAAACCTAATGAGATAATTTTTACTTCTGGAGGAACAGAAGGAAATAATATGGCTATTAAAGGGATTGCTTTAGAACATCAGCATCGAGGGAAACATATTATTACAACGGAAATTGAACATCCTTCCGTATATGACACATGCAAAAGTCTTGAAAAATTAGGGTTTGAAATAACATATTTACCTGTGAATGAAGAAGGAATCATATCATTAACAGATTTAAAAAAAGCAATACGGCAAGATACCATTATGATAAGTGTTATGCATGTAAACAATGAATTGGGTTCGATTCAACCAATTGAAGAAATCGGTGAAGTTTCTAAAGATTATCCAAAGCTTTTCTTCCATGTCGATCATGTACAAGGGCTTGGGAAAGTACCTTTAGACTTTAAAAAAACCGGAATTGATTTATGTACGATGTCTGGTCATAAAATTCATGGATTAAAAGGCAGTGGTATAATATATATTCGTCAAGGTACATCTATCTATCCTCTTCTTCATGGTGGTGGACAAGAAGGGGAATACCGCTCAGGAACAGAGAATGTAGCTGGATCTGTTTCCATGGTAAAGGCACTTAGAATGTGCAAAGAAAAAATGCATTGGCATATAGAAAAAATGAATAATTTAAAAAAACATCTACGAACAGAACTTGAAAAAATAGATGGTGTTGTCGTAAATACACCTGTTCAAGGTGCACCGCATTTAATGAATTTTTCTGTTCCAGGTTTAAAGCCAGAAGTAATGATTCATTCATTGGGAGAATCCGGAATCGCATTATCAACGAAGTCCGCTTGCTCCTCTAAACAACTAGATGAAAGCAGAGTGTTATCTGCATGCGGATTTAGTGAGAGGCGATCGAAATCAGCCTTTAGGGTGAGCATGTCCTATGATACTACAAAAGAAGATATTACAATCTTTTTAAAGGAATTTAAGAAAACAGTTCGTCAATTAAAAGAAGTAATGGGGTAGATAAACATGAAATACGATCATATATTAATACGCTATGGTGAGCTAGCATTAAAAGGTAAAAACCAAAAGACTTTTATTAAACAACTGCAAGAAAATATACGTTATCAATTAAAAGAATTTTCAAATGTTACCGTAAAACGAACTCAAGGTAGAATGTTTATATTATTAAATGGTCAAAATCCAGATCCGATTATAAAAAAATGTAAACAAATCTTTGGAATCCATAGTCTTAGTTTAGCTTTGAAAGTTGAAAATGACACAGAGTCGATTAAAGAAGTTGCTTTATCAACATTGCTTGATCAACCAGAAGGAACTACATTCAAGGTTGAAGTAAGAAGAGCGAACAAAGCCTTTCCAATCCCGTCACAGGAGATGAACCAAATTTTGGGAGCACATCTTTTAAAGAATTCAAAAGGGTATAAAGTAGATGTTCATAAACCACACACAGTTATTAAAGTAGAAATTCGAGAAGAAGCAACCTATATCACTTCAAGTGTTATTAAAGGTGCAGGTGGACTTCCTGTAAAAACAGCAGGTAAAACGCTTCTGATGCTTTCGGGAGGAATCGATAGTCCAATTGCAGGCTATTTAGCAATGAAACGAGGGGTGGAAGTGGAAGCTATTCATTTTCACTCCCCACCATTTACAAGTGACCGGGCAAAACAAAAAGTTCTTGATTTAGCGAAGGAATTAACGGTTTATGGTCATCAAGTTAAAGTTCATCTTGTTCCGTTCACGAAGTTACAGCAAGCAATATTTAAAGATATACCAGAAGCTTATGCTATGACAGTGATGAGACGAATGATGATGCGTATAAGTGAAGCGGTTTGCCGCAAGGAAGGGATTTTATCGATTACGACAGGGGAAAGCCTTGGACAAGTTGCAAGTCAAACAATGGAAAGTATGAACACGATTAATGAAGTAACTAACTATCCTGTATTAAGGCCTCTTGTGACGATGGACAAAGAAGAAATAGTTCAAATTTCGAGAGATATTGGTACGTATGATATATCTATCCGTCCTTATGAAGATTGTTGTACTATATTTGTCCCGAAATCACCAAAAACAAGGCCAAAACGAGATAAAGTAAATGAACTTGAAGCAAACATGGATTTTCAAACATTACTAAAAGAGGCTGTTGAAGGTATAGAAATACTAGAGATTCATCATCAAGAAGATCGTGATGAAGCATTTAAAGATCTTTTATAAAAGTTCACGCACACTTTTAACAAGACTTACCAATCAATAAAATGAATGAAACCTCTTTTTTGTACAAATTATAAGTGTACCAAGGGAGGTGATGAACATGGCTAATAACAGTTCAAACCAATTAGTCGTACCTGGTGTAGATCAAGCACTAGACCAAATGAAAACAGAGATTGCTTCTGAATTTGGAGTACAACTTGGTGCAAATACCACATCTAGAGCTAATGGTTCAGTTGGTGGTGAAATTACGAAACGTCTTGTTCAAATGGCTGAACAACAGTTTAGTGGATATCAAAATCAATAAAATTTAATTATTAAATAGCTTAAGGACTATTCTCTTTTGAGAATAGTCCTTTGTTTTCTTAGTTTAGTCTCTTTTGATTGAGGTAAATCAGGTGCATTTTATAGAAAGGTTCTACGGACGCGATCCCAATAGGTGTTGTTTTTAAGTTTAACTGTTTTTATAACTTTATCTCCCATTGATACGGTTATATTTTTTATATTACGAATGGAGTAGGCTTCATTGTCTAATCCGATGACAGGATAATCGTTTCCATCTTGAATAATATCAAGTTCTAATTTACGTTGTTTACTCAGTACAAATGAAGAGCCAAGTGTACGGTAACGATTATTATTTAAGGAAGCGAGTTCAGATACTTGAAAACATGGGAGAAGTGGATCTATAACAGCACCATTAGTCGATTTGTTATATCCAGTACTACCAGTTGGTGTAGCAACTATGAGTCCGTCCCCACGGAACGTTTCAAAAAACATATCATCTATCATTACATCAATGACAATGGTTTTAATAATAGTAGAACGAATGCTTACTTCATTAAGACATTGAAAGGAAGACGCGCCATTAATTAAGACATCGATGACAGGGAAACGGCGAACCTCAAGTGGTGCGTATTGCATGGTTTCTAACATTTTATCAAAGTTGTCTAATTCAAAATCACAATATAATCCGGATTCTTCTTCGCGGGTAATGCCTGCATAAAGGCAATCTTGACGAAATCCTGTTTTACGAACAGCTTGCAAAAACGCCCCATCTCCACCAATACTTAAAATAATGTTCGCATCATTCGCATCTTCAACGATTTGAAAATTATTCTTTATCGCCAACTCAAATAAAGGTTCTAATGTTTTATCCATTTTACTATCTGGTTTGTAATATAAATATATGTTTTTTCGATCTTCCATGATGATTTTGCCTCCTCTAAAAGATAATGATTTGATTTTATCATTAATAAGTCTAATCGACCAATATTTCTATGTATATGATTAAAAATGAAAGTTTGTAGCAAACTAAAAGTTACCAATTATTCGGTGTCGGGGTGGACCAAATGCTCATTTTAGCAATTATTTTATCCATATTGTTTATCGTTATTTTGCTAATGATGTTACCCGTTAAAATAACGTTAGATGTGATTTTATCAAATCGTAAATGGGTTTTTCATGTAGCGGTGAATGTGCTTCGAATAAGATTATATAAAAAAGAATGGCATAAACAAGTGGCTTCAATAGAAGAGACATTTCTTGATGATATATTAGAAACTTTAATTAGTGATAGAGAGTATAAAAAAACACGACATTGGATGCAGGATTTTATCCATCAATGCAAGAATTTAAAGCTAATTACGGTATTTATATTGCAACATTTGGTGTTTCATAAAATAAAGTGGGTAACTCATTTTGGTACTGGTGAAGCAAGCTCCACCGGCATTGTCACCGGAGGCCTTTGGACAATCAAAGAAACGTCAAAAGGACTTTTGTATAAAATTGGAAACGTTTCTTGTAACCCAAACGTTTCAGTGATTCCTTATTTTCAACATAAACTATTAAGAACGGAATTTCATTGCATGTTTTCGATTAAAATAGCAAAAGCTATATCTATATTCATGAGAGTCAATTTCATAATTGCTCTTTTTAAAAATACAGAGACGTACAGAATTTTAAAATTGTATTTTTAAAAACAGGAATCATGCGGCTTGTTGCTGATTTAATTGGGCATTGATACGGTCTGCAGCTAGTTTTGAAGCATT
>DATGTS010000004.1:0-4406 GCA_035301745.1 Candidatus Avamphibacillus sp.
CTGCTTCACGAATTCTATTACTTTGTCACTTACTCTCAAAGCCTCTGGCGCAGCTCCTCCCGGAATAACGACAGCATCGTACTCATCTGCATTCACTTGATCTATGGATACATCTGAAGTGTAAGACGCTCCTTTTTTACCCTTCAACTCTATTCCTTTTTCCAGTCCCACAATAACGGCTTCGTGACCAGCTTCCTTCACTGCATTGTAGGGATTTACCATTTCCGAGTCTTCATAGTTATCAGCCAATAAAAAACAGACTTTCGCCATTTGAAAATACACTCCTTAACTTCATGTTATTTTCATTTTATATGATTCATGATATGCATTCAACAATATGAGGCCGAATCACTCTGATTAATGTGGTTATTTTGAAATTTACTACTGCAGGGATAAATTTAATTTTGGTATAAGACTTGCATAAATAGCCGTATCTTCTTATAATATAATGTAAGCGCATTCAAAAAGGTGAGGAGGTAACGTATATGCAACTTGGATTATTTCAAAAACAAACGATGAATCTCGTGATGACAACAGAATTAAGGCAAGCGATCGCCCTATTACAATATTCCTCGATGGAGTTATCGGAATTTATACAGGAAGAAGCAATGGAAAACCCGCTAATTGAATTAGAGGAAAAATCACCGGAAATACGTGTTGAAGAAAAATATGAGCCAAACTTTAGCCGCTCGATTCGCTCGAACCATGATGAAGATGTCAGTCCCCTTGATTTTATCCCTAATGAAGATAAAAGCTTATGGGAAGACCTGTTGGAACAGGTGCAATTTTTACCCATTAAAGAACAAGACCGCATTATTTTGAATTACCTCGTTCTCAACTTAGATGATAATGGCTATTTAACAATTACAAATGAGGAAGTTGCAACAATGCTCTCTACTAATGAAGAAATCGTTGAACATTGTGTCGAAATACTGCAAGATTTAGAACCAATTGGTATCGGGGCCAGAGATTTAACAGAATGTTTGCTTCTGCAAGCGCAAGCCTATTACCCTGATGATAAGCATGTTGAACTGGTTATCAGGGATCACTTGGCTTTATTGGCAAATCAAAAATGGCAGAACATTGCACGTACTTTAAACATCACACTTAAAGATGTCAAAAAAATTGCTGAACAGATCCAGACCCTTAATCCCAAACCATGTGCCAGAATGAACAATGCTACAGCAAGTTATCTATATCCTGATATCACCATTGAAGAAGATAATGGAAACTATATCGTTTCCTTGAATGACAATTACATACCGAAGATCCATCTGAATCAGGAATATATGCCATTATTAAAAGGTAAAAATGAAACGTCAAAATATGTAAACCAGAATTACAAAAAATATATGTGGTTAATCAATAGTATCGAGCAACGTAGAAATACTATTTTAAAAATAGCCAAGGTGATTGTAAAAAAACAACGGGATTTTCTCAAAAACGGATTTGCTTCACTTCAAGCAATGACACTGAAAGAAGTAGCAGATGAAATTGAGATGCATGAATCAACAGTCAGCCGCGCGACAAGCAATAAAGTAATCCGAACACCGGCCGGTTCTTTTGAAATGTCACGGCTGTTCACCTCTAGCCTTGGAAAAAGTGATGGCAGTAATGCTTCTTCAGCAAAGGTAAAAATTTTACTCAAGGAGTTTATTAATAAAGAAGATAAAAAGAAGCCGTACTCGGATCAGAAAATCTCTGATTATTTTAAAACGGAAAACGAGATTACGATATCAAGGCGTACTGTTGCGAAGTATCGTGAGGAGTTGAATATTTTATCGTCGGCTAAGCGGAAGGAGATAGTTTGATTGTGTAAGATATTTAACTTATAAAGCAGGTAGGCGTCATCATCATTGATTACGCCTACTATAATATTATTGTTAATACGGATATAGTTTTCACTTTCGTATAGCTATAATTATAATTAAAGTATCCTGTGAAACCTGGATGAGTTAGAAAAATTGGAGTTGCTCCGTAGAAGGGGTGATTAAATAGTAAGCAATTTAATTGTATTCTGAAGGTTTTATTTATGTTAATGCGTTTCTTTGTAATCTCAAATGATGTAAATCTATCAAAAAACCAGCCTCTTTTAATAAATCCAGACCTAGCAGTCCATTAATATCATCATATCCAAAGTCATTAAAATCTACTTGAATATTTTTAAAAGAGTAATCATTTATTTGAATTCTATCTACCTCTTTCCTAAAAGCATGTTCTTTTCCTCCGATGCCATAATAAGTTACGATTGCATCGTGTGTTGTTACGTTTACACCTATATCTTCCACAACATCCTGTGAAATTAAGGTCCTTGCTGCTCCTGTATCAATAACCATATTGGATATTGTTTTAGTAGCTCCCCGAAATTCAATTAATATGCCAGCAAGAATAAGACCCTTTTCATATTTGATTTTCATGAATATCAAATCTCCTTAATCCAACATCTTGTCGAATGTCTAACACAATTTTCGGATGAAATGTATGGTATACCAACTCGTCCTCTTTAGAATGCAAAAGTTCTTTTGTAGCTGATTCATCGTCAACCGGGTAAATTAATGCAACATCATGAATGATCTCTTGCTGATTTTCAATTGATGATGATAACACTTTTAACTTCACAAATTGATTAGGATAAAGCTTTCTTACCTCAGACCATCTCATTCTTGTCACCATCCTTTTAATTCAATTATACCATATGATAAACAAGATGCTCACAATAAACAGCATCTGTATTAAGGCATCGGGTCCGTACTTATTTATGCCAATTTTAAGGTACAAAGGATATTGAATAATTCGCGTATTTATCGTAAGAGGGTCCTGCTATAAATTACTTTGCATTATATAAATTCCTAGGCTATTATTATTTTATTGCAAAAATCCATCGCCTCTTTAAAAGAGCGATGGATCTTTAATGTCACCCTTGCGCTTTTCTAATCTCTTGATCCACTACTTTCTTTTTTCTAATCGATGAGATTTGCAATCCAATCATCACAACAAACACGACAAGTCCGGCAATATCGGTATAGCCACCAGGGTAAATTAATAGCAACCCAGTAGCTACGGATACAATTCTTTCCGCCCAGTGCAATTTACGGTACCAGAAACCAATCAAGCCACCACCAATTGCTATCATTCCAGCGATAGCGGTCGCTAATATCAAAATAACCTCCCAGAATGTTGTATCAATCATTAATAACTCTGGTTGTAAAATGAACATATATGGAATAATAAAGGCCGCGATGGCTAACTTCGATGCGTTAACACCTGTTCGAATCGGTGCACCACCGGAAATTCCGGTCGCTGCAAAAGCTGCAAGTGCAACAGGTGGTGTAATATCCGCAACAATTCCAAAATAGAAAACAAACATATGGCCAGCGAGCACAGGGATCGCTACTTCAAGCTGATCATTCAGCGCTAAAATAGCTGGCAGTGCAATGGTTGACGTAATAATATAGTTTGCTGTCGTCGGTGAACCCATTCCGAGAATAAGTGATGCAATCATTGTAAAGAACAGAGTGAGTAATAACATAACCTGTGGAGAAGAAGCGATGGTTCCTGCTAAACTGACAAGCCCGTTCCCCATTTTCAGCCCTAATCCTGTTTTCGTTACAACACCAACAATAATCCCCGCACAAGCTGTTGCTGCTGCGACACCAAGTGCAGTCCGTGCGCCTGAGGTTAATGCAACAATGAATCTACCAGGTGTGATTCGTGTATCTTTCCGGAATAGACTCACGATAATCGTTGCCAAAATACCATATAAGGCTGTTCGTTCAATACTAAATCCGTCAAACAACAACCAAACGATGGCCAAAATCGGAATTAAAAGATGGATTTTTTTAAGTACTTCTCTCTTTCTAGGAATCTCCTCCTCAGGTAATCCATGAAGCCCTAACTTTTTTGCCTCAAAATGCGTCATAATCCATATGCCTGAGAAATATAAAGCGGCCGGTATCGTCGCCGCTTTGGCTATTTCCCAGTAACCAACACCAGCAAACTCAATCATCAGAAATGCTGCAGCCCCCATAATTGGCGGCATGATCTGACCACCGGTGGAAGATGCTGCCTCAACTGCACCGGCAAAATTTCGATGATAGCCCAGTTTCTTCATCATTGGAATCGTATAGGAACCTGTCGTTACTGTATTCGCAACAGAACTTCCGGAGATTGTCCCATTAAGCGCACTGGAGAAGATCGCAACTTTCGCTGGCCCACCCGTACGCCGTCCTGCTAGCGATATCGCCAAATCATTAAAATAATTCCCGACGCCTGTCTGAATAAGAAAAGCGCCAAATAATAGAAATAAGAAAATATAAGTAGAAGAAACCTGGAGCGGTGTACCGAGAATTCCTTCTGTTGTAAAGAACATCGAATCAATCAATTGCGATAAAGTAAGTCCGCGATGT
>DATGTS010000005.1:0-5038 GCA_035301745.1 Candidatus Avamphibacillus sp.
GAAGATTGTATTATGAAATAGAAATAGAACGGGGAGACTTAGAAGCGGAGATTATGATTGATGCTTACACAGGAGAAGTACTTATCATAGAAATTGATGATTAAATTCCTGTTTTCTCGAAATTCCTACCTATATAAAAAAAGGGGTTGATGCTAAGTCATCACTCCTTTTTTTATACAATAAACCAGTTATTTTTCTTCTTTTGGGTGAAAAAAGTCGATGTATATATACCGCCTTATGTAGAGGCCTTTTTTGTATATCTTGTGTATAACTTGTTCATAACTAAATGACAACTCGTAATTTTCAGATATTAAGAGATGAGAAGTTATTCACAAATGCTGTCATGACGGTTCTATTACGGTATTATTATCGACTTATCCACTTTATCCACATTATTCACAGTGTTATGCACAAGTTGTATCCACAGTGAGAAAACCGGTAACATCAGACTTTCAAATTTTCTCCCCAATTTACACATTTTCTTGTGGATAAGATGGGGGTTTTTAATTTTATCCTAATGAATAAAAAAGCAGAATTTACTTTAATCAATAAAAATCAACTTATTTGTGAATGCATGGAAATAGGGGGGAGATGTCTCCTGATACAAAGTGCTGAAATAAAGTTAAAATATTCATTTATTGTGAAAATTTTGTATAAAGCGATATAATAAAGGAAGAAGAAAGGAGCGACGTAGATTGCCAATTAATATTCCGCAACATTTACCAGCAAGTGACTTGTTAAAAGAAGAAAAAATATTTGTCATGGATGAGGATAGGGCTTTAATGCAAGATATTCGGCCTTTAAATATTCTCATTTTAAATTTAATGCCTGAAAAGGAGAAAACAGAATTACAGCTGTTGCGCTTGTTAGGCAATACGCCTTTGCAGGTGAATATTACATTTTTACACACAGCAACGCATATATCTAAGAATGTGAGCACCTCTCATTTAGAAAGTTTTTATTCAACATTTGAAGATGTAAAAGAGAAGCGTTTTGACGGCATGATTATTACGGGCGCTCCAATCGAACATTTGCCTTTTGAAGAAGTGAATTATTGGGATGAATTAGTCCGAATTATGGAGTGGACGAAAGAAAACGTGACGTCTGTCATGCATATTTGCTGGGGAGCACAAGCGGCACTATACTATCATTATGACATTGGAAAAGAAGCAATGAGGGAGAAGTTAACCGGTATATTTGAGCACCAAGTGTTACATCAGACAACAAAACTTGTGCGTGGCTTTGAAGACATTTTTAGAGCTCCTCACTCCCGTTTTACCAAAGTCAGCTTAGAAGAAGTTGAAGCACATCCAGATTTAGAAGTGCTGTCAGCATCTGACGAGGCTGGGTTATTTTTGGCCAAATCGAAAGATGATAAACATGTCATAGTGACAGGACATTTAGAATATGATGCGCTTACTTTAAAAGAAGAGTACGAAAGAGATCTGTCGAAAAATAGGGAAACAGCTCCGTTTCCCAAACATTATTTTCCGGACGATAATATAGAAAAAACGCCGCCAAACACCTGGCGTGCTCACACGCATCTGCTTTTTTATAATTGGTTGAATTATTATGTCTATCAGGAAACTCCTTTTAAGTGGAAATAATATGTTTAAAAATCTTAAATTCAGGAATAGATAGTAATGTGAAAGCAAGAACAGAATGAAAGGGGTAGAATAAGAAATGTCTAAAGAACAATTAATTGAAGGACTGAATTTAGATTTATCACATGAGTATGGAGCTGCAATTCAATATACTTACAGTGCAGCTGTTGTGCCTGGCTTGCATCGGACGGCTTTGAAATCATTTTTTGAAGAGGAAATTGAGGATGAATTAGGACATGCACAATATTTAGCAGAGAAAATTATTGCATTAGGTGGTCAACCTACAACGAAAGCCGCAGAAGTACCACAGCCAACAGACCTACAAGGGATTTTAGAAGCTATTTTACAAGCTGAAACGGATACAGCTAAGCGGTATGAAGAACGGTTGAAGCAGGCAGAAGAGCTGGGGTACACAGAATTGCATGCGAAATTAGAAGACATCATCCAAGATGAAACAAATCATAAAGAAGAAGTACAACGTATTTTAGATGACCCTCATTTCAAATAAGTGATACAGGATATATCAATATCTTAAACGTAAAGTATGAAGATGTTGGTTGGATACTTTTAATCAAAAGAAGCCTCTTGAACCAATATATTCAAGAGGCTTGTTGTTTGTTACTTTGGTAGATTTGGGTGGATAAAAGCATAATAGTTGAACTTTCCAAATATCTCATTTATAATTGGTTTGAATTCGAGATAAAAAGGAATGAAAAATATGGAAAAAACCGACCCAAAAGAGTTGGATGAGGGACTTGCATTAAAATTATTTGTCGTGTTAAATCGTGCACAAGAAGCTGTCCAAAAACAAGCTACTCAAGATATTAAGCGATACGGGTTAAATCTTTCTGAATTTGCTGTTCTTGAACTGCTTTATAACAAAGGCGAGCAACCTATTCAAATGATTGGAAAAAAAGTACTGTTAGCAAGTAGCAGTATGACGTATGTGATTGATAAGCTAGCCAAGAAAGAATACTTAGCACGCCGGGCTTGTCCGAATGACCGACGTGTCACCTATGCACATTTAACAGATCAAGGAATGGAACTTATGAAGGACATTTTCCCGCAACATCAAACGGCTATGGCGACTATTTTTGCCAGTTTAACAAAAGAAGAAAAAGAAATGGCGATAACATTAATAAAAAAAGCAGGCTCATTCGTAGACGAACAATAAGCATATTTTTTTACGAATATATCTCGTTTTCGTATAATATTAATTAAAGGTAAAAGATACCTTTATTTCTAAAATAAGTACATTAAAGGAGCAGATTGGAAAATGGCAAACGTAAAATTAGCAATTGTATATTATAGTTCAACTGGTACGAATTATCAGATGGCAAAGTGGGCAAAAGAAGGTGCAGAAGCTCAAGGAGCAGAAGTACGTATTGTTCGTGCAGAAGAACTTGCACCAGATGCAGCAATTGATGCAAATCCAGCTTGGAGAGAACACTACGACGAAACGAAAGAGGTTGTACCAGTCGCTACATCTGATGATATAGAATGGGCAGATGCTTTAATATTCAGCACGCCGACACGATTCGGTGTAATGACAGCACAAATGAAGCAATTTATCGATATGCAAGGTGGCCTTTGGGGCGCTGGTAAAACAGTAAATAAAGTTGTAAGTGGTATGACCTCTGCCCAGAATGCTCATGGTGGACAAGAAGCTACACTTCTTTCTTTATATAAAGTAATGATGCATTGGGGAGCAATTATTGTACCTCCAGGATACGCTGATTCAGTACAATTTGCAGCAGGTGGAAACCCTTATGGTGTAAGTATAACAGCAGGTGAAAATCCTGTAGAAAAAGACGTAGAAGAAGCAGTGAAATTCCAAGCAAAACGTACAGTAGAAATAGCGGAAAAAGTAAACGGCTAATAAGATATAGACTACAAAGGTTCGGCATTCTGGGTAATTGCCGAATCTTTTTTACGTACATTTTTGTGTTTATAGGTAGATGTTTATTCTATGATGATTCCTTAAATGCTACTTCATTTTTTAAAATACAGGCTATAACATTAAGTATTACTTCATTAAGAGCGAAAATAAACGTACACTAGTTAAAATTAGAAGTTTCTCCACTAGCGGTCTGTTGGGGGTATGTTTTATGCATGAAATAGATTATGTGTAAATATGCCACTTCGGAAATGCACTTCGCTTTTTATCCGGCAGGAGTCTCCGCACATTTCCTACGTTTAATTTTTTTACACACTATGATGGATGTAACCCATGAAATAGGGGCGTATTTCAAAATTAAGCAGCAAAATGTGATATACTGCTTGTACTAATTCTTAAAAAGCGTGGTGGAGATGATGAACTTTCCCATTTTAAAAGATGTAAAATGGTGGTGCATTCAAGCAGGTTCCATCGTTTTTGCGGGAATTGCTGTTTTATTAGCGTTGGACGATAATAATCTTTATAAAGTGTTTATCGTTTTTGCTTTGATTTTCATAGCTTTTGGAGTTCGACGAGCTTCTATCCTAACAAAAAATAATCAGCAGAAATAAAAAAGGTCAATCTCTTCATTAAAGAGGTTGACCTTTTTTATAGGATAAGAAAACTGCCATGATTTTGTTTGTTCTGCTAAGGAAAGATAGATGTGGTACATGGAGGCTTTTTCTTAGTGGCGCCTTCGCTTCTTCTGGATAAGAATAATCGAGGCGACCGATAAGAACATAATCAAAGCACAGACTAGAAAAGGTAACCCGAGAATTTCAGCAAACAAGCCAGAAGCTGCGGAACCGACCACTGCGCCAAGCGAGAAAAATGCATAAAATACGCCATATGCTTTCCCGCGGTCTACTTTTGAAGACGCGTCTGCGATAACTTTGTTCATTGAAGGGAAAATGAAAGCAAAGCCCAATCCATAAATAATCATTGCGATAAAGTTACTGCCAAACATTGCGGAAACACTGAGAATCACCATGCCGACCCCGATTAAAAACAAGCCTAGTGCGATAAGTTGAACAGCTTTAAAACGGTCATATATTTTATGAAGCGGGGTCATAAACACAATGAGAGCAACGATTCCAAAAGTGGACAACAAGATACCGGTTGTTTCTGTTCCTTTTTCCATAACTTCTACGTTTAACGGAAGCGCAAAAGCAAGTGTTCCGTTACTAACCATTAAGGAAAAGGATGCTAAAGATGCCAAAATGATCAAGGGGTGTTTAATGATTGGTACAAAGTCTTTTATATTGAATCTGCCACGGTCCGAATTATGAAAAGACTCTTTAATCAAGAATAAAATAACAAGCGAACTAATCAGAAATAAGATAGCAACAGAGACAAATACGGTTTCAATAGAAGCCTTTGCTGCTAAAACCCCGCCAACTGCAGGGCCGACGATTGCAGCAATACCGATGCTTGCTCCTGTAAACGCCATTGCTTTGCCACGTGTTTTTCCGGAGGTTTGATCTCCTACATAAGCAAA
>DATGTS010000006.1:0-7493 GCA_035301745.1 Candidatus Avamphibacillus sp.
AAAGCAATGGGACTTGGTCGGGTGAAAAAATAAATACATGATTAATCTAAAAAGGAATCAGTGGGAAGTTAAACCCCTCACTGATTCCTTGATTTTTGCCTTGTTCTTCCTTGATTCTCTAATTCCCACATTTTTTCTAAAAATGGCTGACCTTTAATTAATTTAACACATAGGTCTTCGTGTGCTGCACTCCAACCTTCTTTCACACCATGATAGAGTTCATTCCATACTTGATCCTCATCCATAAAACGTATAGATGAATATTTTTTCGGATCCCACTCTGTAAGCCAGTAACGTAATTCCTCTATATTATTCGTTGTTCTTAGTTGATCTAAACTCATCATAAGAAGTTGTTTCAATTGACGTTCTCTGCGCGTTAAACCATGAACATATTCTGGTGGCATGGATAAAATATGATATTCCTTTTTATATAACTCTTTATTAAATGAAAACTTTTTTGGCTTTGTATTTTTAATCATGTCATAAACCATTTGCTCTTGCCTTGGAATTAGCCTGCTTTTACGAATTGGAATGGAGTATCCTATCGTATCAAAGACGACTATCTCATTTCCGTCCGTTACAATAGCAGCGTATTCAATAACATCCCTTGTTTGGCCTTTTCTAACATAAGCACGTTTATAAATCATGTCCATTAAACTTTTTGGTACATCTTGCATATTGTTTTCAATATGATTATATAAATCCTTTGTTATGTACACCAATGGGACTTGGTCTAAGAGCTCGATCTTGTCTTCTTTACGCCACTCATGAAAATAACAAACATTATATGCATTTTCTTCTCCTTCAAACCAATTGACCCAAACATCATGCAAATATAACATAGCAACCCTCACCTTTTTGAATCATTTAACATTCATTATGACCAAATTCCAATTAAATTATTCGACGAGGTTGATTATGATTTATTCGGAAAACGGTAGATAACAAAACTGATAATCAATAAACCTACAGGAAAAAAGTAGCTTTCTATCCTTCCTTGAATAAACAGAAAATATTCCATCCAGGTTACTCCCGCAGGCAAAAAATTCATATAGGCAATTAACATAACCCCACCTGAGACAGCTAATCCAAAACCTATTAAGAACAAAAATATATATCCCATCATTATCCACCTGCTTGTCCATTACTCTATTTCATCCTATGTTTGTACTAGCCTTTTCATGAATAAAAGAAAAAGTATTCTTCATTAAAAAAGCTAATCTATCTAAACAGATAGATTAGCTTTTTAAAAAAATTTCATTTTTGATATTCTTTAAAAATTAACGATGCGTTATGTCCGCCAAATCCGAGTGAATTACTTAGCACTGCTTTCACTTGCTGTTTACGCGCTTCATTTGGAACATAATCTAAATCACAATCAGGATCTTCAGTTTCATAATTGATTGTCGGCGGGACGATATTATCCATAATCGACTTAACAGAAATAACAGCTTCAACGCCTCCTGCTGCTCCAAGCAGATGACCTGTCATCGATTTCGTTGATGAAACAGCTAACGTTTTCGCATGGTCTTCAAAAACACTTTTTATAGCTGTTGTTTCATAAGGATCGTTTAAATCGGTACTTGTTCCATGGGCATTAATATAGTCTATTTCTGTTGGCTCCAATTCTGCATCTTCTAAAGCCTCTTTCATTGCTCTCTTCGCACCTTCCCCATCCTCTGCTGGAGCAGTTATATGATACGCATCTCCTGTTGAGCCATATCCAATAATTTCTGCATAAATGTTAGCACCACGTTCTAAAGCACTCTCTAGGCTTTCAAGTACTACAATACCTGCTCCTTCTCCCATTACAAATCCATCTCGATTTTTATCGAATGGACGACTTGCTGTTTTAGGATCTTCACTAAAAGATAGTGCCTTCATTGATGAGAAACCAGCAAAAGCCATATTTGTAATTGGGGCTTCTGTTCCACCTGCGATCATCGCATCCACATCTCCACGTTGAATCGCTTTAAAAGCATCCCCAATAGAGTTCGCACCTGAGGCACAAGCTGTCACTGTACACGAGTTAATCCCTTTCGCACCAAGCTGAATAGAAACTTGTCCAGCAGCCATATCTGGAATCATCATCGGAACAAAAAACGGACTGACCCTACGATAGCCTTTGTCGATAAAACGTCTGGACTGTTCTTCATATGTGCCCATCCCGCCAATGCCAGAACCAATCCATACACCAACTCGATCCGCATTTTTTTCGTCAATCACTAGGTTTGCATCATCGACAGCCATTTTCGAAGCAGCTACCGCATACTGAGTAAATAAGTCCATCTTACGAGCATCTTTTTTACTAATATACTGTGAATAATCAAAGTCTTTTACTTCTGCAGCAACTTTCGCTGGAAAGTCATCCCGGTTTACTTTGGTTACCAAATCGACCCCAGATTTCCCTTCCAGCAAATTATCCCACATTGTTTGTACATCATTTCCAACAGGAGTTACAGCTCCAAGCCCTGTTACTACTACTCTATTTTTCATTTTATACCCTCCTATGTTACGACCTGCTACTTTTTTCGACGATTAACGGCCCCAACGTACAGCAATGGATCCCCATGTCAGTCCACCGCCAAAGCCTACCATCACGATTAAATCTCCGTCTTTAATCTTACCATTTTTTACGCTTTCTGATAAAGCTATTGGTATAGAAGCAGATGAATTATTTCCGTATTTTTTAATCGTTGTAGCCATTTTTTCTTCAGAGATACCTAGTCGCGCTCTAGCTGCTTCCATAATCCGAATATTCGCCTGGTGTGGGATTAAATAATCGACATCTTCTTTATCATAGCCTGCCTTTTCAATTACATTTACAGCAGATTCAGGCATTTGGCGAACTGCAAACTTAAATACTTCACGTCCATTCATATAAAGAAAATTATCTTTACCTTGATATAGATGCTTTCCTCCTGCTCCATCGGAACCTAATTCAAAAGAAAGTATCCCTCTACCTTCCGATACTTCACCCAATACAACGGCTCCAGCTCCATCACCAAATAAAACACATGTATTACGATCGGACCAATCGGTAATTTTCGATAACTTTTCTACCCCTACGACAAGGATACGCTCATACCCTCCTGATTTGATGAATTGCTCACCTGTTATAACCCCATTCATAAACCCTGCACAGGCGGCACTAATATCCATTGCAGCTGCTTTTTTCGCTCCTAATTTTTCCTGAAGCATACAAGCAACAGAAGGAAACGGCTGATCAGGCGTGACAGTAGCTACTAAAATCATATCTAATTCTTCAACTGACACATCTGCGTCCTTTAATGCTTCTTTAGCCGCATAGTAGGCCATATCTGATGTATCCATGTCATCATCAGCTATACGTCTTTCTTCAATTCCAGTTCTTGTTCTGATCCATTCATCGCTCGTATCAACCATTTTCTCTAAATCCGCATTTGTTAGTACTTTTTCAGGTGCAAAATGCCCTGTACCAAGCATCCCAACATCCATATAGACATCTCCTTAATAGCAATATTTATTATCAATTATTATGACTTGGTACTAATTTTAATGTATATTTAGTTTTGTTGCAAGAGGCAAATGACTTTAGCAAGGGTTATGTGTCATAATTAACGTTGATATGGCAGTAAACCTGTTTCTTTATATTTTTCCACTTCTTCTAATAACATCTTTCGATACGATTCTGGTACTTTCTCACTAAACGTACCTAAGGAAACTAATTGATCTTCTACGTCAAACGTCAAGATGCCACCGTCCAATTCATTTTGAATAAATCGATCGGCTACAATTTTATATGTTTGCTCAATGTCTCTAACAGTGCTTGTTAATACAGACAGTTGGTCTATGGAAGACTGATCTTCTAAAAATCCAATTGCATATATTCCGTCTTCACTTGCTTTTTGTATTATAGTCTCACTAAAAAAATCTCCTGCTGGATATACAACATCTATTTTCTTACTAGCCAATTCTTCATAAAGATCCAGAGCCATATCCCTACTATCCCAATTATTAATATAATCAATGTGAACATCTACTAATGGATTTTCATATTTAGCCCCTTCAAAAAATCCTTCCACTTCCGTTTGCCACTCATAAGCTGAAACAGCACCAATATGATTCGTCTCAGTCATTTTTCCCGCAACCATTCCAGAAAAAAATCCTAAAGCATAAGAGTTAAAGTGAATGCTTGTCACATTTTCAGCATAATGACTGCCATTAAAATAAACAAAATGAACGTCGGGATATAGATGAGCTATTTCAACAAATGTTTTCCCAAAATAATTGCTATGTCCGTAGATTAGATTTACACCATTTTCCACAAAATCATCCACTGTATTAATAATTTTTTGTTTTTCGTCCATTCCATCTTTATAAACGATATCAACACCATATTCTTCCTTCATATATTTTAAGCTTTGAAGTCCTTTTTCATCCCAAGTACTGTCAGCTATGGTATCTTCCATCAGCATGCCTATTTTATGTACTTTATTTCTCTCAAAAAAAAGCATACACGCTGATAAAATTGTTATCACCAATAATATGACTATCAGAATGTAAATTTTTTTCAACATATGCACTCCAGTCCAACCGCTAATTAATATAAGAATTTATACTGTTCATAGTGACTCAAAATTTTATCCATGTCCTTTTCTTTAGACCTATTGTCACGAAGATAAACATAATTTTCAAGTTTCATACTCATCCGTATTTCATCTTTTGAAGAAATCAAATTAATCGTCTTAGGCATGAGAGAATCCATTTTAATCCATTGATAGACGACTGCCAAAAAATCTTCTATATGAATGGCATTTTTTAAAAATTGCTCGGACTTTAAAATTTTTTCTTTATCATTAAACAGATCAATAGGCATCCACTCTCCAATCAATTTAGGAACATCAATGACAGACCTATTTGTTTTCATACTATCTTTTCTACGTGATATAGAAACGAATGTATTATTACGATTGTTTTTCATTTGTTCCGTAATTTTTATGGTTAAATCATAATCATCTTCTTCATTATTCCTCTCTTCCAATAAAGTAAAACGATCATTTCTGCCAATATACATGGATAAATGTTCTTTTTTCTTCGTATCGATTTGGTCTAATCCATCTACTCGCATTCCTTTTTCTAGCAAGTAATTTGTTAAATGGAAACCAACCCAATCAAAACAGTTTTCAATAAATATTTTCATCGTTATTCTCCTTTATTTAAATAACTAATACTTTTCATTTAGAAATAGTTTTGGTAAACTGATTGTAGTATTATTAAAATTAATTATAGGCGTGAATGAGGTGTTATGAATGCGATATATAATGGTGGCAATTTGGTCCATACTGATCGGTACAGTTATTTCTTATGTTCTAACAAGTATGGCAAATGAACCTTTTAGTATGACCAATTCATTAATCTTAGCTGCGGTTTTTGCAATCTTTGTCATTCTTTTAGGCGATGGTGCTTTAAAAGAACAGAATGAACATTAAATTTTTCTAAAGCTACATATGAATGAACCCTTGCCCTAATTATATGAAAGGCAAGGGTTTTATTATTAATAAACCATATTTAGTCTTTTGACTTTTGTATTACTTTTAATACCAAGGTAAAAGACTTAATGCGGTTAAACCAGCTAAGGGGAGAACTAATCTTCTGAATCTTCCAGGACGACCGAACCCTGCACCATATCCAGCTCCACCATATCCGCCATATGCACCATATCCACCAAAAACCGGCCCCGCAGGATAACCAGCCCCTGGATAACCGTATCGATTCCAATCATGATACTGGTTAGGGCTTGGGCTAGGTGATTCCCAGTGGTTATGGCCTATTTGCGGTTCAATCGGAACCGCCATATATACGTATTCATCATCTACTCCTGTTATAATTCCATCTATTTTTGAACCATCATGAGTTTCAGCAAGTACATACGAATGCATATGTTGCTTACATAAATCATACATATGTTGATAATTATGTTTCATTTTCATTCCTACCTCCTCACCATCTAGACTATTCAAATACAACAAGACACGTGACCTGTATGATAATGAACTATATATACTGAAGCTGTTTTTATTAAAACATTTTCTAAAAATGAAATGATGAAGGAGGAAATTACTTGAATGCTTTTACAAGCTTATGGATTATTATCAAATATATTTTTTTAGGAATTGTGCAGGGTATTACAGAGCCTTTACCGATTTCATCCAGTGGACATGTAGTTGTTTTTCAAAAATTATTTGCCATTGAGATTGAGGGACTGTCTTTTGAAATTATCGTCAATACAGGGTCATTGATTGCTGTACTTATTATTTACCGGAAAGATATTCTTCGTTTACTTCAAAATGGGACGCGCTATATCATCACAAAGGATATGCAACTAAAACAGGATTTTAATTTTATCATTTATCTCCTTGTTGCAACAATGATTACAGGAATTATTGGTCTTTTATTAGAGGATTTTATTAGTTCAAATCTTAGCTCAGTGACGATAGTTGGTTTTACACTATTGATAACAGCGATTGCTCTTTGGATCATTAGAAATTTAAAAGGATATAAAAATGATGAAGAAATAACAATTAAAGATGCTGTTATTGTTGGCTTAGCACAAGCCGTAGCATTGGTACCTGGTATTAGTCGCTCTGGTGCTACGATTGTGGCTTCTATGTTACTTGGAATGGAGCGTGATACAGCTTTGCGATTTTCATTTCTATTATATGTTCCGGTAAGTTTAGGTGTCAGCCTGTTATCCATCCGCGATATAGTAAATGACCCTTATTTTAACAGTCTGTCTATCCCTTATATCATTGCATTTTTAGCTTCTTTAGTGGCATCTTTTTATGCATTAAAGTGGTTTATCAACATCATGAAAAAAGGAAAGTTAAAATATTTTTCACTTTATTGTTTTATTGTCGGAATACTCATCATTTTATTTCTATAAAAAACAAGGTAGGAACAAAAATGAATTATCCCTACCTGCCTATACTTTTTATTTTTTTCCGATTGCTACTCGCCAAATTTCTGGACCTTTTTCAATGTATTCCCATGTAAATGTTCCACTACGTTCCATCATAAATTGGTAATAAAGAGGCTTTGGATCATGATCATTGGAAAGCTCTAAATATTCTCCAGGATGTAACTGATCGAATGTTTCAAGTATTTTTGGATGTCTTATTTTCGGCTCTATATCAGGAGCATTAATTTTTGTCTTATATACTATATCTTTCATTTCAATGACCTCCCATACTTTTTTATTCTACATTTATAGTTTATACCTATCTGGAAACAATTACTGTGAGATGTAGCATAGAAATGCGTGACTTTCATCACTAAAGCAATTTCATCTGTTTTTCTTGTCATTCTAACTCGAAGTGGGATAATAATAGATAGAAGAAAAAACAAGGAAGGTGCATCATATTGGATACCTCAACTACACAAAAGTTGTTGCAACGATTTCCTATTTTTAAAGATTTAACAAATATAGAAATGGAACCTATTCTTGATATCGC
>DATGTS010000007.1:0-21230 GCA_035301745.1 Candidatus Avamphibacillus sp.
GGAATCAGGGAATGTATCTAAAATTCCCATTGCTGATACGTTACGTTTCCACTGGAGAGAAGTGCTAGTAGCAATTGGTGCTAAAGTAGTTGAAACTGCGCCATTTTATATTTTCGGTACTTTTATTGTTTCCTATGGCACTTCCAATTTAAATTACAGTGAGACATCTGTATTATATTCAGTCATGTTTGCCACGATTGTTACGACGATTTTAATACCGATTATGGGCGCGCTGTCTGATAAAGTTGGTCGTAAACCTTTATATATATGGGGCACGGTTCTAATGATTTTATATGCATTTCCATATTTCTGGCTTATCCACCAAGGGTCAATTACGTTACTTGTTATTGCCACTATCATCGGACTTGGAGTTATTTGGGCACCGATTACTGCAGTACTGGGAACGATGTTCTCCGAAATTTTCAGTGCGAAAGTAAGATACACTGGTATTTCACTTGGGTATCAGATCGGCGCTGCTGTTGCTGGGGGGACTGCACCATTAGTTGCAACAGCACTATTAATTCGATTTAATGACTCTTATGTTCCGGTAGCTATCTATATTATTTTTACCGCTCTTATTTCTTTAGTTTCCATATTAGCGATGAAAGGTCGCAGAACAGAGGAATTGGATGATGGTATTGTTGAGGTAGAGGATGAATTGATTGCAAATAAATAGAACTTTTAGAAAGGAAGACATACATGCTTATTTTATCGGAAAAAGAGATACAGAAAAATTATTTAATGAAAGATGCGATAAATGATTTGAAACAAGGGCTAATTTCGAAAAATGCTGGGAAAATTTATAATCCGCATCGTACCGTCATTGATGTTCCTGCATATCAAGCCTCTGCTTTATATATGCCAGGTGCTGATTTTTCCAAGGAAATGGCTGCGGTAAAAGTAGTTTCTATCTTTCCTGAAAATCCTGAACAAGGCATGCCGACAACACAAGGGGTTTTAATGTTAACAGATGCCAGGACTGGAGAGCATTTGTGTATGATGAATGCATCCTATTTGACCAGACTCCGGACAGGTGCGCTTAGCGGAGTTGCTACAGAAAAGCTTTCAAGAAAAGGCTCAACTACCCTTGGGGTTATTGGAACGGGCGCCATGTCTTTTGAACAAGTGCTAGGGGTATTGGAAGTTCGGGATATTGATACAATTAAACTGTTTAACCGGACCTATGAAAAAGCAAATGTATTTAAAGAAAAGCTGATTGAATTCGGCGTTCAACAACATATTGAAGTGATGGATCATGTAGATCATGTCGTACAATCATCAGATATCATTAGTTGTGCAACAAGATCAAATGAGCCGGTCCTCAACGGAAAGGTGATGAGGGACGGAACACATGTAAATGGTGTGGGATCGTACTTGCCATCCATGCGGGAGATAGATCTTTATACAATTCAAAGGGCATCTAAGATTGTTGTTGATGATTTAATCGGGGCCAAAGAGGAAGCGGGAGAACTAATAGATGCCGATGAAAATCACAATTGGAGCTTTTCCGATGTTTATGCGGAGCTAAGTGATTTAGCTGTAGGAGAGCATCTCAGGAGAGAAAATGATGAAGAAGTAACCATTTTTAAATCAGTAGGTGCAGCTTACTTTGATTTAGTTTTAGCGCAAGGAATTTATTTTAAGTTAAATCAGTTAGGCGTTGGAACGAATATCGAAGTATAGGGAGACAAAATCTTGTGGCCGTTTTTAATCAGAAAGCAAGATTAATAGGAATGTAGGCAAGTGTACTGAACAAAATTGAAAAGAATTTAAACCAAAATGGGCCCCTTCTAAATATAGGGCCCGTTTTTCATTCTAAATCTAGCTTATAATCTTTCGACCGAATCATCTTAAATTTACGTGAAAAGACATACAGTAAGCTGCCATTTAATAACACAGGCAGGATGACAGAGGTACTTACCATTACAAATATATTAATTGTCCAGCCGTCATCTGTCAGATTAATATAATTCAGCGGCCCGACGAGCTCCGATAGACCAAACCCTGCGCTGTATGGTGTTCCCTGTATATTGAGAGCGCCGGCCAATTTTAGGTATTTTTTACTTCTCTCTTCGTTTAACATCAAGTGTTGTAAATTTTAAAATAAACCTACATAATAGAAGTAATTTCCAAAATGTTGATTGAAATAAAAAATTTAATTGTGATGTATTTGTATTAATAGTACTTGATAGTTCTACAAATGGATCTTCCGAAAGAAAGGAGCGTACTGTATATGTCTACTGAGATTAAAATTGTAGATAGTCCAATTAACCAAGCTGTATCAACCTTAAAAGGATCGGCAGCAACATTTGAAAGCGACTTTCCAAGCGAGATTAAAGGCGAGAATGAGCTGGAACTTCTAGAAAAATTCAACCATATAAATCAGACCTATGCATCATTAATCCAAACGTATCAGGCACTAATGTTGCATCATGTAGAGTCAACAAAGAGTTCTGTACAGTCCCTTAAGGATCTGGATAGTTCATTGGCAAACACGATATCATATCTTAAATAATTCATCATTAAGAATCTAGCTAAAGGTGGGGTGGAATGAAAACATTAGAAGTTTCAAGCCTAAATGAAGGGGTTGATTCAACACTCCAGGAAATTGATCATATACAAAGTAAAATAACAGAGATGCAAAAAGGCGTACGTGGTATCATTGAATTGGAATATTATCTAAAAGGAAAAACCGGAGAAGCGATCCGTTCCTTCTATGAAACGGTTCATGAGCCATTTTTGATTTTTCTATACGAGTCACTGATCAATTATGCTAAAGTTTTAAAAGCGCTAAAAAACGATGTGCATTCTTATGAAGCAGATGAGAATGGATTGGTACGGCAGGACTTCATGGAAAACGATGTTCAGCGCGGACTGGATAAGGTAGAAACAGTTGCCACCGGGATAGCGGATGAGGCCAATAAGGTAATGGATAATATTTCTGATATAGTGTCATTGCCTCCGCTTGATCTGGAAGAGTTTAGCCACATGGTTCAAAAAGGTAGAGACAAAGTAAACCTGTATATCGAACAGCTACATGAACTGGATGACAAACAGACAAAAGCATTACATGAAGCAGAAAATGATCTCGATCTCATGAAAAGTTATATGAGTGAAATGACGCGTACATTTCACCGCGATCACTCCATCTCATCATTTAATGCGTTAACTGCAATGGAATTAACAACGCTGCCAACGATTATGAAAGAAGTGTATGGCGACCCTGTTACAGAAGAAAAGGGAGAAGATGAAGATAATTTTCTGCTGAGAGGATTAAAAGTTGCGGGCTCTACTGCCAAGGGAGTTGGGACAGGTGTTTACAAGGTTGGAGAAGAAACTGTTGTCGGTGTATACAATACCGTAGCACATCCAATCCAAACTGGATCCGCGATGTGGGATGCAGCGAGTCATCCCATTGATACATCCAAATACATAATCAACGCTATAGAAGAATCTTATGAGCGTGATATGGTCAATGGTGACACAGAAAGCCGTTCCCACTGGGTAACTTATGTATCAGGCATGATTGCAACATCTATATTTGGCACCAAAGGGGCCGGTTCAGTCACAAAAGCTGGTACAACCACAGCCAAAAGTGGTGCAGCAGCGGCTAAAACAGGCGTTGCAAATGCAAGCAAAAAAGTGTCAGAATTGGATATGTCGAGCATGTTCCCATTTGGCCCACAATATCAACTTGTTCCCGGAGGCAATGTTCCATTCAATGTGGTGGATGGGAAGCAATTGAAGGATCAGTTGATATGGCAAGCGGAGAAATTGGATGGTAAGGGAACAGGTAAAAAATATAAAAACTATAAGGCTGTAGAGTATAATGGGACTACTAAAATTAATGGAGAAGTTAGGGATACTAGCAGACGAGTTTATCAAAGGCTAGATATTGCTTACGAGAGAGTTGACCCTAGGACTGGTAAGTCAAATTATCAATTAATGAAAAGTGGAAGACCTCCAATTTGGAAAGATGGGACTAAAATAGAACTTCATCATTTAATCCAAAGAGAACCTGGATCAATGGTCGAGATCCCGAGTAGTATGCATAAAGAATATGATAGAATATTGCATGGTTTGGTGGAGAATGGTGGAAGCTTTAGAAATAATCCTGTTTTGAAAAAGCAATATGAAAACTTTAGGTCGAAATATTGGAGATGGAGAGCTAAACAGATAGATAAAGCCGAATTGTAAAAGGAGGAACCTTGAATGAATAAAGAGGAATTAACCAATTTTATTAAGGAAAATATGGAAACAGGTGATTTTACTGGAGGAGTAGATGAAAAACAGATTGATTATCTTCAAGATACCCTAAAATTAAAATTGCCAGAAAGTTATAAGTGGTTTTTAACTAATTATGGGTCTGGTGGTGTATTTGGTGTTGATATTTTAGGGGTGTCTAAGTCTAATATTGCTTCTGTTGTTATTGAAACGGAGAGTTATAGGGATTTAGGAATGAGTGAGAATTTAGTAGTTATTGAAGATATAGATGAATATGCTTATTGTTTAGATACAAGTAATATGGAGAATAATGAGTGCCCAGTAACAGCGTGGAATAGGCAAGGGGGACTTGATGACTACAACACAGCAAATAATTTTTATGAGTTTTTATCACAAAGGTTGTTGGATGCAAAAGAAGCATGGGAAGAAGATTTTTAAGAAAGAAAAATGACCTTGTTTAGCTTAAAGCTGAATAAGGTCATTTTTGTATATGAATTTCCAGTTAAAGTAAAGCCAGGTGCTCAAGAGAAACATATTCCTAATACGCCAGTTATAAAACAAGAAATAGCAAACGGAAAATGGGGATGATATAAATTATGCAGAATATGACGCGACTGTATTTAGAGTAAGTAATATTTTATCTCACCCTACTAATAGCGAAGGCGGAAAGTAGATAAACTAAAGCTACCTGATGAAAAAATAAGTGAATATATAGAGGTCTTGGAAAAACGTTCCTCATCCAGCCCCAAGTGACTTAATTTTTTGGAATGATGATGACTTATTGCAAGAGGAAGTAGTAGAGATTACCAAAAAAGGAAAATATTTATATTTTGAAGGCACATTAGTGGAGCTTGAATGGATACTAGCCACTCAAGATTTATTTTTTAGTGGGTACCCAATGCCGATGCCGAATAAGCTGTGATTAATCATTCTATAAAATTAGGTTTTTCAACGCTCCTATCATTATGAAAAAAGTGTATGGCGACCCTGTTATGGAAGAAGTGGAAGAAGATGAAGACAACCTTCTGATGAAAGGATTAAAATTCGCAGGTTCCACTGCCAAAGGGATCGGGACAGGTGTTTACGATGTAGGGGAAGAGACCGTGGTCGGTGTATATAATACCGTCGCACATCCAATCCAAACCGGATCTGCCATGTGGGACGCAGTGAGTCATCCCATTGATACATCCAAGTACATAATCAACGCTATAGAAGAATCTTATGATCGTGATATGGTCAATGGTGATGCAGAAAGCCGTGCCCACTGGGTGACTTACACATTAGGCATGACTGCAACATCTATATTCGGAACTAAAGGTGCTGGAACCGTCACAAAAGCCGGAACAACTACAGCCAAAACTGGTGCAGCTGCGGCTAAAACAGGCGTTGCCAATGCAAGCAAAAAAGTGTCAGAATTTGATATGTCAAATTTGTTGCCTTATGCCCCGCAATATCAAGTTGCAACTGGTGGCTATGTTCCATTTAATGTGGTAGATGGGAAGCATTTGAAGGATCAGTTGATTTTGAAAGCGGAGAGGTTGGATGCTAAGGGTACGGGTAATAAGATAAATTCTGATATAATAAAAAAATATATTAGAGATATAGAAGGTCGAACAGGCAGAGTATTACCTAAAAACCAAACAGAGAAGTTGAAGGAAGCCTTAAGAAATAAAAAATATAAAAAAATGTCACCAATAGAAACAGCTAAGTATAGGGCAGAATTTGATAAAGTAAAAAATAAAGTAATCAAAGAGTGGGAAGAAAATACTGGGCAAAAGTGGCCTGTGTATAATGAAAATGTTATCTCAGAAAAAACAGGTAAAATAATTAGGAAACAAGGAGATAAGTATGATGCTCATCATATAATTGAAAATACTTTCGGAGGAGAACATGAATGGTGGAATATGCATCCCGCAAAATTCCCAAATGAGCATCAAGCTGGTAGACATGGAACAGGTTCACCAGCAAACACACTATTTAAAGGAGGCAAAAAATAATGAGCTATGAATTTGTTAAGGCAAACCCAGAAAATAGTTTTTATCCAGTGACTGAAAATGAAATAAAAGAGGTTGAGAAGGAACTTGATTTAAAATTTCCTAAGGAGTTAGTTAATTTTTATATAGAGGTTGGCTATGGATTTATTAAAGGTTCAGAGTTTAATATTAATCGTATTATGGATCCTTATTCAGTAAGAGATTTTCGATTAAGAGTTAATGATTTTGAGTTTTATCCCGACATAGAAATCTATGATGAATTTGAGAATAACAAACTAATATTTTTTGAAGGTAATGAATCAGCTTTAATGTCAATAGAATTAAATGAAAGTAATAAAAATCCAGTGTACTATTATGATATTCAAATTGCGACTTCTCTTGAAGAATTTTTAAGAGAGATAGAACAAAATGATAAATATTACTTGGAATTACTAGCGGATTAATAAAACTCATACCTTGATTGGTTTTACACCTTTCAAGGTTTTTACTTTAATTTATATTAAATCAGCTGATATTTGAGTGGGACAAAAAGAAAATGAATCGTTCGGGAATCGAGAGCTTATGATGGTAGTACCATCAAGAAGTTTATTTTTATACTGGGCTAGGTAGAAAATGTGGGAATTTGGCGAGCTGACATTTTATTACTTGGAATAACTAACAAACTAACGAAATCGTACAAGCCCGTGGCGATAAGCAATGGGAAAATGAAAGAGTGTTTTTACATGGCATTTTAAATTTTGGGTGTTTTTTTACTAGAGAGGGTCGTATAACACCCGCTATTTGTTTAAAGATGAGAAAAAAGAAACTGGATCAGATGCCGCTAGTCATTCCACTGGTTATCTATCATGGAGCAAGCGGGTGGAATATTGAGCGTTCGCTTGGCGGCATGATAGAAGGATACAAAGAATTCCCGCCAGGCATTCGTAAGTTTGCCCCTGATTATGATTATCTGGTCTACGATATAACAAACTATACAGATGAAGAAATAAAAGGAGAAGCCCGTGTCCGGATTTTGTTTACGATGTTCAGGGACGTGCAAAAGGCGAAGAACGTTTACGAATTGCTGGGGATCATTGATAAAGCGGTAACGTATTTGCGGGAATTGGAAGATAAACAGACGGGTATAGAGTATTTTGAAACGTTTATGCGCTATATTTTCAGTGCGGCAAGGAATTTAACGCAAGATGATGCTGATGAGATTGTGAAGAAAATTAAAAGAAACTATCCGGAAGGGAGCGAGCTTGTGATGACTTTAGCTGATATTTGGCGGGAGGAAGGAAAACAAGAAGACCTAAGGAAAGGCAAAGAATCAGTGGTTAAAAATGCTGTAAAAGAGGGCATGGAAGTTCGCTTAATCGAAAAGTTAACGGGATTATCCAGGGAAGAAATAGAAGAAATTGCACAGAAAATGAAGGAGTAATTTATTTTGCCAATGCACTGATACTCCCGCTGAAATGACCGTGGGGAATGCTGCTTTTAGTGATCCGAGCCCATGTGAAAAGGTAGTTCCTAGAGAATTTACTTTATAACTTGGGATCGCAAAACCTACACCTTTAGCGATGAGCCCGTGGTTTGCTACAACCGCGATAGAAATAGGTAAAATGAATAATTAGACAAAAAATAATAGCGCAGTCCAGCAGGGGGGACGGAACACCACGTAAAACGGGAGATCAGTAATCAGGCCTAATCAGCTTCCATTTTGCATATAAATAGTATTAGGTGCTGATAAGGAGGCAATAATGACTGATTCAAATCATTTTTCTACAAAGGCCCACCTGACCACACATAGCCTGTCACCGGATAATCAGGAAACACCAATCTCCTTTTTACAAACTGACACCGTCACAGACCGATTATTTTACCGGCGAAACCATCATCCTTACCCACAAATCTTCGCTAATCATTTTATTATTCCCATTACAGGGCTTGTCCAAAGTCCTCTACAGCTCTCAATGCAGGAAATGCTACAATTGCCGTCAAGGACAGTGGAATGTGTATTGGAATGTGCGGGGAATAAGCGTCAATTTTTCTCACCAAAAGTGTTCGGGGAACAGTGGGGAAAAGGGGCGATAAGCCAGGGTGTCTGGAAAGGGGTTCCACTAGGTACGGTACTGGAGCTCGCTGGAATTGATAAACATGCAAATGAGGTAGTGTTTGAGGGCTACGATTTCGGTAAGCGTACCGATCTGGACCAAGATTATACGTTTGCAAGAAGCCTGCCGATGGAAAAAGCGCTCCATCCAGATACATTGATCGCCTATGAATATAATCATCAGCCGATTCCCTTCAAACACGGCTATCCACTACGTCTGATTGTACCGCAGTGGTATGGGATGGCTTCCCTAAAATGGCTAAAAGGGATAACCGTTATCGATGGTACTTTTAATGGCCCATATCAAACGATCGACTATGTTTATTATCCCAATAAAGAAAATGACGAGGGTTCCTTTCCGGTCACTACCCTAAATGTTAATTCTACAATTCAGAAGCCTGTGGACAGAGATACGCTCGACACTGGAGAACAACAAGTAACTGGAATTGCCTGGACTGGGGCAGGAAAGATAAGCAAGGTAGAAATCAGCCTGGACAACGGAACAACATGGGAAGACGCATCTCTCAAGTATTCTGACATGAAAGCGTACGGATGGGTGTCTTGGACATATACAAAGGACTTCCGTGAAAAAGGCGAATATACCATTCTTTCAAGAGCAACTGATACGTATGGCAGAGTACAGCCTTTGGAACCTTTCTGGAATCGAAAGGGATATGGATATAATGCCATTGACTGTGTCGTCATCAAGGTGGAATGAGAATTATAGAACATAGCCGGCAAGTAACACTGCTGGCTATGTTTCTATGGAAAACTCCCTTAGTTCTCTAATCACCCGCGAAACCGGCAATCCAACCACATTATAAAAGTCTCCATTAATTTTTTTCACAAACATCGCGCCTGCACCTTGAATCCCGTAAGACCCGGCCTTGTCATCAGGCTCACCGGTCGCTATATATCTGTCCATTTCCGAGCTGGACAAAGGCCAGAAATCCACTTCTGTCTTTTCCGCAAAAGTAATTTTTCTATCAGCGGAACGAATCGTCACTCCGGTAAATACTTCATGTGTAGAGCCGCTTAGTAAGGAAAGCATCCTAAGTGCATCCACCTTATCTTTTGGCTTCTCTAATATTTCATTATCATAGGAAACGACCGTGTCGGCAGATAAAATGACTTCATCTTTATTAAGGAGGGGAGTCACATTACTTTTAAGCTCCGCCAATTGTTTTACTCTTTCCATAGGATCGCTCATAGTGATTTTGGATTCATCAACATCTGGTTTTCGAATAGAGAAAGGAATGTTTACCTGTTTTAAAAGCGCTTGTCTTCTTGGTGAAGATGAGGCAAGGATTAGGTGGTTTGGCATTTGGGTTCCTCCTGCGTGTGATATTTAAAGCTAAGTATATCAAAAGAAGTCGTTTTAATGGAAAGAGGTTTGGCAAAAAACTGAATCCCTTGTACTTGCACTTGCTTTTGTTTTGCCTGAACAACAAAATAAAGGATCATTAGAATTGATGCGAAAAGATTAATAGTTTGTAATACTTATAGTAAGTGTAATAGGGCTTTCATGGGTGGTAGTTCACCCCTTTGTTTGAAAGGGGGTGATAAAATCACATTATTCGAAATCACGGGTTTTGATGATCTCTTTCGCAACCTTAGTTGTAGCGATACTGTCACAACAAAAAAAGTAACTCCCCATTGAACGCCTAGCAAGCATTTGGGCTGGTTACTTTTCTAACTCAAACTTATGAGTTGCCCCTTGAAGGGCTATTGCATTTAGACCGTTTCATGTTCCAGCATGAAACGGTCTTTTATTATATGGTTTTCTACCTTAGAAATCTGATAATCAGGAATTGACTTAAAATTGCTCTTTTAATCAATGACTGCTTGCATATGCGCCTTTGTCACGGACCAATGTGTAGCACACCAATATTTCTTTTGATCTTTAATATAAATGATTTGTGGAGATTCATGTTTAACTCCTAAATCTGCTTCAATCTTATTAGAAACAGGACGGGATTCTCTCACCTTTACCAATGAATAATCTATGTTTTCGTTTGGATGTTCTTGTAAATATGCATTATATTCGTCCAAAGCGTTTGTACTGGTTGGACACGTAGTACTGTGCTTGAGAATGATTTGATCTTTATCGGTTGATTTCTTTAAAATATTATCCCATTCTTCAGTTGTTGTAATTTCTTTCCAATCCATTATATTGTCCTCCTGCAGTTCTGATTAAGTATTTGCACCTAAATGGAGTTTACGTCAAGAACAGGATGATTTCAAAAATGTGGCTTGAATTTGATTTATGTTGGGCAGAAAAATGGGCGAAGCAAAGATCCTTGGATGTAAAACAGGAAAATTCATTCTTCATGCTATAGAAGAAGGCTTTTATTAATGCACGTCGATGCCAGACACTGTTCGCTAGGAAATAATTACGAAGCACAATCGAATAGCTAGTCTTTCAATAAAAGACTGGGCGTTTGGAAAATCGTGAATTCAATAAACAGGCCCAATTAATGGCCATTTAGCATATACATACCATTAGCAAGCTGTTAAGGAGGAAACAATGACAGTTCAAATAATTTCTTGACGAAGGTTCACTTGACCACCCATAGTCTATCGCCAGATAATCAGGAGACATCAATCTCCTTTCCGCAATCTCAATCCGTATCGGACCGATTATTTTACTTATCCGTTGCTAACTTTATCCCTTTCCCGAGAAAAACCGGTTATTGTAAACCTAGTTGGTTCTGGAAACCCAAAAAAGGTATTGCCAGTTGATCTGTCAAGAACCATCTCGCAGGTTTCATAATTCGTTTCCTTCGTTGTATCAGACTGCCTTTTTACCTAGTTTTGGTAGCGAGTAATGTAATCATTCAATACGTCCTTTAAATATGTTATCTAGGTATATTTTCATCCCAACGACTCAGTTTTATGTTATCATAGGCAAGGAGTTTACTCTTTAAAAACTAGAAATAGAGGGTTGCTCCAAAGTGTTATACAGAAGTGTTGATTTTGAGGAAACAAGAAAAAAACAGAACATTTATCTCAGGTGTAAATGACATGGAAAAATATACGAAATAGAAGGAATGAGAAAAATGGAAAATGGATTTCATAATAAAATAGTAAGTTTCATATGGAGTATAGCAGATGATGAGTTGAGGGATGTTTTTGTTAGAGGTAAATATCGAGATGTTATTTTACCAATGACCGTTATTAGAAGATTAGATGCCGTACTTGAAGATACTAAAGAAGATGTACTTGCTATGAAGGAAGAGTTAGATGATATTGGCATACATAATCAGGTAAATGCACTTTGTGATGTTTCGGGGCACGCTTTTTATAATGATTCACCTTTCACTTTAAAGGACTTAACTTCGAGAACCAAAAAACAACAATTAGAAGCAGACTTTATTGCCTATTTAGACGGATTCTCACCAAATGTTCAAGAAATACTAGAAAAATTTCATTTTAGAAATCAAATAAGAGTGATGACAGATGCCGATGTGTTAGGTGGAGTCGTAGAAAAATTTGTGAACCCTAGAATAAATTTAAGTCCAAATCCAGTTTTAGATGATAATGGTGAAGTTTTACTCCCTGGTCTGGATAATCATACGATGGGAACTGTATTTGAAGAGCTTATCCGTAAATTTAATGAGGAAAATAATGAGGAAGCAGGGGAACACTTTACTCCAAGGGATGCAGTTAAACTTATGACTGATATTATGTTTAAACCTGTCGCAGAAAGAATTAAAGACGGTACCTATTTATGCTATGACGGTGCCTGTGGTTCAGGAGGCATGTTAACAATAGCTGATGAAAGACTGAAGCAGTTAGGAAAAAAACATGATAGAAATTTCTCCATCCATTTATATGGGCAAGAGAGTCAAGCAGAAACATATGCCATTGCTAAGGCCGATATGATGCTAAAAGGTGATGGCAGTCAAGCTGACAATATTTCCTTTGGTTCAACTCTATCTGCAGATGCTAATGCTGCTATGGAGTTTGATTTCATGCTTTCGAACCCTCCTTATGGTAAGTCCTGGGCGAGCGACTCAAGAAGGATGGGTGGTAGGACCCAACTCACTGATCCTAGATTTGTAACTAATTTTGCTGAAGATGAATTTAGAATGGTACCATCTCAGAGTGATGGGCAACTATTGTTTTTAGCAAATAATATAGCCAAGATGAAACATAATACAGAGCTTGGAAGTAGAATAGTTCAAGTTCATAATGGTTCATCATTGTTTACAGGAAATGCTGGGCAAGGGGAAAGTAATCTTAGAAGATACATCATAGAAAAAGATTACTTAGAAGCAATAATAGCCTTACCGGAGAACATGTTTTACAACACGGGAATAGCAACTTATATCTGGGTAGTAACCAATAGAAAAGAAAAGAGAAGAAAAGGTAAAGTTCAGCTAATCAATGCAACTGAGCTTAAATCCCCTCTTAGAATAAATCTGGGAAACAAGAACTGCGAGCTAACTGATGGTATAAGAGAGCAAATCTCTAATATATACATGAATTTCGAGGAAAATAAATATAGTCAGATACTTGATAATGAACAATTTGGATACTATGAAGTAACAGTGGAAAGACCTTTAAGGCTGAGAGTCGAGATAAATGAGGAACGGTTAAATCAGTTACGACAGAAAGTCGACGAGAAAGATCAGTTTATTTATGAATTAGTTGTGAAGCTAAAAGACCAAGATAAAAAGGAATGTTATATGAATTACAATGAGTATATGAATAATTTAGAACAAATAGCTAAAGAAAGTGATGAAAGATTACTAGTTCGACATAAAAGATTAGTAGAAGATTATTTTACAGAGATAGATGAAAAAGCGGAAAAAGTAGTAATAAAATCTTCAAAGAAAAAAGAGGAAGAAAATCCGTTATACGGTAGTTTTAAAGTGGAAGATAAATACATTGAATATGAACAGAATACAGATTTAAGAGATACTGAAGTCATTCCACTTAATTATGATGGGGGAATAGAAGGGTATTTTAAAGAAGAAGTCCGGCCATTTGCAGAAGATGCTTGGATCAATGACACAAGAACACGAATAGGATATGAAATAAGCTTTACGAAATACTTCTATGAGCCTGAACAATTTAGAGATCTGGAAGACATAGTATCAGATATAAAAGCTTTAGAAGAAAAAACAGATCGATTACTGGACGAAATTGTGGGAGGCTAGATAAAGATGACGTTCAAGCCTTATGAAGGATATAAAAAAGTTGGATTACCATGGATAGAAAAGATACCTAAACATTGGGAGTTAATTAGAAATAAAAATATATTGAATGTCAGAGATGCAAGAGTAGGTTCAAACCATAATCAATATAAATTATTATCATTAACAAAAAATGGAGTTATAGAAAGGGATATGGAAAATCCCCAAGGTAAATTTCCAAGAGAGTTTGATAATTATAAAATTGTAAGTAACAATGATATGATTTTTTGTTTATTTGATATTGATGAAACCCCAAGAACTGTAGGACATTCTCGTATGGATGGTATGATAACAGGCGCTTATAATATTTTTAGTGTAAAAGACATAAACAAGAAATATTTCTATTATTTCTATTTAAATATTGATAACGGAAAAATGTTAAAACCACTATATACAGGACTAAGAAAAACGGTGAATTTAAATACATTTTTAAGAACGAGAACTCCATTTCCCCCAAAGGAAGAACAAAATAAAATAGTCGAGTTTCTTGATGACAAACTAGAGAAGACAGAAAAAATCATCGAATTAAAAACAAGATTGATAGGGTTATTAAAAGAACAAAAGGAAGCGATGATAAATAAAGCAGTAACTAAAGGATTAGACGACAGTGTAGAGATGAAAGATTCAGGTGTAGAATGGCTGGGAAAAACACCTGTAGATTGGAGTAAGAATAAAATAAACAGGGTATTCAAGTCAATTGGAAGTGGAACAACACCGTCTAGCGGCAATCAAGAATATTACCAAGATGGTAATATAAATTGGATGAATTCTGGTGACTTAAAAAGTATGTATATATTTGAAACGAAAAATAAGATTACAGAAAAAGCTTTATTGGATTATTCGACATTAAAAATTTACCCAGAGAATACAGTTGTTATAGCTATGTATGGAGCGACCATAGGAAATCTGGGAATAATTCAAATGGAAGCTTGTATGAATCAAGCATGTTGTGGACTATATAACATTGAAGAATCCTCATATTTAGAATATATGTATTATGTTTTGTTATCAGCTCGTTCATACTTGATAGAAAAGAGTAGAGGGGGAGGTCAACCCAATATTAGTCAGGATATTATAAAACAAACTTGGATTCCTGTACCTAGTAAAAAAGAACAAATAGAAATTGCCAGATATATAAAAGAAGAATCAAAAAAAATTGATGAAACAATCAGTCTTTATCAGAAAGAAATAGACTTAGTTAAAGAATATAAAACAAGCTTAATTTCTGCTGTTGTTACAGGTAAGGTAGATGTAAGAAATATGTAAAGGGAGGGTGTAAGTTGTTTTCTAATACGAGGGAAGAGGGTTTAGAAGATATTATAGTGGATTATTTAGTTCATCATAGTGGATATGATCTGGGCAATAATGATGACTATAATGTGGATTATGCGATAGATGAATCGAGACTAATGAAGTTCCTTAGAGAGACTCAACCGGAAGAAGTAGAGAAATTAGGAGTTAAGACAAGTGAACATAAAAAGAAGCAATTTTTTCACAGATTAAAAAACGAAATAAGTAAAAGGGGGATCATAGATGTTTTAAGAAATGGAATTAAAGCCTATCCTGCAGATCTTATTATGTTCTATGCGATCCCCTCTAAGGGTAATGTAGAAGCGAAGAAGAACTTCAATGAAAATATATTTTCTATTACAAGACAGCTTCGGTACTCCAAGTCTAATAAAAAGTTGGCATTAGACCTTGCTATCTTTATAAATGGTTTACCTGTTATCACTTGTGAGTTGAAAAATAATTTAACTAATCAAAGTGTAAAAGATGCTATCTATCAGTATAGGTATGATAGAGATCCAAAAGAGCTCATTTTTGCTTTTAAAAGAAGTATGGTTCACTTTGCTATAGATGAAAACGAGATACAATTTTGTACAGAGCTGACTGGCGAAAGCTCTTGGTTCTTACCGTTTAATAAAGGACATCGAGGTGGGGCAGGAAATCCACCAAATCCAGATGGAGTTAGAACAGATTATTTATGGAAAACGATATTAACTAAGGGAGAACTTGCAAATATTATTGAGAATTATGCTCAAGTCGTAGTGGAAGAGGATGAAGTAACTAAGAAGAAATCTTTTAAGCAGATTTTCCCTCGATACCACCAATGGTCAGTAGTAAAGAAATTACTTCAAGATGTTAGTGAAGATGGCCCTGGTGAAAAGTATTTGATTCAACACAGTGCAGGTAGTGGCAAATCCAACTCTATCGCCTGGACTGCCCACCAATTAGTATCTTTAAAGAAAAATGAGAAAAATGTTTTTGATTCGATCTTAATAGTAACGGACAGAGTACAACTAGACAGACAGATTAGAGATACTATTAAACAGTTTATGCAAGTATCAAGCACTGTCGGACATGCAGAAAGTTCAAGTGATTTAACCAAACTTTTAAAGGAAGAGAAAAAGATAATTATTACCACTGTTCATAAATTTTCTTTTATATTAGATGCCATTGGGACGAGTCATAAACATAACAATTTTGCGATTTTAATAGATGAGGCGCATTCCAGTCAAAGTGGAAGCCTCTCCGCTAATATGAATATTGCTTTGTCTGGCGGAGATGATGCAGAAACGACAGAAGATAAGATTATAAAAATCATGGAAGGTAGAAAAATGCTTGACAATGCAAGTTATTTTGCTTTTACTGCCACCCCCAAAAATAGAACGTTAGAAATGTTTGGTGAACCGAAATATGACGGAGGGGAAGTTAAACACGTACCCTTTGATCATTATACAATGAAGCAAGCAATTGAAGAAGACTTTATAATGGATGTATTACAGTTTTACACCCCGATAAACAGTTATTATAAGTTAGCTAAAGTGGTTGAAAATGATCCAATGTTCGATACGAAGAAAGCACAAAGGAAGTTAAGAACTTATGTTGAATCGAATGAGTATGCCATCGGAATGAAAGCTGAGATAATGGTGAATCATTTTCATGAGCAAGTGATAAATCAAGGTAAAATTGCTGGAAAAGCCCGTGCCATGGTTGTAACTAGCAGTATAGAAAGAGCTTTAGAGTATTACTATGCTATTAAAAGAGCTTTAAAGGAAAGAAGGAGTCAATATGATGCAATAGTGGCTTTTTCGGGGGAGAAAGAATTTAAAGGTGAAAGGCTGACAGAGTCCAAAGTAAATGGATTTCCAAGTAATCAGATAGAGAGAAACTTTAAAAACGACCCCTACAGGTTTCTTGTAGTGGCAGATAAGTTTCAAACCGGATACGATGAGCCATTGTTGCATACGATGTATGTAGATAAGCCTTTATCAGGTATAAAAGCTGTTCAGACTTTATCAAGATTAAACAGATCCCACTCGGCTAAGAAAGAGACGTTTGTACTAGATTTTGTTAATGATATTGACACCATAAAGAAGTCCTTTGAAACATACTATACAACAACTATATTAGCTGAAGAAACGGATCCAAATAAACTCTATGATATTCAGTCTGAGCTGGAATACCATCAGGTATATACAGATTATCATATCGATGAGCTTGTAGAATTATATGTCAACATGGCTGAACGAGATAAATTAGACCCGCTATTAGACATTTGTATGGAAGTGTACAAAGCTTTAGATGAAGATGATCAAGTGAACTTTAAAGGTAATGCGAAAGCTTTTATAAGAACTTATGGTTTTTTAGCCTCCATATTGCCGGTCGGAAATATGGAGTGGGAAAAATTAGCGATCTTTTTGAGGTTACTTGTACCAAAATTACCAACGCCAAGGGAAGAAGATTTATCTAAGGGGATATTAGAGTCTATTGACCTTGATAGTTATCGTGTAGAAGCTAAACAGACGTTATCCATCATCCTTGAAGGTGAAGAAGATTATGAGGTAGCACCAGTTCCAACCTCAGGAGCAGCCTATATCAATGCACCTGATATGGACTATTTAAGTAGTATTTTAGATGATTTTCACGAAATCTTTGGTGATATAGAATGGGAAGACAAAGATCAAGTGAAGGATAGTTTAACTAAAATCCCTGACATGGTAGCTAAAGACGAAGCTTATCAAAATGCTATGAAAAACTCAGACAAGCAAAACGCTCGATTAGAACATGACAAAGCATTAAAACGGGCTATTATGAAAATGATGTCAGTGAATATGGAGATATTTAAGCATTTTAACGATAATGAGTCTTTTAGAAATGAATTGTCAAATGCTGTCTTTGATGCAACTTATAATACAGAAGGTAAAGTCTTTAATGGAGAAGATTTATCTTTTTGAGTGAACATAAGACATGGTGATTTTAATCCAACATACGATGAAAGGGAATTGGATCATTATTCTAATGTGAAAATAGGCGAGGTACTTGAGGATGAATTCAATAGAGCTTTTAATTCCGGAGAAGTTAAAATTAATCAATTTAGTACCAAAGATGCTTTTGAGTCAAAAGTATCACTTTTTAAAATGGCAATAGCAAAGAGGTTTGGTTATTACCAACTTAAAAAGGGCATGGAACAGGAATATCAATCATTTAAAAAGATGTTAATAAAAACACAAATTATACTAACCACTAATTATGACGCATTCATCGAGAACTCATACAACCAGGAAAGTGATTATAATATAAAAAAATATATTGGCCAACAAGGCTTTTTTGAGGAAACTTTTGGTTTTGCTGAATTGTATAAATTGCATGGTTGTATAAAAAGTCCTGAAGACATCATTATTTCTGAAAGGGATTATACTTATTTTAACGATAATTCTGTACTGATTAGCGCAAAGATTATTTCAATGATGTTGCATTCACCTATCATTTTCCTTGGTTATTCACTTACTGATGTAAACGTGAGAAAAATAATTAAAGACTTTACCAAATCACTTTCATCAAAAGAATTAAATATTCTCGAAAGGAAATTGGTGTTAGTAGAGTGGGAAAAGGACCAACAAGAGTTGGTGGAAGAGGTAGTGAATGACAAGGACCTGGGATGCAGGTTAAGAGTCATTAAAACGGATAATTTCAAAGCCCTTTTTGATAAGATCAGTACTATTCATCAAGGAGTTGCTCCGACAGAGGTCAGAAAATATCAGCATGTTATTAAACAATTAATTGTTGATAGAGGTAAAGCTGGTACACTCAAATCAGTACTGATTTCCCCTGAGGAAATTGAAAAACTGGAAGGAAACTTGCAAAACCAAAATATTGCAATTGCCGTAGGAGACTGGAAACATATTTTTCAAATTCCTGATATTATTCAGTACTCTTTGGATTACATTTCAGACAGAGATGAAATAAGTACAGATATAAGGCTTAAATTTGCGTCAAATCAAGGGGGGAATGATAGGTTTCCGGTTCACAAAATTTTAGATGAAAAATTAATCGAAGACAGCTCGCTACACCCCACAGAAAAGGAAAAGCTAACAAGACGCACTGCCAGGTATTCAAATTTTAAACTCCATTATGAGAAAATTAATAAAAGTTCTGTATATACTCCCGACTCGATTGATGTTATGACGATAAAAAATACTGATGAGAAAAAAGAGAAGGTCTTTGAAACGTTATCATTTTATATTGATGAATTAGATTTAAATGAATTAAAGCAATTTTTGATTGGGGAGTTAAAGTACCTGGAGTCAAGGGGCGAGATCACAATCATAACGGAATTAAGAAGGCTATTATTATTATTATATGATATTAGAAAAAACAAAGGAAGCAATCCCTAACCACGATGTGTGATTGCGATTGCTTCCCAGCTTTATCTAAGTAGAATTCTACACTACTATTTTATGTTTGTCAATGATTTTTTATTCGCATCCGTACATATTGTAGAACAAGTGCATTTAATAAACAAAGAGGAATTTCCACGAAACCAATAACAAAAAACATTTCACGACTTATTTAATCGAACTTACAATTTCACTGCTGTAATGGCTCGACCTGAAAATTACCGTATTATCCCAATTGAAATACCGGACTGCGCAATGCGGGCAGTACATAATGTCACTTCTGAATGGTCGCTACCAGGATAGGGCGGCCGTTTTTCGTATCTTTTTTCCAACAGGTTTTGAATCATCTCTATTTTCTTCTTTAATAGTAGGTCATCGTGGAATTCGATCGAATCGTACAACATTAGTTCTTACAGCTAAATAAAGCTTTAAACATCATTACTGCCGCTATGAAGGAGGTTGCACCATGATTAAAAATAAAAAAGATGTAGAGCGTCTGGAATCTGAACTCAATTACATTCAAGAAAATATAAATATCTTTACAGAGGATTATTTTAATCAAAAAGTAAAAGGTATATGGAAAACACTTAAAATAAATACGGGCGAAGAAAATTTAAAGAAAATGCCCATCGACACGATTTCTACTTTAGAAAAAGGGATGCCGATCAATCTATTAGTCAATAACGGCTTCCGAACTATTTATGACATCAAAGACCAAGCGGCCGAAGATTTGATACAGATAAACGGTATTGGACCGATGAGTGCTTATCCGATTTTTGATGCTGTCTCTAAAATAAAAGAATCTGTTTTTCAGCAAGCTACGCCGAGAGTCAATCCGGATCACTTATCGGAAAATGATATAGAGTTGCTGGAAGTGATCAATAAAAAATGGGAGCTTTTAGAGATTGTGGAGTCATTGAAAACGAAATTCGATGATTTAAATGAAGAAATCAGCCCGGCCATTGAGGCGGCGAAAAAACAGAAAAACTTCATAGGATCTCTTTTTCAGTCTAAATCTGAAAAAGAACAAATAAAGTCAGCATTTGATCGACTTAATCAGGAAAAGGATAGAAAAAGTTTGGACGAACTTAAAGAAAGATTAGAATATGTCCTTCACTTCAAAGTCGATGAAGACGAATTAATGCAGCATTTTGTTGAAGAAAATGCTTCTTACTATACAGAGATTGAGAAAGTCACAGGTTTTGAGCAAGGAGAAATGGATGAAAGTTTACCGAACGAAATCGTTGAGGCAGTAAATCATTTTCCTTTAGATTCGAAAGGGTTGGATGTTGAATTAAGACATTATCAGGAGTTTGGCGCGAAATACGCTTTGTATCATAGACGAACCTTGCTTGGAGATGAGATGGGGTTAGGGAAGACGATTCAGGGCCTGGCAATGATCAACCATTTGACGCAAAATGGCCAAAAATATTCAATGGTTGTTTGCCCTTTGAGTGTGCTGGCAAACTGGAAGAGAGAAATTCAGCAGCGCTCTAAATTAAAAACATTTATTTATCACGGTAATAACCGTGAGGCGGCGTTTGCCGAGTGGCAATCTCAAACCGGCGTTCTTATTACTACCTATGAACAGACATTACGCATGAACTTTGACACGGACGACTATTTAGATGCGTTAATTGTGGATGAAGCCCATTATGTTAAAAACCCTGAAGCGAAACGTTCGCAAAGCGTCTATAAATTGGCGACCTTTGCCGAGTATGTATTATTTATGAGCGGGACACCACTTGAAAACCGATTAGAGGAAATGAAGCAATTAATATCAGTTTTACAGCCGGAAATCGTTGAACAATTGACTCAGGAATTACACTTGTTGCAACCTGAGGAATTTAAGCAGCTGGTTGCACCGGTTTATTTAAGAAGAAATAGAAAGGATGTGCTGGGTGAGCTGCCAGAACTGGAAATTGTCCCGCAGTGGCTTCGTTTTGGTGTAGAGGAGGAGAAACAGTACCACCAGGCAGTAAAGGCGGAACGTTTGATGTTAATGCGTCGTGCCGCGTGGCTAGGTGGTTCACCGGAG
>DATGTS010000008.1:0-2247 GCA_035301745.1 Candidatus Avamphibacillus sp.
CTTGATAAAGTTAGAGAGACAGGCGATAAAAGATACATTTCTTACTTGGAAGCATGGAAAAAAGTTGATTATAAAAAGGTAAAAGTTAAGCTGCAGGAAACAATCCAATCGTTGGCGTCAAATGCCGCGATTGATCATCAAACAATTCAAATAAGGGAGGAGTCTATTAAAGGAGCTTTGAGAGGATTACCTCCACGTGACTTGCTGTTAAAATGCCGGGAATGTGGTGAGCGGTTTACCTTTACAGTAGAAGAACAACAGTTTTATAAACGAATGGGCTTTACTGAACCTAAAAGATGTCCGAAGTGCCGGGAAAAACGTAAATATGGTGACTTTTTGTAGGGACAAAAGATAGGAATGAATCTTGTCCCGCTAGAAGGTGTTATGATAGGGAAATGTCCGAGTGGCTACTGAAGCAGAATGAATAATCTTGCAAGGAATTACACGAAGAAATGATAAAAATGAAAGTTTATCAAATTAAAATTGAATTGGCCGGATCGGATCCTCTGATCTGGAGAAGGGTCATTATGCCAGCAGGGGCAACCTTTAACAGGCTGCATGATGTCATTCAGGCGGTGACCAATTTTCAGGACTATCACTTGTTGGCGTTTGATTTACTGAAAGATAACATCAGCGTGACTAATGATGATGAAGCCTATCAGGAGCATCAGTATTATAAGAAAAACAGGAAATAAATCGAGGGAAAAATGAAAAGTGTTCCACCTAAGTTTGCAGATTTCCAGGAGGTGCGGTTGGAAAATTTGAAAAAGGTCGTTAGGAAGCCGACTGGTATTAAGATTGATACGTACCTTGAAGCGTATGGTGAATTAATATATTGCTATGATTATGGGGATAATTGGGAGTTTCTGCCTTTTTGAAATACTCAACAAATATTTACAGTGTTTTTTGTTTGAAAAGTAATTTTTCGTGGTATAATAAACATATAAACTTAAAAACAGACATAAAATAATAAAAGACCGAAGATACTGCAATATCTTCGGTCAGCAATGAATCGCTCCCCTGTAAGAGGGGTCAGCGCAAGTAAGGAATAGACCTCACCCGGCTGGTAATCCAAGGGAGGTCTATTTTTTATCCCCCGTTAACTGGCAGTAAGACCCCACTTTCAAATTATGAAAGAAAACAAAGAAGTATAAGTGGGGTCAACTGCCAGTAAATGTCCGATTCGTTCATCTAGCAATCAGTGGGGATGAAAGAAACCCCACTGATTGAAGATTCACTTTATGGTCGATGATCATCACAACAAGTGTTGCGAAGGTAATCATAATAACCATTGTCTCAAAAACAGACATAGGCAACACCCCCTTTCGTTATAGCATATCGCAAGACACTACAACGACGAGAATGCGCCGACTCCCATAAGAAAATACGATTATTGCATATACTAATTATATCATTACTGCCTAATTTTAAAAGACTAACTAGAAATTATATTCCTTTTGACATTTCAAAAGAACTATGAGACAAGAGGATAGGTTCCTCAGCCCGCCACTTTTTATCGATCTTTATGATGTAGTGGGAATTCTGGCAAGTAAATGAAAGATATTTTCTGGCTGATTATAAAGACGACGAAACTGCACACTGGATTGTTGAAGTGTAAACTAAACTGAGAAGAGTGTTACGGAGGCTATACCCCCGATACTAAATTTTTTCAAGAAGCGTTCGCCCGCTCAGTGCAATAATGACATCCGCTACTTTGTTAAAATCTCAGTTTTGGATAAATGGTTCAAAAGAGGAAGACTTCGGAAAATGGCTAAACTTACACCTGAAGATGGAAACGCAGGAAGTAATCCAATTTAGGGTAAAGAATAAGGTATTATTAACATTTTCAAAGCTGCATATTAAGATATTTATAAAAAACCATTTGTACTAAGCGTAAATGCTTGTGCAAATGGTTTTTTTATTGTCACTCCGAACAAGAAAGCTTTAGCCTGCTCGCTAGGCATCCGGGGTGAACCGGGGACAGTGGACCCGTCCCCCTGTCCCGAAAATAATTCTTCAATATCTGGAATAATCATGTATAATAGGTTATTAGTATTAGATAAATAGACTGGATGCGTATGGATTATGTGCTGCGTGAATATAATTTGAAAATAAAAGTAAGAGGAGTCAATGCAAATGCGAACAAAGAGAAGGAAGTCCAGAAAACTATGGTTGAAAATACCGATCATCATTATTATTTTGCTTGTGCTTGGTGTCGGTATTTATGCGTTTACTGTGTATAATAAT
>DATGTS010000009.1:0-19927 GCA_035301745.1 Candidatus Avamphibacillus sp.
ATGATGTCGAGGATATGGTCGGTGGTATGAATGATTGGATAGGAATCTTGAGTCATGTTTCATTATACAATTAAGACGAACAAGTAATCAAAGATGCAATTGAAACACTAGAGAGTAATTTGAAAGAAGAAGAATATATTACCCTTTAATTATTCTTTTACTAAATGTCGTTTTTTTGAAACAAGAGACCGGTATTTTTTGATGAAAGAAGCAATTTTAACCTTTTCGAATATGATTTTCCTTTCCATAATCCAATTATTAATAATCACCCTTATAGGCAACTTCCCATAAACTAAAAAGAAAGTCCCAATACAATTTGGAAACAAGACTTTAAAAAGATGGGAGAATATGAAATAACTATGATGAATTTTCGTTTCTTTAGTGGATATGTCACCACAATCAATGATTTTATGATAACTTCGGATGATGAAGATGCAGGCTGTTATAAATTAATTTCTGTAGAAAACGGTCCAGATACTTCAGTTAATTTTGTCGTATCGCCAAATACTTACTTCGTAGACCATACGATGGTATCAACAGGGGACTGGATAACTGGATATTACGATGGAAATGCACCAGTCCCAATGATATTTCCTCCACAATATGGGGCGATTGTCATGGAAAAAGAAAATCCTTATCAAAATGTAAAAGTAGCTTACTTTGATTCAAATTTGCTGAGTAGTGATGGACAATTAAAATTAAATATATCTCCATCTACTCCTAAATTGTTAACAAATGGTCAAGCATTTACTAAAAACCCCGCAAACCGAAACCTAATAGTAATCTATGGTCCGGTAACCAAAAGCATACCCGCACAAACAACTCCTTATAAGATAATCGTATTGTGTTAAAGACTAGTCTAAAGCAAGTCAGTGTCCTTTATAATGAAGGAACTGACATTTTTTATTTTTCACTAATATTCTACTTCGGGTAAAAGATTCTAATACTCTTTAATATGGCAGAGTGCGAGAATATCCATTATCACACACTTGCTAAATTAGGGCATATTTTAACTCAAAAAGTGAATTATTGTGAAATATCTAGTATATTTTTGTGTTACATAAATGAATTTAAACAAAGTTAGATGGATAATTACACGTTCGTTTATTTCTAATTTGCTTTGACAGATCAATATTTAATAATAAAAACTCAATGGAAGCTATATATATCAATAGTTTAAGTGTTTTTTAGCCGTATAAAAACTGCCCTTAAAAGCATAAAATTAATTATTTTGATGTTAAATTCGATATATTATCGAATCTATTCGATATTAAAATGTAAAGAGAACCTTTTATTTTTTCCATATGATAGAATAATAGGGAAAGGGAGGAAAAGCACCTTGAAAAACGATATTGTTGAAAGTGTTCATGGAGTTTCAACTTACGCAACACCAGATTTTATTTCCCTATTACTAAATGACAAACGATCTGAAGATACCAAGAGGGCTTACAGAAATGACATTAACCAATTCTTTATATACATGACGGGAGAAGAAGCCACCCCGGCTAATATTCAATATTTTATTTCTTTATCAAAATCTAGGGCTTTAGAAGAGGTATTAAAGTATAAAAACTTCCTGATTACGAAAAAAAGGAGAGCGGAGTCAACAATTAACCGAAAAATATCCGCAATTCGTTCTCTAGTGAGATTAGCTAAAACTTTGGGATATTGCGATTACGATCTACAAGAGGTGAAGTTCGAACGGATTCAGAGTTATCAGGATACTACTGGAATTAGCTTAGATGAATTTAAAGAGATGTTAAAAGTACCCAATAGAAATACACTAAAGGGAAAACGGGATTTTTCAATTCTTTTAATGTTATTCGAAACAGCTTTGCGCAGAGGGGAATTAACTAAAATTAAATTAGAGGATTATCATCCAGAAAGTAGAAATATTTGGATCTTAGGGAAGGGTAGAGGTACACAAAAAGAATCCATTAGTATTTCTAATCAGCTTGTGGAGGTAATTAATGACTATTTAACTGAACGAAAGAAAAATGGAAAATTAACTACAAGTGATCCGCTTTTTGCGACAACAGACAGAAGAACTTCAGGTTCCGTTATGAGTGGTGAAGCAATAAGAAGAATTGTAAGAGATTGTGCACATGATGCTGGCATTAAAAAGCCAATATCCCCGCATAAAATCCGGCATACCGCTATAACAATCGCTTTGGATAAGACCAATGGGGATGTACGTTCGGTGCAAAAACTTTCTCGACATAAGAAAATTGATACATTATTAATTTACGACGATAATAGAAAAAATCAACAAGGAGAAATTACCGAGTTACTATCTTCTTTAGTTTAAGTTAAAATGAAGCAGCATTTGCAACCAAGTTCAAAGTGTAAGGGAAAAAGGATGACTTCTTTTAGCAATCGCAATTGTCATCTTTTTTCTATATTTCCACCCTCTATAATAATAACAATAGAACCTGTTTGGATATCATAGCGGTAAGTTAATCTTTCCTAGTTTACATAATATATATTATCGGAAGTAATTTATAAAATATCTCAAATCCAAAGTATACTAGTGATAGTGAGATGAAATGAAAATAAATGATAAATTAAAATAATCCAATTAGTTAAATTTATCTTTAGTATAGAAATTATTTCAGTCTTATATCTGAGGCTTAAGTTATAGAAATAAAAATCAAAACAGCTATTATTTCAAGCTGCCTTGATTTTATATACCGATCACTTTTTATATTGTAATAATTTTATTCGGTTACATTTCTTTTTTCTAATGGTCTTTTAGCTGGACCTTCAATAACTTCCCCTTTATAAGAAAATCTCGAACCATGGCATGGACAATCCCACGTTCTATCCCCAGAGTTCCATTCAACTTCGCATCGTAAGTGTGTACAGGTTGTATCAACCATATGAAGATTAGCATTCTTATCCTTATAAACACCAGTCCGTTCACCATCAATTCGTGTAACGATTGCTTCATCTACATCAAGATTCTTAATTTTATCTTCGGTATATTCTAGTTTTCCTTTAATTAGATGTTTAGCTACATCTGCATTTATTTGGGTGAATTTACGAAGAGATGGATCGGCTTGAAATCTTGTTGGCGTATACAATTCTTTATAAGGATTTTCTTTTTCTAAAATTATATCCGCTAGAATCTTTGCTCCAATGGTTCCATTGGTCATTCCCCATTTGCGAAAACCAGTGGCAACTAATACTGAATTCTGGGCTTTTGTAATTCGGCCAATATAAGGTAGTTTATCTAACGTTGTTAAATCCTGTGTTGACCAACGATAAACAAATTCTTTTATCCCAAATTGTTTATCAGCAAATTGTTGTAATGCCTCATAATGCTTTATCGTTGACTTACTTTGACCTGTTTTATGATTTTCACCAGAGAAAATCCAAAGATCTTCCCCGTTCATTGGTGTGCTGCGAATAGATCTAGTTGGTGATTCGGCATTAATATACATTCCACCTGGGAACTTTTGATTTGTTTTAACGGCTATTACGTAGGCCCTTTCAGGATACATTCGTGCTGCGTAAAATCCTTGACCATCATAAAAAGGAAAGTGAGATGCAACAACAACATAACGACAATTTACTCGATGACCTTTATTAGTAATAATTCTCGGATGTTTTGTATATTCAACATCAACCGCAGTTGTCTTTTCAAAAAAATGAACATTATTATTTACACTTTCGTTTACAAGGTATTTTAAATATTTAAGAGGATGAAATTGAGCTTGATTTTGCATCGTAAGTGCTGACTTTACAGGTAAATCCAAGGAAATTTCATCTGATATTTCATGAGGAATATTCAGCTTATCATATGCCTTTTGTTCTGCTTCCAGCTTTTTTAAGTAATTATCAGAATTTGTATACAAGACAGCATTTTCATTTTTAAAATCACAGTCAATATTACTTGTGTTTATTGTTTGTTCTATAAACTTTTTTGCTTCGATATTTGCCTCGTAATAAAGTTTCGTTTTATCTACTCCAAAATGTTGAATGAATTCATCATAAATTAATCCATGTTGTGCTGTTACTTTTGCAGTTGTATGACCTGTTGTTCCATTTAATATTACCCCTGCATCAAGTAACGCCACACTAAGATTTTGTTTAGAGAGTAAATAGGCAGTTGTAATACCTGTAATACCTCCACCTACTATCCCTACATCCACTTTCATTGATTCCTCTAGTTTTGGGAATGTAGGAAGTTCAATGGAGTCACGCCAAAACGGTTCAGGATTCTCTGGCATAGCATTTTGCATCGATATCGTCCTCCCTTTTAAAGAATAAGTAATATTATTATCATTACCTTTTTCTTTAAAAATATGAAAAAATGCTATTGACTGATTCAATAGCATTTTTGTAAATTAATCATCTTTAAATAAATTTTCTTCTTCGCCTCGAGCATGAAGTTCATGAATAATTAAGATGGAATGAAATTGGTTGATGATTGATTTTGTTACTTCCTTCCTTTTATTCATTTGTTCTTTAATTTTCTTCACAATTTGCCGCATTAAGTCATGATCACGCATTAGCATATGTATGTTCTTTTCTAGATCAGGTTTTTTCTCTAGGGTTTCTAAGTAAAAGCCTTCATCTTCTGCATCAGCATGGGCAATAATTCTGGATTCTATATATTCGATTAATACTTCAGCTGCTTTAAAACAATCTTCTTGACGTTTATCCTCAAAAAGTTTTTCAGTAACTTCTGTCAGATCTCGAGCTTCACCATGTGATCCAGCATGAATTGATTGATGAGAATCTAACATTCTAAGTGCTGGTCCTGTTGTAGCCATCTAGAATCACCCCCTAATAATATTTTTACAATTTTCCCCACTATGAATAATATAAAGTGGGGAAAATATAAAAGGTTAATTCAATTCTTTTCTTTTAGGAACTTTCGATTTACCATAAGGTTTCTGATTACGATAAACGACATATCTTCTGCTTAAATACTTTAGTGGTAAACTAAACACATGTACAAGTCGTGTAAATGGCCAAATTGCGAATAAGACAAAGGCAAAAAATACATGCAGCTGAAATCCGATTGGTGCCTGAGCCATAGAGGCAACCATACCCGCTGATGGACTGAATGTTAAAATTTCTCTTGCCCACGGGCCGATGACTACCCTATAATCAAAATCTCCTCCTGATGCTGTGTATCCAGCAGTCGCAGTAAATCCAACTAACACGACAATGCCGAGCATGATAAGTGAAACATAATCACTCACTGTACTGTTTTTAATCACTCTTTTAACTGAAACACGCCTCAAAAAAAGAAAAAATCCTCCAACAACTACTGCAATCCCTGCGAGGCCCCCAAACCAAATTGCCCCAAAATGATACAAATCATCTGTTATTCCAATACTATCAAAGAATGCTTTGGGTATTAACACTCCTGCAACATGTCCAAAGAAAACAAAGATAATCCCATAATGAAAAACTGTACTTCCAAAGCGCAAACGCTTCTGCTCCAAAAACTGACTTGATTTCGCTGTCCAGCCAAATTGATCTTTATTATAACGATAAATATGTCCTAGTACAAATATCGTCAATGAGATATATGGAAAAACAACCCATAGGAAGATATCTAGGTTTGACATGGAATCACCCTCTCTTCTAATTATAAATATTTGTGTCTATGATAAAACGAATAAAAAGTAGCAACGCCCAGTTTAGATGTACTGGACTTAATAGTTATGGTAAACACAAACTCTTAGGACGTTGCATACTTAAGCGTAAGGGTTTCTATGCTTTTATTAAGACACTTGCTCTTTTTGTAAAACAATTTGAGCAACTTGGATAATAGCTTTAAGTAAGAAGTGATACTGACTATCATTTTTTACAAGTTCTTTTTCCAAATGCCTTAATGAATTTAGATGAAGCTTCAACAAACGTAGTACATATTTTTCATCTGCAACCGCTAAAAACTCTAAAATCATTGGTAAAAAATCTGGTAATTCATCCGATTCTGTTTCTAAATCGGAATCGGAAAAAATTTGTCTTAGTTGTACTAAAGCTGCGCCTCGCTCTCTGGAATCTTTAAAAACATTATACGTAAGGTTTAAGGTTGTAACGCCGTGAAAATCAAATGTGTAAACATAATCTTCACATAGTTGTTCAAAGGGGTTTATTTCTACATAATGCAGAAACGACATTAGATAATTTTTTGCTAATATATTTTCAAGCGAAGCAACCTCTTTCTTTACTTCAGAAAGTTCTTCAACCCATTCCTCTGTTGGATAAAGTAGAAAAGTGGATATCATTTTAAAAACCCTTTGGTGTGCTTTCATCTAACTCCCTCCAAAAGCCGCTTTCATAATAGGATAATGGGTCTGCTTCTCCTTGTACTTGACCTCCACCCATACAGCTACGGCAAGCTTCCATAAAGTCATATCCTGCGGAACCTTGATGTGCAAACATATCTCCAGCATCTTCACGATGTGACTTTGGAATAACATAGCGGTCTTCATATTTTGCTATGGCTGATAGTTGATACATCTCTTCTGCCATTTCTTCTGTCATACCAGCTCTTTCAAGAATCGAGCGGTCAAATTCCTTGTCAAGCTCCTTGTATCTCATGTAAGTACGCATAGCAACCAATTTTTGCAGGACTTTTTTAATTACTTCAGAATCACCTGCAGTAAATAGGCTAGCTAAATAATCAATCGGTATTCTAAATTGATTAATTGTAGGGAAAATAACATTCGGATCAAGTGTATTAACCTGCTCACCTAAAGCATTCATAAATGGACTTAATGGTGGAACATACCAAACCATTGGCATTGTCCGGTATTCTGGATGAAGTGGTAAAGCAATACGTTGCTCAACTGCCATCTTATATACTGGGGAACGCTGAGCCGCTTCAATCCAGTCTTCAGGAATACCTTGTTTTAATGCTTCTTTTTGAATTTCTGGATCAAAAGGGTCTAAAAATGTACTTAACTGAGCTTCATATAAATCTTTTTCATCTTCTACAGATGCTGCTTCAAGAACCTTATCTGCATCATAAAGAACGATTCCGATATAACGCAGACGACCAACACAAGTTTCAGAACAAATCGTTGGTTCTCCATTTTCAATCCTTGGGAAGCAAAATGTACACTTTTCTGCCTTATGTGTCTTCCAGTTAAAATATACTTTTTTATATGGGCAGCCTGTCATGCAAAAACGCCAGCTGCGGCAAGCCTCTTGATCTACAAGTACAATTCCATCCTCTTCTCTTTTATACATGGCACCTGAAGGGCATGAAGAAACACAAGAAGGGTTTTGACAATGTTCGCATATGCGTGGGAGATACATCATAAATGTTTCTTCAAACTCAAATTTAATTTGTTCATCTAAGTTACGCATATTTGGATCATTTTTACCTGTTTCATGCACACCGGCTAGATCATCTTCCCAGTTTGGCCCCCAAGTAATATCCATATACTCACCAGTTAGTTGTGAAATTGGACGTGCAACTGGTTGATGATCTTTTTCAGGACTATCAATTAAATTCTCATAGTCATATGTCCATGGTTCATAGTATTCATCAATTTGCACGAGGTTTTTATTATAAAATATATTTAATAGTTTACTGACTCTACCACCAGCTCTTAACTCAAGCTTTCCATTTTTTACATGCCAGCCACCTTTCCTAGCATCATTATCTTCCCACTCTCTTGGGTAACCAACCCCAGGTTTTGTTTCAACATTATTCCAATACATATATTCGGTTCCAGGACGGTTAGTCCATGTATTACCACAAGTAACACTGCATGTATGACATCCGATACACTTATCCAGGTTCATTACCATCCCAAATTGTGCTTTAATCTTCAAGCCAATCCACCTCGTCTCTTTCCATTTTTCGAATCATTACTTGTTCATCACGTTGATTTCCCGTTGGTCCATAATAATTAAATCCATAGCTTAGCTGTGCGTACCCACCAATCATTTGTGTTGGTTTTACATGAATTCTTGTAGGACTATTAAATGTTCCACCTCGTGTTTTCGTAATTTTAGATCCAGGAACATTAATCAATCGATCTTGAACATGATACATATAGACTATTCCACTTGGAATACGGTGACTAACAACAGCCCGAGCCACAACAACACCATTACGGTTATACATTTCTATCCAATCATTGTCTTTAATATTGACGGATTCAGCATCTTCGTTATTTAACCATACATGTGGCCCGCCTCTAAATAATGTAAGCATTGGTAATGTATCACCATAGGTTGAGTGATAGGACCATTTAAAATGTGGTGTTAAATAACGTAACGTAATTTCATTTTCAACTGCATCAGGTTTCCGGTCATTATTATAAAACGTTAATTTTTGGAGTGGTGGTTTAAATGTCGGTAATTCCTCACCAAACTCCAGCATGACATCATGATCAAGATAAAAATGCTGTCTTCCTGTCAGTGTTCGAAACGGTATTAACTTTTCGATATTTGTAGTAAACGGTGAATATTTTCTTCCACCTGTTTCTGTTCCACTATATACAGGAGTGGATAAAACCCTTCTTGGTTGGGTTGTTATCTCATTGAATGTAATTTGTTCTTCTGATCTGCCAATAGCTATTTCAGTAAGTTCTTGACCCGTATTTTCTTCTTGTGCTTTCCATGCTTTCATTGCAACATTGCCATTAGTTGTACTTGACAGCGTTAAAATACATTCTGCCGCTTTTCGGTCTGTTTCAAGGCTTGGTAAATTATTATAGTATTTTAAATGCTTATTTTTACCAAGTGTTTTCCTTAGCTTGTCATGTTCTTCTTTCGCATGCCATCCAATTCCCTTGGCTCCAATCTGATCACGAATGTTTTCTCCTAAAGTAATAAATTTCTCATAAATTTTAGTGTAATCCCTTTCAACTACTTGTACTCTAGGAAAATTCACACCAGGAACTGGCTCAATGTCTTTATCATATTTCCAATCTGGTACTTTTCCATAGGCTTGAGAAATTTCATCTTTCGTATCATGCATTAATGGAGTTGTAACAACATCTTGAACAGGTTCAGGAAAATGTTCTTCAGCCATTTCAGAAAACTTCTTGGCCAATGCTTTAAATGCATCCCAATCTGATTTTGCTTGCCATGGTGGTGTAATTGCTGGATTAAAAGGATGAACAAATGGATGCATATCTGTACTAGATAAATCATATTTTTCATACCAAGTGGCTGCAGGTAACACAATATCTGAATATAGACCTGTGCCACTCATCCGAAAATCATAATTAATTAGTAAATCAAGCTTCCCTTCCGGCACCTCTTCAATCCACTTAATTTCATTCGTACGTTTCTCTTCCTCTTGTTCACTTAAGGTTCCTTCATGTGTGCCTAATAAATGTTTTAAGAAGTATTCATGTCCTTTAGCTGAACTACCTATAAGATTCGCACGCCAAACAAACAGCAATTTAGGGAAATTCACTGGATTACTAGGATCATCGATAGCAAATTCCAAATCACCGGATTTAATTTGCTCAACAATTCTTTTTGCAATCTCTTCATTCGACTCACCGCTTGCCATTTGAATCGTGTTTTTATTAAACTGCGGATAAGAAGGAAGCCAGCCTAGTCTAGCTGCAAGTGAATTATAGTCCCCTAAATGCTGGTAACGAGCTTTCTTGGTTAATGGTGATATTAATTGGTCTACCTTTTGATCTTCATATCTCCATTGCTCGGTAGCAAAGTAGAAAAATGATGTTCCAGCATGCAAGCGTGGTGGTCCACCCCAATCCCTGGCCATTGCTACAGTTTGAAATCCTTCTAATGGACGCACTTTCTCCTGTCCTACATAATGTGCCCATCCTCCACCATTCACTCCTTGACAACCTGTAAGTAGTACTAGGTTTAAAATTGTTCGATAGATCATATCAGAGTGATACCAATGATTGATTCCTGACCCCATGATAATCATGGAGCGACCGTTGGAATCAATCGCATTTTGTGCAAATTCACGGGCAATCTGAGCCACATCGCCAGCTGTAACACCTGTCAATTTTTCTTGCCAAGCTGGTGTATATGGAGTATTTTCATCCTCATAAGTTATTTGTGTCTCTCCATCAAGATTTCGTGATACACCACAATTTGCCAGAAGCAGATCAAATACTGTTGTAACATACTGGTCTTTTCCATCTACTTCCACTTTTTTCACAGGTACTTTCCTTGTAAATGTATCACTACTAGAAGACATAAACTCAGGAAAACTTACATCAACTATTTCATCTGCATCATCAACGAAGGATAATAATGGATCAATACCATCGAGCTGATTATCACTATCCTTTAGATGCAAGTTCCAAGTTTTATTATTCTCCCAGCGATGTCCAATTGTTCCGTTTGGCACGGCAAATGTTTGTTTATTTTTATCATACATAACTGATTTCCATTCAGCGTTTGAAATGTCCATGTTAATGTTTTCAGCACGAAGAAATTTTCCGCTTCGCAGCCTGTCACCATCTTGATTCAATGTAATTAAGAATGGAAGGTCTGTATATTTTTTTACGTAATCTAAGAAATAAGGTGTTTCTCTATCAATGTAATATTCTTTTAAAATAACATGAGTCATCGCCATTCCGAGTGCCGCATCCATACCTGCCTCAACTGGGAGCCATGTATCAGCAAATTTTACATATTCCGCATAATCTGGTGCCACAGCAACTACCTTTGTTCCTTTATACCTCGATTCAACCATGAAATGTGAATCAGGTGTCCTTGTTTGAGGTAAGTTTGAACCCCATACAAGTAAATAGCTTGAGTTATACCAATCTGAACTCTCAGGAACATCTGTTTGCTCTCCCCAAACTTGAGGAGAAGCGGGTGGTAGGTCAGCATACCAGTCATAAAAGCTGAGCATTGGCGCTCCAACTAAATTTAAAAAACGGGCACCTGATGCATAACTTACCATTGACATCGCAGGTATTGGAGAGAAACCAAAAATCCGGTCTGGACCTTCATTTTTAATCGTATGAATCATAGACGAAGAAATAAGGGTATTAATTTCTTCCCACGTAGTTCGGACAAATCCGCCTTTTCCCCGTGCTGCTTTATACTTTTTCGCTCTTTCTGGGTCCTCAATAATACTTTTCCATGCTTCAACAGGATCTTTTTTCTCTCTTAAAGCTTCTGACCAAATGGATAATAAAGATGAACGTATGTAAGGATATCTTACACGATGTGGGCTGTAAGTATACCATGAAAACGAAGCACCTCTAGGACACCCCCGTGGCTCATATTCAGGCATACCAGGCCCTGTTGAAGGATAATCCGTTTGCTGTGTTTCCCAAGCGATAATCCCGTCTTTTACGTGTACTTTCCAACTACATGAGCCAGTACAATTCACACCATGCGTTGTTCGGACAACTCTATCGTGTTGCCATCTCCTTCTATAGACTTTTTCGGAATTTCTATCCATAGGCGAACGTTCATACTGTTCATTTAATTTTTCTGATTTTCCGAAATAAGAAAGCCTTTTCCAAAAAGGAGTTGTGCTTTTTCCCATGTTGGCACCTCCGAAAAAATAGTAATAAAAATGATTGATTCCTATTTAATTGTTACTTTTCACAATAACATCACGTTTTCATTGCGTGATTTTGATATTAGTAAACATTGTACCCTTCTTTTTATTATTTAAATCATCTTTATCATTTGTTTTTGAAATTGGTTTTAGGTTATTATTTAAAAAGGAGATGGTATTAATGCATACACATTTAATAGTAAGCGGACATGTTCAAGGTGTAGGTTTTCGATTTACAGCTCAACAACATGCAACCAAATATAATTTAGTTGGCTGGGTTAAAAATAACCCTGATGGTACGGTTGAACTAGAGGTAGAAGGTCCTAAGAACAAAATCAATTTATTTGTTAATGAATTAGAAGCAGGATTCAATCGTTTTATTCAAGTTGACCATGTTAAACAGAACACTTCTAATGATGAAAAAGGATATAAACAATTTACAATTAAGCATTAATTTAAACTACATTTAAAAAAATAACAGGTGCTCATATCACCTGTTATTTTAGTTCTTTAAAATATTCTTTTTTAAATCCAGCTATCCGATTACTGTTATCAATAATAAAATAAAATTCATCTGTTTCATTTTTAACATCATAAATTTTACCAGGGGTCAGTTTATGATGAACAATAAATTTTTTCGCATCTGCATGAACACATTCAATTTGTTTGATAGCAGCTGTCTTTTCCCAGTTCCAGTGAATCATACTATACCAGCCTTTCTTACTTTTACTATTTAATTAAAAAGATACAGATAATCACTATAACCTTCTTTTTCCATATCTTCTTTTGGAATAAAACGCATTGCAGCAGAATTCATACAATAACGTAAACCACCTTGTTCAGGAGGCCCATCATTAAATACATGTCCTAAATGTGAATTTGCTTCTTTACTTCTAATCTCTGTTCGTATCATCCCATGAGAAGTATCTACTTTTTCTTCTAATTCATACCGGTCTACTGGTTTGGTAAAACTAGGCCAACCACAGCCAGCATCATATTGATCTTTTGATGAAAATAACACCTTACCAGAAATAATATCTACATAGATGCCTTCATCTTCATTATCCCAATACTCATTTTGAAAAGGAGGCTCTGTTCCATTTTCTTTTGTTACATGATATTGGATGGGAGTTAATCGGTTTTTTAATTCTTTCGTATCATGTTGTTTTTCCCAATATTTGTTAATAAAATCTTCCCTACCTGATCCTTTCTTATATAACCGATAATGGAACGATTGTTTTTTATAGTAATCTTGATGTTCATCTTCTGCTTCATAAAATTCTTTAGCAGGCAAAATTTGCGTTACAATCGGTTTTGAGAATTTACCGCTCAATTCCAATTTCTGCTTTGATTCCTCAGCAATTTGTTTCTGCTTTTCATTATGATAGAAAATTGCTGTTTTATATGAATCGCCACGATCATTAAACTGCCCACCCGGATCAGTAGGGTCTATTTGTTGCCAGAACGTATCTACTAGCTTTTTATATGACATTACTTCGGGGTCATATGTAATTTGCACCGCTTCCACATGACCCGTAGTATTAGATGCAACATCCATGTAGCTAGGATTTTTAACATCGCCACCTGTATAGCCTGAAACAACCGAAATAATACCTGGTCTTTCATCAAATGGTTCAACCATACACCAAAAACAACCGCCAGCGAATGTTGCTAATTCATAATTTTTGGTCATACGATTCCTCCTTAAGTAACTTTAATTACTATTTTTACGTTATTTACGATAAAAATCAACTAGAACGAATCATATTTTTAAATAAAAAGCTTTGGAATTGATTGACCATTACTTTTTTCTTTTATATTCTCTTCATCATCGCCAATACTTATGCTTTCCTCTTCCTCATTGTTTAAGAATGATTCAGACCAGTCACTACTTAGCTCTTCATTATTAAAAGTGGATGATTCAAATAAATCGCTCCCCTCCGCTTCTTCATCCATATCTTCAAATTCTTTTAGTGATTTGATCATCTTAAAAATTGCAGGAAGGTTTTTCACCATTGGTCCATATTGTTCAATTAATGGTGCGGTTGATTCAACAACTTTTAATACCTGTTGTACATTAGTTAAAGTTTTAGAAAGACCTCCTATTCCTTTATTCGCTAAATTCGAAAGTGATATCTTCCCTTGAGGTGCATTCCCAGGGAGGTTAGACAAATGAGATTGATTAAAGTTTTGGGCTGGAAAATGGTTAGGTGATATGTTAATGGGGCGAACAGACTGCGGTGGTGGAAATACCATATTATCCCCTCATTTCCGAAAATATAATCTAAGTTATTGTATGTACTGCCTAGCAAGATGTGTAGGCATCATTATCTCTTAAATATTACCGAAACATAAAAGAGTATTTCCCGGGCAACCGCAGAAAAAAACAAAAATACACAAAAGTCTCATAACTATTGACGAAATGCGTTGAAAAAGCTCTCTAATTATAGTTTATCAGAGAGCTAAATGAATACAGGTTAAAAATACTGGTTTATTTTTATAAGATAGATATCATATAGTTCATCAAAAACAGAAAGTGCTCCATCAAACGGGCTGTTCATCTCTAAATAATTACTTATTTCATGGTAATCCGTTGCTTGTTTCGGAAAACCGATATCTTGGAACATCCAATCAGCAAGTCGGCTTTCTTCATCAGGGGGTGTTTTGCTGCGAAAGGTCATCATAAAATGATAAAACGATTGATCCATTAATTTTTCACCCTTTTTCTGTTCTAATTACTATCCATCATAAATTCCTGATGTTTACGAAGTTTTTTTCGATACACAATGGCTGATAAATAAATACTGATTTCATATAAAAGAAATAATGGAACAGCTACGACTACTTGTAATACAACATCTGGTGGAGTAACTAGAGCCCCAACGATAAGCAAAATAAAATATGCATATTTTCTCATTTTCCTTAAAAATTGCGGAGTTACCATACCTAAACTTGTTAGAAACATTACAATTATAGGGATTTCAAATAATATAGCAAACGGAAGTACTACTCTAAACATAAATCTAAAATATTTATCCACTGTAAACAATTCGTTAAACATCCCATCATTTAAAGAAAGTAAAAAAGGCAGGATTAGTTGAATAAACATGAAGTAACCAAAAACAAGTCCTATAACAAACAAAAGAAACACTGCAGGTATATAGGATAAGGATGCCTTTCTTTCAGAACTAGTTAAACCAGGCTTAACAAACAACCATAATTGTAAACACAAAATAGGAAGTGTAACTATGATCCCCATGAGGCCACTAATTGTAAAATAAATCCAGATAGTATCACCTGGACTAGTAATATTAAGTACAAAATCGATGTCTTTCTCAAAGAAAGAATAAATATCTTTAACAAATATGAAACTAACAATAAAAGCAACAATGAAAAAAACAGCTGTAAAAATAAGCCTGTTTCTTAACTCTGATAAATGTTCAACGATATTCATTTCTTTATCCTTTTCATGGGATACATTAGAATTCAATTTCTTCACTCTCCAAACACTAATAAAAGCAATACTCCCTATAATTACTATAATAGAAAAGTCAATATTAACATAAAAGAAGATGTAAGGTCTTCCCCTACACCTTCTTCAATGAGATTCTACTTATCATTATTTTCTTTCGTTGAATCCTCATCGACAATTCCTTTTGTAGCATTTTTAAATTCTTTTAAAGAATTTCCTGCAGCTTTACCTATTTCTGGTAATTTGGAAGGACCAAAAATAATTAATGCTACAACAAGTATAAGAATTAGACCTGGTATACCAATTTGAGCCATAATAAATCACCTCTAATAATTATTTATGTAAATCCAAAGTCAAATCGTCCATAATTAACAATTAAAATAAACATTATAATTCATATTTATATTAACATGTTTTTTCATTATATAACAAGCTTAAAAGTTTTTTGCTTGAATATATTGTGACGGATGGTTCATATTAAAAAAATGTTTTTCCACTTGTCCTTCTGTAAATCCATTAAACAGATCAACGTAATGAACATTTAATCCTTGAAAAAAACTTTTTACCTTAAGATTATTATTTTCGATTTGTTTTTGTATCGTAGGGAGCGCTTTTTTCCGGTAAATACCTGATAATGGATGCAATTGATTATCATAAATGGGTACAACTGCATCATATTCATGAAGTTGATCATGTAAATATTGATATATTTCCCAATTAATAAAAGGCATGTCACAAGCAGCAATAATAAAAGTCTTTGCTTTGACATGATACATTGCTGTTTCTATGCCGGCAAGCGGCCCCTTGTCTTTATACCGATCACTTACTAGTGGAAGATCCAAAAATGTATATTCATCAGGTTGATTTGTTACAACAATAAGCTGATTACTAACATAAAATAACTCTTCAACTATATGTTCAATCACTGTTTTTTCTTTTATTTCTAATAATGCTTTATTTGTTCCCATTCGTGACGATTTTCCCCCAGCTAAAATCACACCACAAACAGTCATTATTTACTCCTTTCTGCTATCTTTTTCGATCATATTGTAAAAAGTAATAGTCATAAGGATTTTTATCATCCTTATCCCCTTTAGCTTTTGAAGTTAATATCCATTCCTCTTTTGAAAACTCTGGAAAATATACATCTCCTTCAAACGTTTGATCAATTAACGTAATATACATGCGATCGGCATATGGTAATATTTGTAGAAAAATTCCTCCTCCTCCAATTACAAAAAACTCTTCCTTAGGATTATTCTTATCTAGTTGTTTAATTTCATTCACATCATAAATTATTTTCACTTCATCTGGCAATGTTAATTCTTTATTCCGTGTAATAACAATGTGTTTACGATTTGGTAAAACTCTTCCAATTGAATCAAATGTCTTTCTTCCCATAATGATTGTATGTCCAGTTGTTTTTTCTTTAAAGTACTGTAAATCTTTTGGTAGATGCCACGGCATCCCGTTATTAAATCCAATCACATGATTTGTGTCCATAGCAACAAGTAAAGAAATCATCTACTTCGTTTCTCCTTTTTTTTGATATCTTATACTGCAACTGGTGCTTTGATTGCAGGATGTGGATTATAGTTAATGATTTCAAAATCATCTAACTCAAATTCAAAAACTGATCTTTTTTCTGTTTTTATTTTTAATTGTGGGAATGCCCTAACTGGGCGTTCAAGCTGGGTTTTAATTTGGTTCACATGATTTGTATAAATGTGTGCATCACCAAAAGAATGGACAAATTCTCCCACCTGAAGCCCAGTTTCATGGGCAATAAGATGTGTAAGCAGTGCATAGCTTGCAATATTAAACGGTACACCGAGAAATACATCTGCACTTCTTTGATAAAGCTGACAGGAAAGTTTTCCATCGGCAACGTAAAATTGAAATAATGTGTGGCATGGTGGTAGTGCCATGGATGGAATATCTTCTGGATTCCAGGCAGTAACAATATGTCTTCGAGAGTCCGGATTTGTTTTAATGGATTCAATCACATCTTTAAGTTGATCAATTGTGTAATTTTTTGATGTTTCCCATTCCCGCCATTGTTTACCATAGACAGAACCCAAATTTCCATATTTTTTAGCGAAAGAATCTTCTTTTAGAACTCTTTCCTTAAAAATTTCCATCTGTTCAGTATAATTTTCTTTAAAATCATTATCCTGAAAACTTCTTCTGCCAAAATCTGTCATATCTGGTCCCTGATACTCATCGCTCTCCACCCATTTTTTAAATGCCCATTCATTCCATATATTATTGTTATTCTCTAGCAAATAACGAATATTCGTATCTCCCTTAATAAACCATAAAAGTTCACTCGCAATTAAACGAAAAGGTACCTTTTTTGTTGTTAGTAACGGAAATCCTTTGTTTAAATCAAATCGCATCTGGTAACCAAAAATAGAATACGTCCCTGTTCCTGTTCTATCTTCTTTTTTAATTCCATTATTAATAATTTCTTTACATAAGTTTAAGTAAGCTTGTTCTCCGTAGTTCATCGGATCTCCTCCATGATATTTTAAAAACTATTTCTCTAAAATCTTAATTTAAGCATACGTTAATGCTATCATATCGTCAATTCAAATAGGTATCCTTTTTAATTAAACTATGGTCCATCATCATTGTAATCATTTCGTAATCTACTTGTAACTCATAAAGAATAACTATGCCCATAAAATGATAAAGAGACGAAAATGGAAAGGGGAAATTACATGAATGGTACTGCCGAACAAGTGATGAAGCATTCATTATTGTACAGTTTTATAGCTAGTCAGCCGTTCGCAGTCTATGTAGATGCCTACCCTGCTCTAGAAAATAAATTATTAATAGAAGAGAACGCAAAATTAAAATACGGGGAACACGGGAATATTGTAAGATTACTACAACATAAATTAAGCAAATTATCCTATTACGACGATCCTATCGATGGGGATTTTGATATTATTACAGAGCATGCTTTAAAGAAATTTCAGAAAGATTTTGATATAGATGTTACGGGGCACGCAGATCCACATACTATCCATGCCATTATTAAATCGGAAAAGAAAAAACTTCTTTCAAAAGTGGAGAAACTCTCAGAATCCATTTATCCGGGTATGCATGGAGAAGATGTTAAAATTGTACAGGAATCTTTGCAGTATTTCGGGTACTATGAGGGTGAAATTGATGGTATTTATGGACCTTTAACAGAGAAAGGATTAGAGATTGCTGAATCCGAACATGATATCGAATTAACAAATAAAATATCTAGTGATACATTAGTAGAGCTACATGAATCGGAAGCCCAATTAGAGGAAGAAAAGGTTAAATCAAGCACAGAGAAAAAAGAGAAAGACGCCGAAATTAATCAAAACGAAGCGGAAAAGAAAAACGAAGAAGCTAAAACAGTAGATGTTCAATCGACAAATAACTCAGATATCATCGAAACGGCACAATCTCTAATCGGTACACCTTATGTATGGGGAGGTGATTCTCCAGGTGGTTTTGATTGCAGTGGTTTTATAAATTATATTTATTCCACGCATGACATAACAATTCCGCGAACAGTGAATGAAGTTTGGAATTTTAGTCAGCATGTAGATAGTCCTTCAATAGGTGATTTAGTCTTTTTTGAAACGTATAAACCAGGGCCATCACATATGGGCATCTATATAGGAGATGGAAAGTTTATCCACGCTGGTGAATCTCGGGGTGTTGAAACAAGTGAATTAAATAATCCGTATTGGAAGGATAAATACATTGGAGCCAAGCGTATTAATTAGATAAAGTAACAAACACTAATCCTATCATTGAAAAAAGGTGGAATAAAATGATGGGATTGGTTGTAAAACTGATTGTTGCCCCAGTTGGTATTATACTAGCTTCTTGGATCTTCCCCAATGTGAATTTTGCTAATTGGTATCAACCAATTATATTGGGTATTGTAGCAGCGATCATAGGTCACTTGATGGAAGTAGCTATGCTTAGGAAAAACACAAATGTGATGACGCTTATCGCTGATTTTGTTGTCTCCTCCGCTATTGTATATTTTGGTGCAATGTTCTTCATGAATTCATATGTAACATTTTGGGGAGCGCTTTTGACTGGTGCACTGCTAGGTGTAACAGAAATTTTTCAACATAATTGGTTGCTTCATAGCGGTAGAGCGAAAAAAGAAGACACCGTTAGCGATTAGTAAATATTTATAATTACAAGCAGGGAAAAATTCTTCCCTGCTTCGTTTTATTTAGTTTATCCATTCATGGAAAAATTGTTCTAAAAAGTTTTTTAAAATAAGATGTCTTTCTTCGGCCATTTTTGCTCCAGTAGATGTGTTTATAGAGTCTTTTAATTTTAATAATTTATCATAAAAATGTTGAATAGATGTTCCTTCTTTATCCACAGGATGATAAATTAATTGCCCATTAGCTCCTCCATATGCAAAAGTTCTTGCAATACCTATTGCTCCGATAGCATCAATGCGGTCCGCATCTTGTACAATCTTTCCTTCTAATGTCTTGGGGGTCAAGTTACCTTTACTAAAAGAAACATCTTTAATCGCATCATTAATTTGAGCAATTTGCTTATTATTGATATGAATGGATTTTAAAAACACTTTCATTTTTTCTATTTCTTCATTTGGATGATTAAATAATTTATGATCACCAATATCATGGACCCATCCAGCAACCTCACATATAAACGAATCTGCATTTTCAGAGATAGATATTAACTTTGCCATTTCAGCAACTCGTGCCATATGGTAGAAATCATGACCTGTTTCATCATGATGGAACTTACTATAAATAAATTTGCGAATTTCTCGCAGTTGCCTCCTTTGATCCATTAAAAGAGACCTGTAACCTTTCCATCATTTGTTACATCCATTTTTAAAGCGGCAGGTGTTTTTGGAAGACCTGGCATCGTCATCACATCACCTGTTAAGACGACAATGAAACCTGCTCCAACTGATG
>DATGTS010000010.1:0-16233 GCA_035301745.1 Candidatus Avamphibacillus sp.
CAGGTGAAAATTCCCGAATTCCAAAATGGTATAAACTAATTCCTTTATTTGTCATTGGATTTTTACTTCTTGCGCTCGTAAGAACCATTGGTGATATGACCCTTACGAATTCCGGTTCTGCTTTTGGTTTCTTAACTGCAGAAGCGTGGGAAAACTTTTATACCTCAGGCAGTTCGTTTGGGACAACATACATGCTTGGAATTGCCATGGCAGGAGTAGGATTATCAACAGACTTAAGCCAGTTTAAAGGTCTCGGTATGAAGCCATTTTATATTGGACTTATCGCCGCATTATCAGTTGGAATTGTCAGTTTGACGATGATTAGTTTATTTGGGCATTTAGTAGTTGTGTAAGGTAATTTTGTGTGAGAACATAAGACTTTATACTGGGAACCTGACTCAATGTACTGTTATAGGCATGAGTCAGGTTTTTTTAATTTCAAAATAGGAATTTATGCTCATGTTGAAATAGCAACCCTAAAAAATGATGGACTTATAATCCTTACTATACGCACTATTTTTTTATATATTGAAAAGGGGATAGAAAAATTTTTATACTCCATTTACTAAAAATTATTTGAATTAATACAAAAATTGTATAAAATAGATACTGTATATTTTGAAAGCGTTTCAAACAACATAGGGGGGATGCAAATGGATAAAGGATTAAGAAGAGTATTGATTGCAAGTGTGGTTGGTAGTGCTGTAGAATGGTTCGATTATTTTATATATGGAACGGTTGCAGCACTTGTTTTCAACCAATTATTTTTTGTAACAGATGATCCTGCGTTCGGAACATTGTATGCATTTGCAACTTTTGCTCTTGCGTTTTTCATTAGACCACTAGGTGGTGTTATTTTTAGTCATATAGGAGATAGAATCGGGAGGAAGAAAACCCTTGTTTTAACACTTAGTTTAATGGGGGCAGCTACATTTCTTATGGGTGTTCTTCCAACCTATGGTGCTATCGGTATATGGGCACCTGTCTTACTTATTTTACTACGATTAGTTCAAGGACTTGGTTTAGGAGGTGAATGGGGAGGAGCCCTGCTTCTTGCCGTGGAGTACGCCCCGAAAGAAAAAAGAGGTTTATTTGGAAGTGTCCCGCAAATGGGTGTTACGATTGGGATGTTAATGGGAACGATTGCCCTTTCCATCATGACACTTCTTCCCGAGGCACAATTTCTTTCATTGGGTTGGCGTGTTCCATTTCTGTTAAGTGCTTTACTTGTTATATTCGGCTTATGGATTCGCAAAGGGATTGACGAAACACCTTCTTTCCAAAAGACAAAACAAGAAGGTGAGATACCAAAACTGCCAATTGTTGACACTTTTAAATACCATTGGCGCGAAGTATTGATTGCCACAGGAGCAAAAGTTGTAGAAACCGCTCCATTTTATATTTTTGGAACATTTATTGTTTCCTATGCAACACAGAATTTAAACTTTAGTGAAACGGCAACATTAAATGCGGTGACAGTAGGAACGATTGTTACAACCATTCTCATGCCAATCATGGGAAGTTTATCTGATAAAATTGGCCGTAAAAAAGTATATGTTGGTGGAACACTTTTAATGGTGTTATATGCATTTCCTTATTTTTGGTTGATACACCAAGGCTCTGTGCCGCTTCTATTTCTCGCAACGATTATAGGACTAGGTATTGTTTGGGCACCAATTACCGCAGTGCTCGGTACCATGTTTTCAGAGATTTTCAGTGCGAAAGTAAGATATACCGGAATTTCACTTGGTTATCAAATTGGAGCTGCTGTAGCAGGTGGCACTGCACCATTAGTAGCTACATCTTTATTAATCGCCTTTAATGATTCTTATGTTCCAATAGCCTTATATATCATATTTACATCAGTAATCTCACTTATTGCAATTTGGACGGTTAAAGATAGACATAATCAAGAGTTAGATGAAATCGAAGTCGCAGCAACAACAGAAACAAAATAAGGGGGATGGGATCATGTTAGTACTTTCTGAACAAGATATAATGAAAAATTATTTAATGAAAGATGCAATTACAGATTTGAAAAAAGGAATGAAAGCAAAACGGGAGCAATTGATTCATAATCCAGGACGAACCGTAATTAATTTTCCAGAAGTGCAAGGATCTGCGCTGTATATGCCAAGTGCTGATTTACAAGAGAAAAAGTCATCGGTTAAGGTAGTCACCATATTTCCTGAAAATCCTCAAGCAGGAAAGCCAACGACACAGGGTGTACTTATGTTGAGTGATGCAACAGATGGTGAGCATTTATGCTTAATGGATGCTTCTTATTTAACCCGTCTTAGAACAGGTGCATTGAGTGGCGTGGCAACGGAAGTTTTTTCCCGTGAGGAATCGGAAGAGCTTGGGGTTATTGGAACAGGTGGGATGGCTTTTGAACAAGTACTTGGAGTGTTGGAAGTGCGTCAGATTAAAAGAATTAACTTGTTTAATCGAACGGAAGAAAAAGCACACCAATTTAAAGAAAAACTACTAGAATTCGGTGTAACCTGTGAAATAACTGTTATGAATCATGTAGATAAGGTTGTAGAATCAGCTGATATTTTATGCTGTGCAACACGCTCTGAGAAGCCAGTTTTTGACGGTCGTCTCTTAAAATCTGGTACACATATCAATGGGGTGGGATCCTTTTTGCCATCCATGCGAGAGGTCGATCTTACCACGATTCAAAAAGCTAGTAAAATTATTGTGGATGACCTACATGGTGTAAAAAAAGAGGCTGGCGAACTCATTCATGCAGCGGAACAAGGGGACTGGAGTTTTTCAGATATTTATGCAGAACTGTTTGAAGCCGATGGTGTAAGATTGAAGCGAGAAGATGAGGATGAAATAACGTTCTTTAAATCAGTAGGAAGTGCTTACTTCGATCAAACGGTAGGACAAGGGATTTATCAGAAAGCATTAAAATTAGGATTTGGAAAAACAGTTGATATTTAAAGTATATAGAAGGAATCAGGGTAGGGACTCTGATTCCTTATCTAATGGCAGCAATGCCTTTATACATTAGGAAAATATTAGTGACAGAGAGCACACAAGTTCCCTTTTAATCCTAGAGAGTGGCAAAAATGTCACGTAGGGCATTCCCAAATTCCCTTTTAATCCTAGGGAGTGGTAGCAATGTCGTGTAGGGCGTTTCCAAGTTCCCTTTTAATCCTAGGGAGTGGCAGAAATGTCGCGTAGGGCGTTTCCAAGTTCCCTTTTAATCCTAGGGAGTGGCAGCAATGTCACGTAGAGCGTCCCCAAATTCCCTTTTAAGCCTAGATAGTGGCAGAAATGTCACGTAGGGCATTCCCAAGTTCCCTTTTAATCCTAGAGAGTGGTGGAAATGTCACTTAGGGCATTCCCAAAAGCCCCTACCCGTAGCAAATTACCAACATTATTAAAATCATTAAAAAACATCTATCATTTTTGTAATGTTATAATTTTATTAAAGGTATTGTTATTTAACAAAGCTAATCATTTAAAGGGGGAAGATTAATGGATGATAAAATAACTGTACTGAATTTTGATCAAACCTATTATAGGCAACCCTTTCTGGAAGAACATTTTTGTGAATGGATTGATTTAGAGTCTATACCCCATACAAATCTTTTTTGTGATAAAGATGCATTGCGGCGGGTTAATAGTCGATTAAGGGAAAGAAAATTAGGTAACATTACATTTTTGGGGAGTGGAAACTACCATTATGTATCTAGTTTGCTCCTTTCACATATAACGAAACCCTTCACACTCATTTTATTTGATCATCATACCGATGCTTTTAAAAGCCCAAGCGAAACTGTCATCTCTTGTGGCTCCTGGGTATTTGAAGCACTGGATAAACTACCTATGCTAAAAAAAGTTATTATGTTTGGTGTTAACGAAAATTGGCAAAATCAAATTCCTCTAAAATATAAAGAAAAAATAACTGCTTATTCTGAGAAAGTTCTTCATGCAAATTTCTTATCTATTATGGGCTCTTTACGAGCACAAATTCCAACAAAATCCGTTTATATTAGTATTGATAAAGATGTATTAAATTCCCGTGAGGCACTAACGGCATGGGATCATGGAACAATGACTTTAGATCAACTAACGACAATAATAGAAAATATTATTCCAAACAAAGAGCTTAGTGGTGTAGATATTTGTGGTGAATACTCGATTAATCCATCGAATGAATTTAAAAATGAAACAAGGGAAGCCATTAAGAAAAATGAATATGCTAACAAAAATCTATTAGAAAGTTTAGTAGGTTAGCTGGTAAACTTAGAATATTTTATATTCGAAAATGTTCTGGCAAATATAGGTTATCCTCTTTTACAACTCGTAAAAGGGGAGTTTTTAATGGATTTATCTTTTCAATGAATGGAAGAAATGAAGCAGTCTAAAACAATGGGATTCCGTGTCACTCAAAAGGCATAGTTTAATCCATTCCTGAAGAATAAGTTGTATAAATTTTCAAACTAATATAAGTTATAAATTATAGAATCTTTAGATAGGAGGAATGATCCAGAACATACGATTAAAAAACTAAGTGTTGACACCCTTCTTATGACTCTAACAGAATTTTTTAATCGAGAAAATACGATGCGCATCGTGTAAAGTAGGGAATGGGGAATAGTAAAAAGACATTAGTGCGTAAGAATTTAAAAAAAGTGATGTTAATTTTCTAAATATAATAAAATGCTTGAATTAAAATAAATAATCTGCTAGTATAATAGATAATTTCATATGGAGACCTTATCATTCGATGAGGTAGAGGTGCAAATAGTATTAGTAAACGATCGGAGTATGACATCGATGAGGATTGTTGAAAGGATTATTTGCCGAAGCTTAATGAAGGTCAAGTTTATTAAGCTGGGGTGTCTCTGAATAAGGGGCAAACTGTCATGCAATTTACAGTGCATGGAGAACTACTGATCAGGATGAAATAACGTATATTGTAAAAACAATGCTAGGTTATTTCCTGACATTGTTTTTTTGTTTTTTAAAGGGATGTTTGAAATAAGATTCATCTACATACAGTGGAGCCGGCCCACTAATCCCTTAAATCCTACAGTATATTTTTTCATTTTCTCTATGCACACCCCATTCATACGAATGTTTTAGGCATAAAAAAAGAAAGGGATGTGCATCATGAGTACACAAACAGTGAATAAAAGGAAAAAAATTGAATTTCCACATGGGTTTGTAATTTTATTTTCATTTATGATTTTGACTACAATTACTACTTATTTTATCCCAGCTGGGGAATATGAACGAACAACGAATGAAAATGGTCAGTCGATTGTTGTAGATGGGACGTATCACACCGTTGACTCTAATCCAACAGGGTTTATGGATCTATTTAACTCCCTACATATAGGAATGGTCGATGCAGCGGAAATCATATTTTTTATCTTTATTGTCGGTGGAGCATTTCGTATTTTTCGTGAAACGAATACCATTGAAGCTGCTTTTAGTGTTATAACGAAAAAGCTGGCTGGAAAAGAAATTTTTCTAATTCCAGTCATCATGTTGTTTTTTGCTATTTGTGGTGCAACCTGGGGTATGGCTGAAGAAGTGATTCCGTTTATATTAATTGCCATACCGCTTGCCATGATGATGGGCTTTGATTCTATCACTGGAACAGCGATGATTTTGGTTGGTGTTTATGCTGGATTTGGAGCAGCATTTATGAATCCTTTTACAGTCGGGGTTGCTCAAGGAATTGCAGGATTGCCAACTTTTTCAGGAATGGGAGTACGGTTTGTTTTTTGGTTAATTTTTGTCGGGGTAACGATTTTGTACGTAATGCTTTACGCTCGAAAAGTAAAAAAAGACCCATCCAAAAGTCTGATGTATACAGAAGATTTAAAACGGGAAAATACCCAAGATGCTATTCAACAGCAGACAATGACAAAAAGGCAAATGGTTATTATGACTGTACTTATCCTAACTTTAATTGGTTTAGCTATAGGTGTTATGACTCAAGGTTGGTACGTCACAGAGATTGCTGCATTATTCTTAATCATGGGAATTGTTGTAGGCTTCATTGCGAAAATGCGTATCAATAAAATGGCAGAAACGTTTATCAAGGGATGCGAAGAAATGGTCATGGGTGCGCTAATCGTTGGTTTTGCTTACGGAATTTTAGTGATCTTACAAGAATCTAACACGATTGACTCTATTTTGTATACAGTTTCAAATCTTGTTGCAGGACTTCCTACTAGTTTTTCAGCGATTGGTATGTTTATTACACAAAGTTTATTAAATTTCATCGTTCCATCAGGAAGTGGTCAAGCGGCGATTAGTATGCCGATTATGGCACCACTAGGTGATTTGGTTGGTGTTAGTAGACAAACAGCAGTACTCGCTTTTCAGTATGGAGACGGAATATCCAATATTTTGACCCCGACTGCTGGAGTGCTTATGGCTGCTCTCGCCATTGCTAAGATTCCTTGGATCAAATGGGTGAAATGGGCCTTACCATTAATCCTGATTCAATATGCATTAGGTGCGGTTTTTGTGACAGTGGCACATTTGTTTATTTGGTAAAACGTATCTTTTAAAGTGAGCTAGAAAATGGTGAGCTTGTTTCAGTGGGGGAGTACTTATTTTGATTAAGTGTTAGCCTAAGGGATTTATGATTTGGCACTACTCACAACGAAACCAAAAATTAGCAATATCATAAAAAGGGTGCTTTGATAATAAGATTCATTTTTATTAGCAGTAGACGGATCGGAACATTCTATTAGAGCGACGGATGAAGCAGTAAAAATTGCTTCGTTAATCAATGTTTGTGTTATCGAAGTTGTTTTAGTTGCTGATCATTCGAAAGCAAAAACAGATATTTTACACACCCAAGGAAAAGAAGAACTTTACTTTGCACGGCGGTAAAAAATTGCCTCGATTGAAGAAAAATTAACGGACGAAACGTTAAATTATGAGGTTAAGATTTTACATGGAGATCCAGGTCCAACGATTGTAGACCATGCAAATAAGGGGAACTTCGATGTTGTTATTGTCGGTAGCAGAGGATTGAATACACTGCAGGAGATGGTGCTTGGAAGTGTAAGTCATAAAGTGGCCAAGCGTGTGAATAGTCCTGTTTTAATCGTAAAATAAAAAATATATGCTTAAAAAGCAGCTCTTGTTTTTATTTAGATACAGGGCTGCTTTTTAGTTTTATGATATAATAATTATGAAATGGGGGAGGCCTTAATGTTAGAAGATACTGGGGAAAGGGTTATACTTGAAAAAATGAACATCATGAGCAGTATGCTTATTGAACACCTTGCAAGATACCATTTCGCAAGTCAATTTGCAGAAGGAAGGGTACTGGATTTCGCTTGTGGTACTGGTTATGGTACACACATCATTGCAAAAAAGTGCAAAGAAAAAGTGAGTGAAGTCATAGGAGTTGATAAGGAGAAGGAAGCATTAAAATATGCAGAACATACATATTATCACCCAAAATCAACATTTAAGCAGACAGATGTAGCGGATAAAAATACACCTGAGCAATTAGGAAAGTTCGACTATATTGTTAGTTTTGAAACGTTGGAACATATCCAAGATGAAAAACAATTCTTAGACAATATTTATGAAATGCTATATCCAGGTGGAACGTTAATATTATCCACTCCATTTGGGGAAGGACGTGGAAAACCTTGTAAAAATCCTTTTCACGTACACCAACTAACAGAAGAAGAATTTCAGGAACTCTTTGTAAACTATGCTTCCGTCTCTTATTATTATCAAGAAAATGCTTTGATTATTCCAGCTGAATCTGCTAAAGGAAAATCTTTCCCACTAGGAATCGTTGTTTGTCGGAAATAGGGGGGCGATGAGAACAGTGAAGGACGTTTCCTTTCTTTTCCAACCCGGATGTTCTCATCGCCGTAACGTAATAACGTTAGATTAAATAAAACCCTACTACCATAATCGCGTATCCCCCTAGTAATGCTAATCCATCAAACCAATTAGACTCTCCATCTATAGATAAAATATTCATTAATAAAACTGCAGTAACCATACTCACTAGCTCAGGCCATGTAAAAAGAAGTGGCATGGAAGTTGGAAAAAACAATGAAATCAAGACAAGAACCGGTGCTACAAACATGGCTACTTGTAAAGTAGAACCGACCGCTATTTCTACAGCCACATCCATTTTATTTTTATATGCCAGCCAAACTGCGGATGCGTGCTCCGCGGCATTTCCAACCAAAGCAACAATAATTACCCCTATAAATAATTCAGACCATCCAAAGGTCTCAGCAACAACACTAAATGTATCTACGAGGTGTTCTGAAACAAAAGCAACAGCACCTGTAGCGAGAGCAAGGAAAATCACGCCTTTCCTTTTCCCCATTCAGGAGTTTCTTCCGAATGCTTTTTTTTCTTTTCCGTTTGGAAAATTCCCCGATGTGTAACAAGTTTAAACAATAGAGCTGCTAAATATAAAACAATCAATGTAATCGAAACACCAATACTCAGCGCCATTGTACGTTGTTCACCCATTGAAACAGTAAAGATTTTAGGAATGATAAAGGCGAGTATAATGGAAAAAATAAGCATCCCCGCATTATGTTGAGCATTATGGATATTGAATGTCTGACGTTTATGTTTTAATCCGCCTACAAAGAAAGAGAGTCCTCCTACAAGGAGCAAGTTACCCAATATGGACCCCGTTAATGATGCCAAAACAATGGTAATAAGGCCGGACTTTAGTGCGAAAATTGATATAATAAGTTCAACCGCATTACCAAATGTTGCATTTAGTAATCCACCAATACGCTGACCCAATACAATTGCTAAACTTTCGGTTGCTTTACCAATAATCCCAGCTAAAGCAATAATGGTCAAAGAATAAATGATGAACATAAGAATAGGAGACCAATCCATAAAAGTACCAATAATCGAGATTGGTAGCCCAATTCCTGAAAGTGTAAAAAAAATCTTATTCGCCATTCGAAAATCTCCTTTTATTGAGCAGTCAAGTATTTAATATGCCCAATTCATTTGAAACTATTTCTATCAATAAAATACTGTTTATTATAATTACCGTACTTTAAGGCTGGTTGTATCTATGTATTAAAATTTTATGGAAAATTTATAAGGAAGAAGGAGAAGTTAAATTTTGAAAAGAGCTTTTAAAGGAAGGTTAAATGAGTATAAGGTTAGTATAAGGAATAAAAGATAGATAAAAAGTGGGTGGGTTTAGAAAATATACTATAATATTTTAGTTTAGACAGTGCGACAATGCGTATATAAATGCCAGGAAAGGTATTTCCCGGGTAATATTTACCTTAAATATTTTACAATATTATTGTCTGAAATAAATTTCAATAGTACTTATTTGGGGTAAGTTGTTGAACACAATCTGGATGAAGTTGGGCGGTTCAATGGAAAAGTTAAACGCCGCCCCCATAAAAGTTTCCCTAAGATCCCAAAAATACTGCTCCATAAATTAGTGCACCGATTACAACATAGGCCGGACTAATTTTTTTAATTTCAAGGAAAAAGTACCCTGCAATAATAAGAATAGCCAGATGAATCATTCCAATATCAATATAAGAATCAAAGAAAAATTCAAATGTCATCACACCAAGTAGAACTGCAATAGTGGGACGGATAATTTGTGTAAGCTTTTTTACTCTCGGCGAATCTTTAAATTTTAATAAAATCCCTAAGAGTACAATTAACATCGCGATGGTTGGTGCAACTGCTCCGAAAACACCAATGACAGATCCGATAATGCCTCCTTGATCATAGCCAACATAGGCGGCCATTTTTGTTGCGATTGGACCAGGTAAACCATTTCCCAAAGCGACCATTTCACTAAACTCCTGGTTCGTAAACCAATCATATTCATCGACGACCTCACGCTGCAGGAGGGGTATGGTCGCGGGGCCACCTCCATAACCTAATATATTCGCTATAAAATTGACGTAAAATATATTCCAATAAGTTACAATCATGACCCGCTCTCCTGTCTTTCAGATTTTTCACGTTCTTCTTTTGTTTTAAATAAAAGGGCATATAAAATTAAAACAATAATAACAATAGCTGGATGGATCCCAACTAACTCGATGAGCAACAGACTAAGTACAATATAAAAAATTGTCGTTCCCCAGCCGAGAAGTAATTTAGATTTACGAACAAAATCCCACGCTAATACTCCAATCATCACACCAGCAATAGGGAGGACACCTTTTGACATGCCTTGAACCCATGGCTTATCTTTATAGGCATTTAATGTTGTAAGTAAAAGAATGATAAGAATAGCTGTTGGTGCCACGGTTGCAATAACACAGTTTAGCATTCCCCAAAACCCTTTAAGTCTCCATCCAATATAGCCTGACATCTTCGTATTGATTGGACCTGGTAATGTATTTGCGAGCGCTAATATGTCTGAGAATTCATCATCATCCATCCATTTGTATCTTTCCACAACTTCTTTTTGCATGAGGGGGATTGCTGAAAGCCCTCCTCCATAACCAAGCATGCCAGCACGAAAAAAGGCGATAAACAAATCTTTATGCATGTTGGTACAACTCCTCTACCATTTCATTCTTATGTTCCCAAAAACTATTCATCACAAGTGATATTATTAAAGTCTTACTTCTTTAAATAATTAATCAGATGAAATACTAATATCATACGAAAGTTATGGAGTATTGTCAAAAATAAGTTAATATTTGTTTAATTTATTTAGACGAAGTATGTATTTATGTTGGTATTTTTAAGTAAATACCTTCTTTTTGTTTAAGTGTAAAAGGGCTTATATAAGTTCATAATCCGTCGACATGCTTTATCCCAACATGTAAATGATGTTAATAAAAAATATTCTCATGGTATACTGAATATAGAAGATTGGAGGCGCTTTATTATGAAGTTTGACGAAATAGATCAAAAGATAATCGATTGTCTTGTCGAGGATGGTAGGAAATCATACGTAGAACTTGCTGAAGAAGTAGGCCTTTCTCGTGTAGCAGTCAAAGACCGGATTGAAAATTTAATTGATAAAGGGATTATTGAAAATTTCACTATAACTGTTAACTCTGAAAAAATTGGGAAAAAGGTTTCCGCATTTTTTGAAGTAGATGTCGAACCTAAAAATCTCCAAGAAGTGGCTGAGAACCTCGCTAATAATTTAAATGTGGCAAGCATTTATCAGATGACAGGACCAAGCACCTTACATATGCACGTACTCGTAAAAGATTTCCAAATGCTTGAGACATTTATTAATAATGAATTATATGCAGTCGAAGGAATCACGAGAGTAGAAAGTAATATTATCTTAAAACGATTCAAGAGTAGGGGAGGTTACAAGTTATAAATGTGCTTTATCTAAAAACACTCATACCATGATAAGTTTCGATTTCGCCTGGTGCTTATCATAATATGAGTGTTTTAGGTTAATAGGTTGATTATCGTTGGGCAGTAAAATCCGTCACCGATTGAAAATCCACTTTATCTTGTCTCTCAGATTCTGAAAAATCATCTATGAATACTGCTAGATTTGTAAGTGCTTCTTGGATGATTTTTTCTCCTAATTCATAGCTTCCTTTTCTTCCATCCCCGATGTTTCCGTTATTTGTGATTTCATTAAACTGATAAACTACTTTTACAAAATCATTTTTCATATATTTAAGGGCAAAAGAATCTTCATTCATATCTCCTTTTTCTATGAGATCTTTCCTTACAATACTTGGTGCTAGGTATAAACATTCAGAAATTTCCCGCTCACATGCATGTCCGAAGTACTCAGAATCAATATCTTCAGAGAGTGTTTTCTTTGCTGCATCTACAAATTTTGTATGGGCAATTTCCACTCCATATTGACGAGCTAATTTTTCCGCAGCAACACCAATTGGTGCGCTATTGCCACCATGAGCATTCAAAAATAGAAATTTCTTTAAGCCATGTTGTTTCAAACTGGCTACAACATCTTCTAGGAGGGCAATTAAAGTCTCAGGACGTAGTGTAATTGTTCCAGGAAAATCCATATGGTGAGGAGAGACACCGTAATTTATCGTTGGCGTGACAACTACTTTTGGAAAACATTTTTCTGCAAGTAATGCGGAGAAGTTTTCAGCACGATAAGAATCACATCCTTCAGCAAGGTGATGTCCATGTTGTTCTTGCGCACCAACTGGAACAATCGCAACCGTCGCTGTCTCCAATGCTTTCTCAATTTCAGGCCAGGTCATCTCAGGTAAAATATACTTGTTCATATAAAAACTCCATTCTTTATTATTATTTTTGTTTCTTTCTTTAGTAATTAGCATAAAGGAAGAATCCTTATTATGCAAAATTCAGTTTTTTAAGAACCTTTGTATATTAAAATAAATGGTGTTTTTAAAAGAGTGGATACTGTTTAATAAACTCCATTATGAGTCTAAGTGTTCAATATTTAAAATTAGATATAAGAAAGTGAATTTTCATTGACAAGAATCTTTCATTTATATAAAATATATTGATAATTTAACAAAAACTTTGAAAAATGACGTCTTAGAAGGAGTTATGTCGATGAATTCATTAAATTACTTTTCAAATCCGTATCCCATTCAACGTAATGCGACTTTTGCCAGAAATGGAATGGTAGCTACATCTCAACCACTCGCGGCTGATGCTGGTATGACTGTTTTAAAAAAAGGTGGAAATGCTGTCGAAGCGGCCATCGCGACTGCAGCTTGTTTAACGGTGGTTGAACCGACGTCTAATGGAATAGGTGGAGACCTATTTGCCTTAGTATGGATAAATGGAAAACTGCATGGCTTAAATGGAAGTGGGAGGTCGCCGAAAAGTATTTCGATTGATGCGGTCAAAGAACAAGGTCATGAAAAAATGCCTAAATATGGCTGGATACCTGTTACCATACCTGGTGCACCTGGAGCTTGGGCTGAGTTATCGAAAAAGTTTGGAAACCTTCCATTAACTGAAGTTTTAAAACCTGCTATTACGTATGCAAAAGAAGGTTATCCACTGTCACCAACACTAGGTAAGTACTGGAAGCGCGCTCATCGGATTTTTATGGATAATTTAAAGGGCGATGAATTTAATGCATGGTTTAAAACATTTACACCTGAAGGAAGAGCTCCTCGTGTTGGAGAAATTTGGGCATCAGAGGGTCACGCACGTACACTAGAACTTATCGCAGAGACGAATGCAGAAGCCTTTTACCATGGAGAACTAGCCGAAAAGATAGCTAGCTTTTCAAAGGAAACGGGCGGATTTTTAACGGCAGAAGATTTAGCCAATCACAGAGCGGAATGGGTAAATCCGGTAAGTATTAATTATCGTGGCTATGATATTTGGGAACTTCCACCTAATGGACAGGGTGTCGTGGCACTGCAAGCGATGAATATCTTAAAAGGATTTGAATTTACGGATAAAGAGTCCATCCATACATATCACAAACAAATTGAGGCAATTAAATTAGCGTTTGCAGATGGATTCAAATATGTGAGCGATGAAAATCAGATGGATGTTACACTGAAAGAACTTTTACATGATGATTATGTAGCGAAACGCCGTAAGCTTATTACCGACACAGCACTTACTCCAGAAGCCGGAGATCCAAAAGCAAGCGGAACTGTTTACCTATCCACAGCTGATAAAGAAGGAAATATGGTTTCCTTAATTCAAAGTAATTATATGGGCTTTGGATCTGGCATCGTTGTTCCAGGAACAGGCATTTCACTGCAAAATAGGGGAGCTGATTTCTCACTTGACCCAAACCACGTCAATGCACTTGAAGGTGGAAAAAGAACCTATCATACAATTATTCCAGGATTTTTAACAAAGAACAAGCAAGCTGTTGGTCCATTTGGGGTGATGGGTGGATATATGATGCCACAGGGTCATGTCCAAGTGTTAATGAACACTATCGATTTTGGACTCAATCCTCAGGCAGCACTTGACGCTCCACGCTGGCAATGGATGCGTGATAAAATTGTCGAAGTGGAGCCGCGCTTCCCACATCATACGGCCACCGAACTCGCGGAGAAAGGACATGACGTTAGAATTGCAATGGAACCGAATAGTTTTGGTAGAGGCCAAATAATTTGGCGAGATCCTAAGTCGGGTGTACTTGTAGGAGGTACGGAATCAAGAACGGATGGTAGTATTGCAGTTTGGTAGTTGGTTTGGAATTCGGAGGAAATGAACTGTGAGAAACCCCTTACTTTATCTTCCCTATCACGGGTAGATTCCTAGCCGAGGGTCACATAAACAGGTTTTATTTTCCCCATTTTAGCACCTGGGTCTTATTTAAATGAAAAAGATTTGCTGGAAATTGTTAAGGAACAATATATTTTATAGCTTAATAGTAAAGTAAACGTGCAAGGGAAGGATTCTCTTGTATTTTTTATAAAGTTAATAAACTATTATCTATTTTTGTATGTTTCTAATAACTATATGTTACGATGGTGCATAATGGATGATTTAATTCGTAATAAAGTTAAGCCCGTTTAATCGGGAAAGTAATAAAAGTAATGATTTTAAATGGCAAGGGATAAAGTAATTTTAAAATAATATAAGAATAAAAGGAGAATGAAAGAATGCAAAGTAAAGCAATAGAACAAATAAAAAATTCTACTGATCTACCCGTAATCATGGCTCCAATGTTCTTAATCAGTAATCCGAAAATGGTTATTAATGCATGTGCTTCGGGAATAATTGGAACGTTTCCTGCTTTAAACGCGAGAACTGGTGACATACTAGAAGATTGGATGAAAGAAATTACCTTAGAGCTAGAAAAACGAAGAGAAGAAAAACCTAATAGTAAAATTGGTCCATGGGGAATTAATTTTATTGTGCACCGTTCCAATAAAAGATACAAGGAAGATCTTAAATTAATCGAAAAATATCAGCCACCAGTCGTAATTACTTCACTAGGTGATCCAGGACCAGTGGTGGATGTTGTCCATCAATATGATGGGATAGTTTTATCAGATGTGATTAATATAAAATTTGCCAAAAAAGCGATAGAAAAAGGTGCAGATGGATTGGTTTTAGTAGCAAGTGGCGCAGGTGGCCATGGAGGAACATTTAATCCCATCCCATTTGTACATGAAGTTAGAGAAATTTTTGACGGTCCGATCGTGTTATCTGGTGGAATGTCAAAAGGTGAAGATATTCTTGTTGCTGAGTTACTCGGTGCTGATTATGCGTATTTCGGAACACGTTTCATTCCAGCGGAGGAAAGTGGAGCTCAGAAAGAATATAAAGATATGATTATTGATTCCTCCATTGAAGATATTATTTATACGGATGCTTTTAGTGGTGTTCATGCGAATTATCTTATTCCAAGTATTACTCGCGCTGGATTAGATCCGACTAATCTTAAAAAGAAAGAAATAATTGATTTTTCAAAAGGTAAAGATGGAGAAGTAAAAGCTTGGAAAGATGTTTGGGGTGCAGGCCAAGGTGTTGGCTCCATTACCGAAATACAGACGGTTTCTGAAATCGTAGAAGAATTAAAAGAAGATTACTATAGTGCTATCAAAAAAGTTTCGGAAAAAAATATTCCTATAAATAATAGGTGAGATTGAAGTATTGGAAGAAAGAAGACGCACAAGGAAAAATTTTCTTGTGCGTTTTTTAAGATGGAATTTCGGAAAGAAAGTGGTGCTCTCTTACGTGTCGCGTATCACTTTTACGGTGAAATTCCCAAAACCGATAAGCGACAGATTCTCACATGTCGGTTTTATACTAAAGAGCGATTATAAACATTTTATAAAGTTTTCACCAGTAAATCACATGTTATGTTACATTAAATACAAGAGTCCTGGACTACTATAAAAAATGTGTATTTCATATTTTCATAGACTCGTTAAATTACATATTAACAAACAGAACAAAAGGTGGTTTTTACATGGAACTTGATTTTTTCTGGCTGGGACTGGGCTTAGCTGCTTTTGGGTATTTCATAGGAAAGGGTTTACAGAATTTTAAAAACCCAATGACTCCAGACTTATTTGATCTTAGTGATGACGAAGACCATAAATTAGTTAGGGAAAAAGACTTGTATTGGTTTATCGGTGTTTCCAAAGAAGATGCTAAAAAGTTAGTCGAAGAGCATCCAGATGTCCCACATATTATTCTAAATCACTAGCGTTGCATAAAAAATTAATAATAAAGTCAACCATAAAATTTTTGAGGCTAATATTGTTATCTAAATTTTCAGATATAACCTTTATTTTATTTATTAAAAAAGGACAACAGGGCTTTAAAGGTAGTCCTTCA
>DATGTS010000011.1:0-20896 GCA_035301745.1 Candidatus Avamphibacillus sp.
TTCTTGATATAATATGTTCCACGGGAAGGCCTCTCTCTATATGTATTTGCCCTAGTAAGCATACATTTATGATAGAGTGCCTTCTCTTTTTTATCTAGAAAAATATACTGGAATATTCCCCGAGTAAAAGTTTACACATATCCGTTATCTGTAATGATGGGCAACGTTTCTTCATTATGAGACAGGGTATATTCATAAGTATAAAGTGTTAAAATAAGCAAAATATAACAATGACTATGATATGAAAGAAGGATTAAATATGCCGTACAGAGAACAAATACCAATTGATCATGGAATTGATAATACGATTAAACTACTATTAGAAGGATATGAATATATTTCTAACCGACGGGAACGATTTCAGTCGAATATGTTTGAAACCCGAGTTCTCGGTGGTCAAAAAGCGGTCTGTTTATCAGGAGAAGAAGCGGCTAAAGTATTTTACGATAATGAAAAATTTAAGCGTCAAGGTGCAGCACCTAAACGCGTACTGAAAACATTATTCGGTGAAGATGGTGTGCAAACATTAGATGCGGCTACACATGTTAATCATAAAAAACTTTTCATGTCACTTATGAACCCCGAAAAGTTAGCAGAGATGACGGAAATTATTAAAAAAGAATGGGAAAGAGCAATTGACAGATGGACAGAAATGGATGAAGTCGTTTTATATGACGAAGCAAATAAGTTATTAACAAAATCCGTTTGTGAGTGGGCTGGTGTACCGTTATGGGCAAACGAACTAGATGAAAGAACAAAGGAATTAAATGCTCTTTTTGAGGCAGGCGGTGCTGTAGGTCCAAGACATTGGCAAGGCAGAATAGCTCGTGAAAAAGTAGAAAAATGGGCTGCCAAACATATTGAAAATGTACGGGATGGTAAATTAAATCCCGAAGAAGACACAGCATTATATAAAATGGCTTGGCATCAAGAAGAAAACGGAAAACTAATGGAAACTGGAATAGCTTCGGTAGAATTAGTTAATATCTTACGTCCCACTGTCGCTGTCTCCGTTTACATCGCGTTTTGTGCGCTTGCTCTTCATGATTTTCCTGAAGAAAAGGAAAAGTTAGAGACATCTGTGAATGAAATGTATTATCAAATGTTTGTTCAAGAGGTTCGTCGTTATTATCCATTTTTTCCAATGGCGGTTGCAAGAGTTCGTAAAGATTTTCTCTGGAAAGGGCATGATTTTAAGGAAGGAACTTTAGTTATGTTAGATCTTTACGGTACAAATCATCACCCTGATTTATGGGAGAATCCGAATGAATTTAACCCAGAGAGGTTTAAAAATTGGGACGGGAGCCTGTTTAATTTTATTCCACAAGGTGGTGGGGATTATTATATGGGGCATCGATGTCCGGGGGAAGGCTTAACCATTGAAATTATGAAAGCGAGTCTTGAGATGATGGTCCACCATATGGACTATGACGTGCCAGCCCAAGATTTAGACTATAGTATGACCCGTATGCCCAGCCTGCCAAGAAGTAAGTTTATCATGAAAAATGTAAGAAGAAAATAATTCATAAAATCTACCACAGTGCTTGTCACTGTGGTTATTTAAACTTCGTGTCATTTTTAATTTTTTTGTTGATATAAAGGTTGTGTGAGTAATCAATTTAAATGTTTTGTTTTAACGTTTTTATAAGGAGATCTCTAAATTTTTCACGATCTTCATCTGTAAAAGCTTTAGGTCCTTTTGTCTTTTGACCGGCTTTTCTCGCCTTAGCACTTAAATGACGTGTTTGAAGTAGCATATCAATGTTTTTATTAGAATAAGCAAAACCTTTATGGTGAAGAACTTTACACTCTTTAGCTAATCCAAGGGATGCTAATCCGTAATCCTGGGTAATGATAATGTCACCGGGTTGAGTGTGTTTTAAAATTTCATAATCAGCGGCATCTGCACCTGTATCAACGTAGATTGTTTCCACACCTTCTGATTCATCTGAGTGAGAAAAATGACTGTAACTTTTGACGAGAACGACTGATATCTTGAATTGTTTTGCCTCATTGATAACGATATTTTTTACAGGACTTGCATCTGCATCAATATATATTTTCATAAGCGAACTCCTTAGAATTAAATTATCCAACTACATATAAGCAGAGAACATGTTTTTTTATGTCGAATCACGCATCGACAGTAATTGAACCATTTTCAACATTAAGCGTGAAATATTATAAGCGAATCGTTAGATGTTATAATGGGGCTAGCGTATTAACGTTATTCTACTAAAGATGGAGGGAATAGTCATGCCAAAAATACAGGTTAATGATACGACATTATATTATGAGGAAAAAGGCGAAGGAGAGGCGTTAATTTTACTCCACGGTTTAACAAGCACTCACATGATGTTAAAACAGGAAATGGAATACTTTAAAGAAAGTTTCCGTGTTATTGCTCTTGATGCAAGGGGTCATGGGAAATCTGAAAAGCCATCATCCCATACACTCGAAGATCATATTGAAGATGTGATTGCTTTAATGGATGCTTTAGATATTGAAGAGACAAACTTAATTGGAATGTCGATGGGAACTTATGTGGCACAAGGTGTTGCTATTAGAGTACCCGACCGTGTTAAAAAAATGATTCTTGTTTCAGGTAATACCCATTCTAAAGGTGAGAATGAAGGATTGCTGGCTGAGCATCGTGAAGAAATCGGTCATTTGAGTTTTGAGGAGCAAATGGGAGAACTAGCAGATCAGATCTTTCATAATTTAGAAAAGGTAGGCAAGTGGTTAAATAGTATACCTGGTGGACTTACATCAGAGCAGCAAGAGATTGCAGCAAACGCCCTGTCTGATTTTGACTTTCGGCCAGATCTAAAGAACGTCACAGCGGAAACGCTAGTCATTAGCGGAAAACATGATGGACTAAATCCACCTCATGAAGGAAAAGAAATTGCCGACCTCATTCCTGGTGCCCGTTTTGTTGAATTTGAGCATTCCGGACATGCCCCAGGAATTGAAGAAACAGATAAGTATATGAACTTGGTTAGTGACTTTTTAAAGTCGTAAGGAAGGCAATGACTAATGGAAAGCTTGATAGAACTTAGTAGTCTATCAGGCTTTTTTGTTTTTGAAAGTAAGTAGCTATCACAATTATTGTGTAGTATCATAAGAGTATTCAGAATTTGGGGAGCTGAGAAAATGAAAAGAGTTGATGTGGTGTATGCCTTAATAACAGATGACGCGCATGAAAAGATTTTAATGGTTCAAAATAACCGTCATCATAATTGGTCTATGCCAGGTGGGGGCGTTGAAAAAGGGGAAACGTTGAAGCAGGCGTTAATTCGAGAAACTTGGGAAGAAACAGGACTAACCGTTGATATAGGCAGTATTGCGAGTATTAACGAAGCTTTTATGAAAAAGGATGGCAACCATGCGTTATTTTTTACGTTTCATGCGAAAATAGCAGGTGGTAAACTAGATGTGCAAGATACAGTGGGAATTGCCGAAGTAAAATGGATGCGGATACAAGAAGCAGAGCAATGGATGCCATATCATAAAAACGGGATAAAACCCTTATTAGAGTCTTCTTCCCTGTATATATTTCAAGGCTGAAAAGTAGGGAGCATAAGACATAGGTTCTTTTCATTGTGTAATTCAAGATGATAATAGCCTATAGTGCTGAGGATTACCCTTTCCTAAGGAAAATATCTATAATCGGTCACTTATAATCTTGATGAGTGACCGATTCATAAGGAGAATTTACTTTCCGTCATGTTCTTTATATTGATCATTAAATGTTTTTACTTTTCCACTCCTTGATCCATCCGGTATAATTTTTGGTATCTTTTATTTGTTTTGAGTAATTCTTCATGTGTCCCTTGCATGGCAATTTTACCGTCATCTAGGAAAATTACTTCATCCATATGTTCGACACCGGCTAAGTGATGGGTAACCCAAATAACTGTTTTATCCTTCGTTGCTGTTAGGATAGTATTCAACACTTCCTGCTCAGTAATTGGATCAAGTCCGATGGTTGGTTCATCAAATAAAATAATTGGCGTATTTTGCAGTAATACACGAGCAAAGGCAATTCTTTGTCTTTCCCCGCCGGAAAATCGCCCTCCCATTTCTTCCATTTGGGTAGCAAGTCCTTCAGGCAAGGAGGAAATTAAGTTTGTTAATTGGGCTCGTTCAATAACTTTAAATAACTCCTCGTCACTCGCTCTAGGACGTCCCATTCGAATATTGTTTTTGATTGAAGTATCAAATAAATGTGGTTTTTGATTCAATACAGAAACAGCTTTGGATAGTAACTCACTGCTCATTTGTGTCTTATTTACTGAGACCTTTCCTTCATCAGGCTCTAACACACCGGCCATTAGTTTTAACAATGTAGATTTCCCAGTACCACTTTTACCGAGAACAGCAATTTTTTTCCCAGGTGTAATCGTTAAGGAAAGATTGTCAATTGCTTTTGTTGAATGACCAGGATATTGATAGCTAACATTTCTTAGTGCCATCGTTATGTCATTGCTATTCTGAAAGTCAGTCTCTCTTTCCCCAAATTGTTCGGATGTCTCATCTTCTACCTTCTCAATTCGTGCTAAAGAATCCATGTAAGATGGGACATGTTCTACTGCTTCAGAAACAGGTAAAAGTGCATCGGTTATAGAAAATGTCATTAAAACAAATGCTGCAATAACAGTTGGCGAAAATTTACCAGCTCCCGTTTGAATATCAGTCCAAATCATTATTGCAATAATAACAAGTCCAGCCATAAGACGTAATACTGCTTCACGGCTATGCTTCCATTTCCGGAGTTGATTTTCTGTTTTGTTAAACTGTTCATCGTTGGTATTCACTTGCGCAAATATTTCATCTGTCCGACCACTTGCCTGCCAATCGACTTGACCAAAAATAGCATCAGTCAGTTGGCTATAAAGCCCATTGATGCGTTGTTTTTGTTTTATATGGTGACGTCTTGTAATCATTAAGGAAAGGAGTGGCATAAAAAAGATGAGCACACCAAGCATGAGTAGCATGAGTAGTGCAAAGACCCAATCAAATATTCCAAGCACCACTGCAAAGGTACCATATGTTACAAGTCCAAGGATACTTGGAAAAATCGTCCGTATATAAAAATCCTGTAAATGCTCGATATCATCAGATAGAACTCCAAGTAAATCACCAGTTTGATAGCGACTACTTAGAAAGAGCGCTTGGGGTTCAACAATTTTATAAAGTCTTGAGCGCATTTTTTCCAATATACGTAATACAATATCATGACTAACAAGTTTTTCTAAATAGACAAACACAGCTTGCCCAATACTAAATGCCCTGACAGAAACTATTGGTACATAAACAATCATAATGTTTTCTGGTCGAAGGGAGGATTTGGAAATTAAATATCCAGAAACAAATAGCAACATGGCGCCTGATGCAATACCTAATAAACCAAAGAAAATACCAAGTGCAATACGGCCTTTATTTTGCTTCATATATGGTTTAATCCAATCGCTCATTAAAACTCCCTCCCATTTGTTGATGTCGTAAATTAAAATAGGTTCCTTTTCTTTCAAGTAACTCTTCATGTGTTCCTTGCTCCGTAATTTTCCCGTCAGCAAGTACAATTAGTTCATCCATCTCTTTCATCCAGTGGAGACGATGTGTTGCTAAAAATACTAGTCGGTCTTTGAAAACTCGGAGCATCACTTGCTTAACATCGTATTCTGTTTCAATATCAAGATGGGCTGTAGGTTCATCAAGTAAAATAATAGGCTTATCGCTTAAAAGAACACGTGCCATCGCAATTCGCTGTTCTTGGCCACCACTGAGAGTCCGACCACCTTCACCAATCTTTTCATGAATACCATTTGGCAGTTCCTTTACAAAAGACTCTAATTCAATTTCGCGAATTACTTTTTTGACTGCTTCGTCTGACGCTTCAGGTGCATAAAAACGGATATTATCGGCAAGTGTTGCGGGAAAAATATAAGGGTGTTGTGGGATATAAGCTATATTTTCCATCCAGCTGTTTTTTAAGGTTTTAATATCTTTTCCGTTTATTTGAAACTCTCCACTTGCTGGTTCTAAAAACTGGGCTAATAGATTAATGAAAGTTGACTTTCCAGCACCACTTTCACCAACAATACCAATTCTTCCCGGACCACTCCAATCGAAGTGAATATCTTTTAAAATAGAATGATTATTCTCTATGACAGACACGTTTTTTACACGGATTTGACTTGTAGTATTCCATTTAAAATCTTCGCCTTGTGCGGATGTTTGTTGTTTTTCCGCTTTTTGAATGATCGTGTCGATTTCTTCCATTGCAACTTGTCCGTCAAGAGTAGCGTGAAAGTCACTCCCAACTTCTTTGATAGGGAGAAAATATTCAGGTGCAAGAATCAAAATTGTCAAAGCAGGATATAAAATTATACCTCCTTCAATCAAACGAAAACCAAGTCCAACTGCAACAAACGCAATAGAAAGACTTGTGAAAAAGTCGAGTGCAAAAGATGATAAGAATGCTACTCGTAATGTTTTGATCGTTGCTTCACGGTATTGTTTACTAACTTTATTAATTTTATAGATATGCCTGACACTTTGACCTAAATATTTCAATGTTTCAAGTCCTTTTAAAGAGTCGATAAAGTGATTGGATAAGATACGGTATGTTGCATATTGTTTATCCGCCATTTTTTGTGCAGCTAAGCCTAGTAAAATCATAAACAGAATAACTATTGGCACTGTAAGGATAAGAATAATGGCGGATGCTATATCAAGGGTGAAAATGTAGACAACAATCATTATTGGAACAATAATCGTACGCAACATGCGAATGGAGATAATCTCTAGATATTTTTTCAGTTGATCAATACCTTCAATCGCAAGTGTAACAAGCCGGCCTGTTCCTTCTGATTGAATAAATCGATGTCCACGCTGGAAATAGGCTTTAACTAAATTTTTTCTTAAATTGGAACTTGTTGTTTGGGCGTACTTTTCGGTTATATATTTTTGAAGATGAGATAATGCATAGCGAATGACGAAAGCAAGTAAAAACAAACCAATAGAGCTGAGGGTTTCACTTAAGGGGACACGTTCAAATAAAAGTGTAATTGCCCGAGCTAGAAAAACAGCTTGGGCAATGATGCTAATTGCCTCGATGGCGATGAGTACACTTAATAAAATATATAGTTTTCGACTTCCCGGATAGGAAGGTAATCCTTTTTTACGTTTCATTAATATCCCAACTCATCATCTTTTTTAAGTCGTTTTCGAAAGACGTAATAACTCCACACTTGGTAGCCTAAAACAAATGGTAGTAAAGTTAATGAGAAATAAGACATTACCTTGAGTGTATAGGCACCAGAAGCGGCATTTTGAATCGTTAAATCAAATGCTTCGCCAAAGGAACTAATCATTACTCTAGGGAACATCCCGATAAATATACTGGCAATAAGCAAGCCAATTGTAATACTAGTAAAAGTGAAAGCCCAGATATCTGATTTTTTTACATTGAAAATGCTAGCCAGTAACAAGGCTACCCATGCCCCAATTGGAAGCAGAATCCAATACGTACTATGATAGGTGAAGATATCTGTCTTCCACCATCCGATGCCGACAAAGGCAAGTAGTGCAATTAAGGTGATTGGAGCAATTTTTTTCGCAACTTTTCGTGCTCGTTCCTGTAATTCACCTTCCGTTCGAATGGTAATAAATTGAAGGCCGTGAACGATACATAATAATAGAAACATCACTCCGCCTAATAAAGCGAAAGGATGCAAGAACTGTAAGAATCCACCGACCATTTCTTTATCGCCGTCAATTGGCATCCCAGTCATAAAGTTGGCTAATACCACTCCCCATAGAATCGGTGGAAGTGCGCTGCCGATAAACATGGCCCAGTCCCATAAATTTCGCCATTTTTGGTTATTTACTCTTTCCCGGAATTCAAAAGATACACCCCGTACAATTAATGCAAGCAACATAAAGACAAGTGGGATATAAAATCCACTAAACATGGTTGCATACCAATGTGGAAATGCAGCAAACATCGCACCACCAGCCGTGATTAGCCATACCTCGTTTGCGTCCCAAAATGGCCCAATTGTTCCTATATAAACACGTTTTTCTGCTTCATCTTTACCGAGAAACTTTGCAACGGTACCTACACCAAAATCAAAGCCTTCCAAGATAAAGAAACCGACAAAAAGAACAGCAATAAGCAGAAACCATAATTCATTAAGTGACATGTGGAGCAGCCTCCTCTTCTGATACATCAAATGGATCGTCTATCTCTTTTGATGTTTCTTCTTGATGATCCTTTTTCTTAATATGCTTCACAAATAAATAAATCGTAATACCAGCTAAAATAGCATAAAGCAAAGTAAACGATACGAAAGAGAATAATACCTCATTAAAGGTGACAGAAGGTGATACGGCATCTTCTGTTTGCATGACACCAAACACGACCCATGGTTGGCGTCCCATTTCCGTCATAATCCAACCAAACGTATTCGCGATAAAAGGGAGGGATATCGCATAAACCATTAATTTGGTGAACAAAGGATTTTTCTCAAGAATATCTTTTCGTGATGCGTACCAACCATACAAACCGAGCAGTAACATGGCCATTCCACTGAAGACCATCATACGGAAACTCCAGAAAACAGTTTTTACAGGAGGAATGTAGTCTCCTGGTCCATATTTTGCTTCGTATTCTGCTTGAATTTGATTCATTCCTTCTAGTTGTCCGCTGAATTTATTAAATGAAAATAGACTGAGCAAACCAGGAATTTGAATGTCATGACTATTTTCTTTTGCTTCAGTGTCAATATTGGCAATCAGTGTAAATGGTGCAGGATCCTCACTTGTATTCCATAAGGCCTCAGCAGCAGCTAGTTTCATTGGTTGACTTTCTACTAAATATTGTGCTTGTTGGTGCCCAAACATCGACACAAATAATGCAGAAACCGTTGCAACGATGATGGAAATCTTGAATGATTTCTTAAACATTTCTACGTCATGTTTCCGCGCGATTTTCCAAGCACTGACTCCAGCAATTAAGAAAGCGCCAGTTGCAAATGCAGCAAAGAGAACATGTGGGAACTGTACCCATAAATGCCCATTTGTTAAAATTTCCCCAATACTCGTCATTTGTGCACGCCCATCTGCAATTTCATAACCGACAGGGTGCTGCATAAACGCATTTGCCGATAAAATCCAAAAAGAAGATAGAATCGTTCCAATCGAAACAAGCCAAATCGAAAGAAGATGGACTTTCTTTGGCAGGCGATTCCATCCAAAAACCCAAATACCAATAAACGTCGATTCCATAAAAAAGGCAAGTAACCCTTCAATAGCAAGTGACGGTCCGAAAACATCTCCAACAAAACGTGAATATGTCGACCAGTTCATTCCAAATTGAAATTCTTGAAGTATTCCGGTTACAACACCGACAGCAAAGTTAATGAGGAATAACGTTCCAAAGAACTTTGTCATTCTTTTATACATATCGTCCCCTTTGACAACATATATCGTCTGCATAATTGCAATAATTAACGCTAATCCAATGGACATGGGAACGAAAAAGTAATGGAATATCGTTGTTGATGCAAACTGTAGTCGTGCTAATTCTAACGTGCCCATTTTTAAACCTCCTATATAAAGTGATATAATTCACAAATTAGTCACAAAAAACATTGAATATTTTCTTTAAACATAAACACTATGTGAATAGTAAAAACTACACTACTCTTATTATATAATAAAAAGACGTGAAAGAAATGGTGTATAGGTTACAGATATGGCAAGGTTTCATGACGATTTATTGACGAAGGTTTGTATATTGTGTGACTTCTAATATTTACCGAAAAAAGAGAATAGAAATATATCCTTAAATATAGTTCACGATTTTTTGTGTTCAATATTTCACATATAATAGTATATATTATTGTAGTAAAAATGTCAGTAAAAAAATATTACCAGATAAGAAATAAATAATATACTTGCATGAAACGGGGGAGGGAGAATTGATACTGTTAGCCGTTTAAGTCTTTCAACTGACGTCGCCTACCTAATAAACTGACGATAACAACACTAGATATTGCAATTGTCCCGCCTATGAGTGATAAAAAGTTAGGCAACTCTTGTAACCAAACCCAGGCAATGATAATTGCAATCACAGGCTCGGTATAAAGAATCATAGAAATACTGCTTGCACCTAAAGAGAGAGCAATGGACCATGTGGCATAAGCGAGTTCAGCGGGAATAAACCAACAAATATAGATGCCAGATGTGCTGAAAATGTTGCTTCTTGCAAGTTACTCCAAAGGCCTGGTAAGAAAATAAGCAGTGGGTATCCCAGCCCACGTGAAATAAGCGGTTAATTCAATCGGCTTATAATGAGAATAAAGTGGTTTTTGAAATACAAAGAAAACTGAAGTTGCAGTAGTAGTAAGACGATTGAAGCTATGAGAAAATCGAACGAGCACTAAATGCTCGGGGGTGTAACCGCCTAGCAAACTTGCTCTTACCCCCGCAAAAGAAGAAGCCCAAATAAACTGTAATGGATGCCATGAAGAATGACTTTTTATTCATTCAAGCTTCTCCCTTTTTTAATCTATTAATTACTATGACAATTATTTTTCATCTACATCTGTTGGTTGATAATAACCATACTCCTCACCAAAATAATGGTTGTATCTATCTTTAAATTTATTAAATAAATATACTACCAGAACTTTGAAAATTGCATAACCCGGAATACCGAGAATGACTCCAAATAATCCAAATAGATTTCCTGCTACAAGTAAAACGATAATAATTGTAAGCGGATGAATCTGCATCGTTTTCCCCATCACATTCGGGGATATAAAGTTTCCTTCTAAAAATTGCACAGCACCCCAGACTATTGCGAGTTTGACTAACATAAATGGACCCGTAACAATAGCAATAATAATTGCCGGTGATATAGCAATCATCGGCCCCAGATAAGGAACAACACTTGTGACTGCAGCTACAATAGCTAACACAATGGCATAATCCAGGCCAATAATTAAATATCCGATATACAAAAGGATTCCGATACAGAGAGCAACAATAATTTGACCTTGAATATAAGAGCCGACTTGATTATCTATGTTTTTGAGAATTTGATCAACATCATGGCGGAATTTTGGGGGGAATAAATTTAAAACATATTTTTTAAACTTAACCCCATCCTTTAAAAGGAAAAATAAAATAATAGGGAATGTAATAAGCGCAACTATAGCATTAGTCAAAGTACTAGCGATGTTTCGAAATCCTTCAATAGCACCGCCAAGGTATTCTCCAATTTTACTAGGTAAATCACTTAAATTCTGCACAACCCATTGATATCCTTCGTCATAATATGGACCAAGAATAGAGTGTTCGAGCCATGACTGAATATTGTCTCCCATCTGACTGAGGTAACGTGGGAATGATTCAATTAAATCTTCAATTTGCCTTTCAATTATTGGAGCAGTTGCTAATATAAGACCAGTTAATATACCAGTAATTATTAAAGCAATGATGACAATACCCCAAACACGCCTTATCTTAAACTTCTCTAATAAGTCAATAATTGGGTTTAATAAATAGTATGCGATAAATGCGAGAATGACTGGCGCTAAAATAGTTGTAAAAATAATAATAAGTGGATGAAATATAAAAGAGACTTGATTATATATGAATATAATAATGCCAATAAGAATTAAAATAACTAATCCAAAAATCAAATCTCTCCCACCTAAGAATTTCATAAAAGGACTTGGCGGTTTCTTCATACTAATCGCTCCTTATCAAATAGGCTTTAATCGTTACTTTAATTAGGTAAAGAGAGTGGGTATGTATACGTACATGTATTATAAATTAAGTCGAAGGAACATTCTATTATTTTAACAAGTAAAAATTCAAGGGTCATGAACCCCCAGAAAAAGAAAAAATATAACGTAATGTTTTATAAAAACACAGTATGGGTATAAGACTATACGTTAGCTTTACACAATTGGAACAGGAGGGGAACCCCATGAAAAAATTAAAAGAAAAGGAAGCAACGTTTATTAAAGATATTATTGATGAAAATGAATCTGTCATTGAAATGGATAATAAAAGGTATTATGTTTCATTGATTGAGGAACCTGAATCAATAATTAATGATGAAATAGAGTGTAAGGAATTTAAGGAAAAAGTAAAAAAAGCTAAATTAAACATATTAAAAGGTAAAAGATTTACGATTGATGATATCGTAGACATGATTGAACAGGGGGTGCTTTAATGATTCAACCAACCTGTGGTGACATATTGTATAATCTATAAATGCGTGTTATCTGATTCTTATAAGGAGATGATAACACGCATTTTTTGTAGTTAATTTAAGGTTTCTCTAATGGAGCGTATTCATGTACCCATACTTTCATTTTTGGTGCCCATCTCATTCCAGGATGAATAGCTAAAATAGACTGTTTATAGGCTTGTAGATCTTGATATCCTTCTTGTTGTGCATCTTCATCTGTCAAATCACCTAAATATTGCGGATAAATCTGATTGATTTTAAACTTTTTCCCTTTTAATTCCATAACTTCGCCAATATCCGCATAAACTCCATTTCGTCTCGTTGCTGTCTTTTCTCCATTGATAACTTTTTCTATATCTTCAGGGATAGTGACGAGCTTATCGATACTATGTGTTTTTTTAGGCTTCCCCTTACTATTATTATGTTCAGATACCATGATAAACACTCCTTATTCAATGACCTATCTAAATTATATAGATAATATTTCTGAATTGAAATCGATTTGTTTTCATAAAGTACGTTAAACAGCGTAATATTTGAATGGTTCACAGCATTAACTCGATTTTTTTGGAATGTCATCTATAGATTAAAATGTTTTTCATAAGAACTTGCTCCTTTTCTCATGGAATAAATGACGGTGAATAATGCTAGAATAACGAAAAAACCACCAATTGAAGCATTCATTTCAACCGAGACTTTATCAATGACGATACTGCCAATCAAGGATCCAAATGCAATTCCGAAATGTAGAGCTGAGTTATTCAAGCTTTGCTGGATATCCGCTGTCTCGGGGGTTGTTTCTATAAGATAACTTTGCATTGCAGGTGAGAGAACCCAGCTCATCATCCCCCAAATAACAAGGATACATAAAAATAATGGAATAGAAAATGTAGTATAAGGAATGATGAAAAGTGTAATTGAAAATATGACCATACATCCGATAATCGTCGGCTTAGCACCGTAATTATCGGAGATAGTCCCCCCAATGCCACCTCCGCTAACTGCTGCTATTCCAAATATTAAATAAATAACACTGAGCCATGTACCATCCAATCCCATCGTTGTTTTTACAAACGGAGTTAAATAGGCGTATAAGATATAATGTCCTGCCATAAATAGGAAAGTTGCTAATTGGGCCGTGAAAATTTTACTATCTTTCAATGCCGTAACTAAGATTTTAAGTGGGCGTGGCGGTTTCGGCTCTACCCGACTCATCCAAAAGTAAACACCTATCATTGATAATATAGTTAACCCCGTAATCATTACAAAAGGGGCCCGCCAACCAAAAGCGTTTCCGAGAATAAGTCCGATGGGAATTCCTAAAACAAGGGAACCACTGACTCCCATTGAAACAATTCCGATGGCTCGTCCACGATATTTCGGTTCTACGATGGTAGGTGCCATTACCAGACATAATATAATGAGCAATGCACCACTTAACGCGGATATAATGCGGCCGATAAATAAAACGGAGTAGGTGGGACTGAAAACAGTGACTAAATTACCCAGTAAAAAAACAGATAAAGAAATAAGTGTTAATTTTTTTCGTTCAATTCCAGCAGTCAGAACGAGAAGAACCGGAGAAAAAATCGCGAATATAAATGAAAAAACAGTTATTAATAAACCAACTTTTCCTTCACTGACATTCAAGTCCTCTGCAATTAAATCGAGTATACCACCAATGATTAGTTCGACCATGCCGACAACAAATGATACAATCATTAAAAAATAAACACGTTTATCCATAAAAATATCGCCTTTCTAAGATGTTTTTGCATTAATTTTAAAAAATGAATCAACCTATATATAATTTACTGTGCAAAGCAATAACCTTTAACTTGACATTTCTATATCTTAAACTTAAAAATAGTAAAAAACAAGTAGATAATCATGAAAGATTGCCCTATTTTACAGGGTATTTAAATAACTCAATTTTTGTAAAGTGAAAGTGAAAAAATCTTTGGAGCATTGGGTAAGATAGATATACACCGCACAAGTTGATTTTTATTAACTTCTGGATAAAACTGGAATATCAAATTTTCAAATCATATTTTATAATGATGCATTTTATATATTTATCGTCATAAGCAACAATCTTTTTGGTGGTGTGTAACTATAGTCTTAATTCTTTAGAAAGCAGCTTAATTTTAAAAGGGTTGTTAATGAAAAAGTTAGACGAACGTTAATGCTGTTAACTATTTGAACTCATTTTATTGATGCGAAAGTTGAGTGAGTAAATGAATTTAAGCGACGGGCTGTGGTCTTTGAAAAAACAGTCTTATCATTAAAAGGTCAATGACAGGAAAAAGTATATCCCTTTTGTTATAATTGAAATAACCTCATTTTTTTAAGGAGGAAATAATTTGAGTAAAGTAGATAACTTGCATAAAGAAGCAATGCATATGTTAAAGCTGACGAGCAGAACTTTTTATATTCCAATAAAATTGCTAAAACCAAACCTCAAAGAAACCGTTGGCTCTGCTTATTTATGCATGCGCGCTATTGATGAAATAGAAGACCATGAAAAATTAGACATAGAAGTGAAACAATATCTATTAAGAGAAACGAGTAAACTTTTAACAGAGGGATTCGATCAGGCGGCGTATGATGGGTTAACTCAACCGTATCGAAACGTTTTGCCAGAAGTAACCTTGAGATTAGGAGATTGGATACGTTTTTGTCCCACGGATATTGTAGAAAAAGTAACAGAATCAACAAGTATTATGGCGGATGGTATGGCAAAATGGGCTGAAAAAGAATGGACTGTTAGGACGAAAGAAGACCTTGATGATTATACATATTATGTTGCTGGCTTAGTCGGGGTCATGTTATCAGATATATGGGAATGGTATGATGGCACAAAAACAGACCGTGATTTAGCTATTGGTTATGGACGAGGCTTGCAAGCGGTTAATGTGCTACGCAATAAAGATGAAGATGCCGAGCGGGGCGTTCAGTTTTTCCCAGATAACTGGACACGTGACGATATGTTTGCTTATGCATCGGAAAACTTAGATAAAGCAGATGAATATATGAAAGATATTCGCACGCGTAATATTACATTATTTTGTAAGATTCCATTAGCTCTGGCTAAAAGAACGTTAAAAGCATTAAAGAGTGGTAAAGAAAAAATGTCACGTCAAGAAGTAGAAGATACAGTCGATGAAATTATGAATGATTAACAAAAGCAACCGATCCCTTTCGTTAGGCATCGGTTGTTAATTATTTAAGATTCATTATTTAAATAGGTTAGTGATACTTTTAAATTAGCATTTTTTTCCCGGATTCGATCAAGCAGCTCTTTATCCTTTGTTGCGTTTTTACTGCGAATGGCATACGAATACAAAATCATTGTTCCTAAATTTGTTGTTTCTACTTGGCGAAGTGTATGGCTTTCTGTATACTCGGCAAATATATCGTCAAACATATTTTCGTGATTTAAATTTTCTGGAACAGTTATTTTTAATATTTGCGTGTCTTTCCCTTTTCCATATTGGAATTTATATAGTAAGTAAAATAGTACACTAGAAAACGCCGTAAGAATGATAGCTAGCTCAAAGTGATAAAGTCCACTGGTCATTCCGACACAGAGACCGAAAAAGATATAAGCAATATCTTTAGCATCTGTGACGGCACTCCGAAATCGAATAAGTGAAAATATCGCAAATAACCCAAAGGCCACCCCAGCATTTCCACTTATGACATTCATAACAACAGAAACAATGACACTCATCATAATAATTGTATGTACAAAAGCTTGCGAGTAGCGCTCTCCAGTAAAAGTCGCTTGATAAACCTTTGTAATCACTAAACTTAGAATTGTTGCTATCGACATAGCAAGTAATACCATTCCCATGTTTGTGCCTCCTTCAGATGCTGATGAAAATAAAGTGTTCATAACGTCCATATTAAACTCCTCCTCCAACGAGTACCTTCTCGTCTTCTATTCCATTAGGTAATTCCCCTTGTTTTAAATATTCAAGGCTCGTGCAAAACTTTGAGGCTCCACGCTGCTTGCAGTTTAAATCTTGTAAAATGCGAGTGAGCCATAACGGAACACTATGATTTACTTTTACTTCGAGTATCACTAGATTAGTATCAATAAAGTGTTCACCGTGTGGACCATTCTCGACAAATAAATCATCGTTCCTGCAGCGTAAGTTTAAATCAAATGTAATTCGTAATTCATCATCCTCTATTCCGTGCAGGGCATGCCGGTCATAGCTAATGATCATTTCAGGTTTTAAATGATATAGATGCCGAAAATGATCGATTTCCCTAAATACCTGAGTATTGGATGTCTCAAAATTATCTAATGGTTCTGCATCATCTTTGAAATAACGATAAGCTTCCCTTAAAGGTAGTACCATTCGTCGTTTATTAACAACCTTTTTATGTTTTTGCTTTACCTCGAAAAATGCTGAATCATTTAAACCAGATTGATCATAAACGCGAAGCCTAAGCTTTTGTCGGAACCTTAATTTATTTTTTGTTTCAAAATAAATACGCTGATCTGCATTGTCAAAATACAGACTGGTCACAGTATATCGCCCGTTTTCACCATTCCGATCAGGACGCATTTTCCCGGTTAACCGTTGGATTAATGCTTCATATTGTTCTTTCGTAATGAGATATTTTTGTTCCTTTCTTGTAAAAATTTCAATTGCCACCATGTCATCTCCTTTTTTTGTTCTATTTTCATATTACGATTTGAAGATAAAAGTACACTGTGTTTCAGATTAGAAATTGATGAGCTTTCTATTAATTTTTAAAGTGTTTGATGATATTTACATGTTTTTGAATAAATATAGCCTGGTATTTATATGTATTGGAACAGAAACCAAAAAAAAGAGACCACGTGATGGTCTCTCTTTACTTATTATCTATATTTTTTAATTAAGGTCCTTAGTCCATCAAATAATAAGGCGATGGAGAATACAATAATTGCAATTCCACCAATGACTTCAAAGAAATTTGCAACTCCAGGAGTAATTACGGCTGAGGTCGGTAAATTAGCCAGTGCAAATCCAGCTAGAATAGATGCTAAATAAATGACAGCTAATTGATACATTTTCATCCCTCCTTCGCTATATTTCTATGAAAAGAAGGGGATGTTTGTATGGTTAGCTATTGGAAAGCTAAAAATTTTCTAGTTAAAAACATTGAAAGGACTGAATTTGATTTAAGTCTATTCCGAAGTAAACCCATCTATTTCTTCTCCAACGATATCCTGCAACCGAATTTCTTCCTACAAAGACAGGATAAAACCAAAATGAATCACGATTTAGCCATACATAAGTGAATCGAAATAAACAACCTTGTATAGCACCAGGGTCAACAGCAAATGTTTGAACCCCAGGTTGTGTTGGTTGAAACGCGGGGGGTGGACTTGTTGGTGGACCTCCTGTTTGCTGTGGGGGTGCTTGCTGCCAAGGAGATTGTCCGCCCGGATAGGTTGGATATGGAAGTCCAGGTGGCTGCCCGTAATATGGTCCTCCACTTGGAAAGCCGAATAAACCACCTATTAAACCAGGGATATTAAATTGCCTATTTTCATTTGAATAGGGTTTCATCTGTTGATACATTTGAATTTCCTCCTTAATCATAGTTCTTGCTTTAATATATGAAACAATGGCCCGAGTGCTACAAATACGCAGTTAAATTTTGTACTTTAGGGAAGAATAATAGTGATGGTTAAAACAAAAAAGATTTATTTACATGAATTTCGATTTATAATGAAGGAAAAGAATTAATTAAAGGTGGGAATAAAAGTGGTCAATCTCAACGAACTACTTACAAAAGAAGACTTAGAGAAAGCAATGGAAATGTCAGATGAAAAATTAGTTTTATTATTTAAACAAAGTACAACTTGCCCGATTAGTGCAGATGCTTTTCATCAATATAACGAATATCTTGATGAAACAGATGAAGACCTTGGTGCCTATTTTGTAAAGGTACGTGAAACTAGGGAAGTTTCCAATCAAATCGCTGAAGATACTGGTATCCAACATCAGTCTCCACAAATTTTTTTAATTAAAAATAAAGAGGTTCTATGGAATACATCACATTCAGATATTACGGTGGAACATATAGAACAAGCAGTGGCTGAAACAAAATAGATATGATTAAAGAAATCGTTCATCTCATTTAAAAGGTGAGCGATTTTTTAATGATTATATTGACTCTTACGTTGCGTGATACTTTAAAGTGTAGATTGAAAGGAAGGTGGCAGACAGCTGATTTAGCGGGGAATCAGTGTGCGTACACTACATCATTATGATGAAATAGGATTACTAACTCCAATAGAAACGACAGAATCAGGCTATCATACAATGCAAGATGCTACGTAAAAAGCGAGAAAATTGATGAAATGCTTTGAACGATTGAAAAAACAATCGAACATTTAAAGTCCTTGGTAACATTGGGTAAGAAAGACATACACTGCACAAGTTGACTTTATGAAACTGCCTCTCATATTTTATTATTGCGCATTTGATGAAAAATGCGATATAGTTTTGGAGCTCTCCTTCCTTCCTTTTAAAGATGAACGGTAAACCACCGCTACGGAAAAAACACTACGCGCATCCAGAGGCGGCTGATGAGCCTTGCCGAGGCAAGGAGGTTGAGGCCGTGCCGTGCCCATGAAAAGCGAAGTATTCTGCCGGAGCGTTAAGCTAACCACTCATCAACATCAGGATAGAAGGAGCAAACCAAGTTATTACGCATTTTATATATTTAGTGTCATAAGGCTTATCGGTAGCTTGTATAGATAGTATTAATTATTTAGAAAACAATCTAATGTTAAAAGGATAGTCAAGAAGAAGATTAGATGCACTTTAATCCTTAATACTGCTAACTATTTGAACTCATTCTTGGATGCGAAAGTTGAATTATAATTAAAAATAGGGAGTGAAGGATGGTTCACTCCCTATTTTCCTGCAATATAGGATTCATAATTATAATTGTTTTACTGCTTCTTTAATATTTTTAGCTTTGGTTATTGCTGATATGACGGATACTCCGTCTGCGCCTGCTTCAATAACAGATTGGGCATTTTCTGAGTTTATTCCTCCAATACCAACAATCGGTAGCAATGGAAATTTCGTTTTTAGCGTTTTTATCCATTCTAATCCAACAGACGATATCGCATCTTCTTTTGTAGAAGTGGTAAAAATAGGTCCTGCTCCAACATAATCAACAAGTTCAATTGGGCTTTGGTTTACTTCCTCCATATTTGATATGGAAAGTCCGATGATTTTTTCGGGAAAATGCATGCGAATCTGCTCAATTGGCATATCATCTTGACCGACATGAATACCATCCACATCAAGAGTCTCCACAAGATCAATATCATCATTAATAAAGAACAAAACGTCATTCTTACGACAGATATCCCTTAATTTTCTGCCTAATTCTAGTTTTGCTGTACCTACCAGTGAACCCGTCCCTTTTTCACGGTACTGAAAAGCTGTAATTCCACCAGCAATGGCTTCTTTTAAAATTTCAGTTGGATCTCGATCACAATTTTGACTACCCATTATAAAGTATTTTCTGAGTTGTTGGTTTATATTGGTCATGACTAGCCCCCTGAGTTTTTTATTGTGAGATAAATATATCTCTTACTATTTAACTTTTGTTAAACGTGGTGCCCAGTGATTCGTCGGTCCACTTCCATAGCCGATATCAAAGGAATGTTGAATAGCAACAGTAATGTAGCTTTTGGCTTGTTCAACAGATTTTACTAATGAAAAGCCTTGACTTAAATAAGCGGTTATAGCGGCAGATAATGTACAACCAGTGCCATGTGTGTTTTTCGTATCGATACGATTCACGGAAAAGGTGTGTATTTCATTTCCATCATATAAAAAGTCAATCGCATCCCCATGACGGTGTCCACCTTTAACTAGTGCTGCTCCTGCGCCATAGCTTAAAACTATTTCTTTAGCCGCATCCTTCATGTCACTTGTCGTTTCAATTTTTTTATCTAAAATATGCTCCGCCTCTGGAATATTTGGCGTCACTACCGACGTAAGTGGAAGGAGTTCATCTCTTAAGAAGAGGCGGGCATCCTCATCGATTAAAGAGTCTCCACTTGTAGTTACCATAACTGGATCCATGACATATGGTGCATCTAATTGTGGTATTTTACTTTTAAGAATTTCCATCATATCGATATTCGCAATCATTCCTGTTTTAAAAGCATCCACAGAAATATCTTCAATTACTGAGTTAAGTTGTGCTTCAATCATCTGAAGCGGCACATGGTGGACGTCCCTAACACCAATTGTGTTTTGCGCAACGACGGAAGTAATCACTGACATTCCATAGCTTTTCAACTCTTGAAACGTTTTTAAATCTGCTTGAATTCCTGCCCCTCCTGTTGGGTCTGTTCCAGCAATAGTTAAAGAACATGGTGTTTGTGTCATTATACAATCCCCTTTCATTTATAAAAGTCTCAAGATAAGCCAAGTTTTCTAAAACAAAAAAGAGCCAGATCTAGAAAAGGACCTGACTCGGATAATTTAAAAATTTATTCACCGACTACTTCCCTCCGCTGGTATTAACCAGATCAGGTCCATAAGAGTCAGAAAGCCTTCTTACGCTTTCCTCTCAGCCCGTATA
>DATGTS010000012.1:0-20063 GCA_035301745.1 Candidatus Avamphibacillus sp.
TAACTGATTAGAAAATAAATTTTCGGTAAAACTATTAGACATGGTAGGACATCCTTTCTTAGTTATCGCTTTAACTATAAAAGAGGATGTCCTTCCTTTTTATTATTTAAACCTATTTACACAAAATATTGTACGTCATCGCTCGCTCGCGCAGTAACCCCTTCCACTCGCGCAGGAACATGTCTCACTCGCGCAGGAACTCGGCTCGCTCGCGCAGTAACCCCTTCCACTCGCGCGGTAGCATGGCTCGCTCGCGCGGCAACCCCTTCCAATCGCGCGGCAACCCGTCTCACTCGCGCGGTAACCTCCTTCACTCGCGCAGGATCCCGTCTCGCTCGCGCAGCACCTCCCTCCGCTCGCTCAGTAGGGATCTCCATTTATGAAGTGAAATTTTGAAATTGGATGCTGCACATATAATTATGTGAAACTTCAATCAGTGGGGGTTTTTCTTCATCCCCAACTGATTTGCATGTACCATCTTCCTTCTCTATTTATTTTAACTTCCTTTAAGGGAATTAATTATTCAGGGATGTCATGTAACTTTTTAGAATGAACTTTTAATTGTTTAATTAGTAATTCTTTTTCTTCTTTATCTACTAGAAATTCAATTCCATACTCATTCGTTGTTATTCTTTCTTTATGCCGTACAATGACACCATTAAATTCTAGATCTTGACCATTTAAATTAAAGGAAATGGCTAGTTCAATCGTTTTATAATCTGTTTCAGGTATATTCAGTTCTGAGTCTAGTCTTGCTCCTTCTGGGCTGATATCTACTAATTTGGCTTCACCTTGAGATGTCTCTATTGGTGTGTCGTCTATTCTTTTAATTTGAAATAAAGCTGGAACTGGTTCTTCAAACGTATAACGAAAATATGATTTTCTTTTATATCTCATGCTTTACACTTACTTATCATTTTTAATACTTAATCAATTTCGTGAAAAATATAAACTGGGGTTCTCATAAACATAGGTAATACCAGGAATATTTTGGTTAACATGTTGCAAAGCGGTCATTTTATTAATGACGGATGCAAGGCGTTCTTCATCTTTATTCTTTATATCAAATTTTATTCCGTAATCATAAGTGGATCCTGTGCCTTTATTTTGCCAAACTAGTGAACCTTTTATTTCAAAGGGTTCACCCATTAAAGTGAAATGAAATTTAAATGTCATATTAGAATTGATAGGTAATTTTAAAGGCGTAATTATTTTCATGCCGCCTAAACTAATATTTCCTATCAATATTTTTGCAAAGCCCAAATCTACTTTTCGTTTATTCACTTCTAAGATTGCCATTTCTCCTGATATATTATTTGGAAATTCAAATCGATAAAATTTCCTTCGTTCTACTTTAGGGACAGTCTTGGGTTTTGGCTTTGTAGGTTTTAAATAACCCGTTTGCATCATTTGTTCAAATGTTTCTAGTGGAACCGGTTTTGAAAAGAGATAACCTTGGACTAGATCACATTCTTTTTGCTTTAAAAATTCTAACTGCTCATATTCTTCAACACCTTCAGCAACGATGTTTATGTTTAACTCTTTTGCTAAATGTAATACAGAAGAAATGATTGCTTTGTCTTTACCATTCTCTCCGTTAAAATTTTGAACAAAAACCTTATCAATTTTGATGGTATCTGCCTGAAAATTTCTTATGTATTTTAAAGATGCATATCCTGTACCAAAGTCATCAATAACAATTTTGATACCTAATTCCTTTAAGGCAGCTAATGTTGAAAGAACTTTTTCCTCATTTTTCAATAAAGAGCTCTCCGTGATTTCAAACCATAAATATTTAGCAGAAATTTGGTTACGTTCTAACTGTTCTTTAACTAAATCAACTAATCCTTTTTTCAAAAATCGAATAGGTGATATATTGATTGAAATAGGTCGTAATGTATAATCATTATTCTTCCAATCTCGCAATTGCTCACAAACTTTTCCAATGCCCCAATCACTAATATGATGGATGAGATGGTTTTCCTCAGCCAGTGGAATGAATTCACCTGGAGAGACAATCCCCCATTCTTCATGATTCCAACGAATTAAGGCTTCTGCACCATTAATGATGCCGCTACTAGGATCTACCAGTGGCTGGTAATATAATTCAAACTCTTCGTTTATGATGGATTGACGCATATCCTTTTCCAAAAGGTATTTTTTATAAGAAGAAATATCTTTTGAAAAAGAATAGAGTTGATAGTTATTTTTGCCTTGATTTTTTGCATGGTATAAAGCAGAATGAGCCCTTTCAAGTAAGGTATGTTTATTATTGCCGTCTTCTGGAAAGAAACAAATTCCAATGCTTGCTGTAATATATAATTCATACCCATGCACAGACATCCCTTTTCCGACACTATTCATAATTTTCTCAGCTAAACTAAATATAGCATCTTTGCTTGTGAAATTTTCAATAATAATAATAAAGTCGTTGCTGTTGATATGGGCGATATATGCACTTTCCATAACGGTCGAAATAAGTCTGTTAGCTACAGTTTTTAAAACATCATCTCCAACTTGATAGCCTAAAGAATCATTTATTATATTAAATCGGTCAAGGTCTAAATATAATACAGAAAATGGTTTCGTAGTATCTTTACAAATCGTATCCAATTTTTCATAGAGACTTCTTTGATTAGGAAGGGCTGTGATTGAATGATGAGTTGCAAGGAATTTTAGCTTATCATTCATTTCAACTTCAGGACTAATATCTGTTATCATGCCAAATAAATCAATGACTTCTCCTTGATCATTAACCCTGGGAATGGTTTGTTCCAAAACCCATTTTGTTGTCCCGTCCCCATCATTTATTCGAAACTTTATTTGTATCCTTTCACCCTTTTCTAGTAATTTGTATTTATCGAATACTTCAGCTCGGTGTACTGGAAGAATCATTTCTTTCCAAGCATCAGGATTAGCAAATAATTCTTCTAATGGGGTCTTAAGGATCTCTTCCATCCCTTTAGAAGCATACTTAATTTTTCCATCAATAGATTCTCTCATCCAAATGCCGCCATTTAAATGATCAAAGATATATTTTAAGTTTTTATTCGTTGTTTCAAGTTGACTTTCTAACAGTTTTTGTTTAGTAATATCTTTAATAATGACGTAAACTCCCTCAACTTGATTGTCTGTCTTTTTTATAGGGATGAAGGTTAAAGCGGCAAAAACAGTTTGCTTATGTTTATTGATTACTGTTATTTCATGTTGTTCTGATTTTCCCTTTAACGTGTTTTTAAAACTATTATCTATGATGTTATAAGATTCTTTTGGAATGAGCTTTTTTAAATCTGTTATTTTCCGTAGTGAAAATCCTAAGAACTCATCAATATTATTGTTATTTTGAGAGAGTATTTCTCCCTCAGGTGAGAAGACAATAATTAGATCAGGGTGATACATAGCTAGTGATGAATAGTAATTTAGTAGTATTTTGTCCTCAGAAATTAGCTGGCCATCATGGATAAATTCTCTCCTTTTCTTTTTAGTAAACAATTGCGTCAAGAAGTTCGAACGCTTAGGAGTAGGATTAGACATAAAATAACCCCTTTATGTAATATTTTGTTAACACATTTGTAATAATTTGTAACTAAAATGTAATATTGTATATGTAAATCATTATAGTATAAAAGTCCTAAAAAGGGAATCTTTTTTATACTATTTAGTAATCTCTTTATGAATAATGCGGATTCACATGAAAATCTTTTGTATACTTCTTGTTCTTTATTGTAAAAATTTCCTTATGGATTCAAGCAATAATTCAATTCACAGTTGACAGAACAACAATTTATAATTACTTTTAAGGTGGAGGGTAACATATATTCCTATAATGAATTAAAGAGGTGGATGGAATGAACAGAAAAAGATTTATTTTGCTGTTCACAGTAATGATTGGTTTATTGCTAATGTTTGCTGCGTGTAGCAATGAGGATGACGAAGCCAAAGAGGAAGAGGATGTAGAAAAGGAAAAATATGAGCCAGAACCAAATCCAGATGCATCACAAATCTCTACATATAATGAAGAACGGATAGATGAACAAGCAGACATCGAAGTGGAAATTTTAGAAGAATACAATCAGGATACATATGGATTAAATGATCCGTTTGTTAAGGTAGACCCCTATGACTCTGCACCACTTACCGCTTTAGTGATGTTTGAAACAGAGAAGCCTGTTCAGATTCATGTAAGTGTGGGAAATGAAGAAGGGGAAATTCCGATTGAAAACAAATGGGAAGATTTTAAAGAACAACATGAAATTCCCGTATTAGGTCTCTATCCTGATCAAGAAAATATCGTAAGCATTGTAGCGATGGATGAGGAAGGGAATACGGAAATTTCTCATATTACGATTGAGACCGAGCCACTACCAGATGAGGTGCCAAATACAGAACTTGTTGAAGCAGACCCCGCTGCCATGGAACGTGGATTATCATTTATTGCACAAAATGTAGGTCCCGTTTTTGCGGTAGATGGAAATGCGGATGTTCGCTGGTATTCTTCTTTACCAGGGAGATTGATTTTTAATCCGTTAAGTAATGGAAACTACATACAAATAACGAAAAAATCAGATGCTTCCCAGTACAATGATTTAATCGAGACAGACCTACTTGGAAAAGTATATAACGCGTATGAGATTACTATCGAGGATTATGAAAAAGGTAATCTTATTCACCATGATGTCATCGAAGTACCGAGTGGAAATCTACTTGCGACAACGCATGAGCCGAATGGAAAATATATTGAAGATTTCATGCATGAAATTGATCGAGAAACAGGGGAAACGACACAAGAAATCAATGTCAGAGAACTTTTCCCAGCTGAGGCTTATGAAGAATATGACGGGAAAAATGCGGATCTTAATGATTGGTTTCACCAGAACGCCATTTGGTATGACAATAGTGACAACTCTATCTTAGTTTCTGGAAGAAGTCAGGATTTAATTATGAAAATGTCTTACCCAGATGCAGAAATCAAATGGATTCTGGCAGAAGATGAAGAATGGCCAGAAGAATATGATGAGTATTTACTTGAGCCGATAAACGACGTCAAATTTCCAGCAGGACAGCACGCGATGAAAATACTGGATCGTCCAGAAGATCAGGAAAACGAACATATCAAAAACGTGCTCCTCTTTGATAATAATACAATCATTACAAGAGGGGATGAAGAAGTGAATGAGGATTACAGCCGTGCGGTTATTTACGAAATTAATGAAAAAGACATGACTGTCGAAGAAGTGTGGTCTTACGGGGAAGAACGCGGAAAAGATTTTTTCTCTAATATTGTTGGAAATACCCAGTATTTATACGAGACAGATCATGTTCTAATAACCTCTGGGGCTATTGTTGATGAGACGTCTCCAACAGGAATCGAAGGAAGAGTGGTTGAAGTTGACACGGAAGATGATGCAAATGTTATTTTTGATGTAAAAGTTACTGGAAGAACAGAAGAAAGCGAAAAATATATCTATCGTGCATTGCGCTTACCTGCATATCCTGATCAAGGCTGGGAATTTACGTTAAGTGATAGAAACGCTGAATAATATACCTGAAAAGCTAACAGCTGCTAATGTGGTTGTTGGCTTTTTTGTTGGGGAGTGGGTCGTAATGTTAGAAAAAAAGTGATAAAGTTTATCTTATGCATTGCAGTCAGTCGTGATAGGTGTTCTCATGGTCGATTCGGACAGCGTTTACGGTTTTCTATCGACTCCATTTCACAGCATCTTTGTTAGTAGTATAATTTTTGTCAAAGATCATCTTACAGGAGCTAGAAACCTTACTGTCCTTTAAACAAGTTATTATAACTAAGGATTTATTAAAAGGCGAAATTATAGAAAAATTGACAAATTCAGATTAGGTGTTATATTATAAACATTACTTAATTTAAAAGCGCTTACAAATTGGATAAATAGTTTAAAGAAATAAGTTCTGCCTAATCTGTAAAAACTTCTTCACAGGAGATAGCCACAGATAACAGCCAGTTCAAACAGACTTTGATTTTCCAGTCTTATTTGAGTTGGCTTTTTTTAATATAGAATTACAAATGGAGTGAAATTAGGCTTCCTTATCTTAATGTAAAAGGGTAATAGAATAAAGGAGGTGCATCATGAAAAATTATTATTTAATCTAGTTCCCATTTTTTTTAGAAAAAATTAATATGAAATGTAATGTGAATTAATAAAATAATAATAAATATTATTGGAGGGAATATGATGAAGAGAATTATTTTAATTTTTGGTCTATTGTTTGTTTCCGCAATGTTTCTGGCAGCATGTGACGAAGATAGTGCTGGAAGCGAAGGTGGTGATGGCGAAGTCGATGTAGATAACGTTGAGGGTGTCTTAGATGGTGAATTCATTACGATTCTTACGGGTGGATCCTCTGGTGTCTATTATCCGTTAGGTGGAGCAATGGCAAAAATCTATCAAGAGTTAGGAGCAAATGCGAACAGTCAGTCGACAGCGGCTTCTGCAGCAAATGCTACAACACTGAACCAAGGTAAGGCGGAAATTGGCTTTTCTATGGGGGATGCAGCATCAGATGCTTATGAAGGAGTAGGGAGTTTTGAGGAACAAGGTGTACAGGAAAACATTCGGTCTGTATTCTCCTTATATCCAAACTACTTACAAATTGTAGCAACGGAAGAGTCCGGTATTAAAACAGTGGAAGATTTAGCTGGGAAAAATGTTGCGGTTGGGGCACCTGCTTCAGGAACTGAAATCACTGCCAAGCGGATATTAGAAGCATTTGATATGTCTTATGATGATATTAATGAGGACTTTCTATCATTCTCTGAAGGTGTTGAAGGTATGCAAAATGGAAATATCGATGCTGTTGTTATTTCTTCTGGCCTGCCAAACTCTGGAGTTATGGAACTTCAAACAACGAAAGATATTGTCGTAGTAGAAATTGATGAAGATGTCATTTTAGAGATGCAAGAAGATTATCCAGTTTACTTCCCAACAACTGTTTCAAAGGATGTCTATGATTTGGAGGAAGATGTGACAACTATTGGTGTTAATAACGTTTTGTTAACACATAAGGACGTTTCAGATGAAGTTGTTTATGCGATGACCAAAGCACTTTTTGATAATCTTGATGAATTGAAAAACACACATAATGCAGCCGAGGACATTACGATGGAAGAGGCATTAGAAAATCTTCCAGCACCACTTCATCCGGGGGCAGAACAATACTTTGAGGAGCAAGGAGTAAGTGAGGAAGATTAACCCTTGACCACTTTAGGGTGTGAATAATGAAAAAAGTAATTTTGTTTCTTATTTTGTTGCTGGCAGGGACTGGACTGACGATGATTCCAGTTCAGGCTGGCATTCTATTATCCAATGAAAAAGGAGATATCTTTCACTTTATTCCTTGGGATTCTGAGGAAATTATCATAGGCTGGAGACACTCCGTCGAGCTTACACCATGGAAAGAAACATACAGGATAACGCAAGACGGGGATTTTTCTTTTGAATCTACTACATACCAGTCATATGGTGCCGGTACCCCGGATACTGATGGTAATGTGGAATTTCTTTCAGATGGATTTATTAGAGTAACTGGGATAGAACGAACCATATCACATTATTCGCTTTTTTACGTTCCGATTTCTAAGTACTACGTAGCAGATGGCCCAAAAAAATATACACTTTCACGTTATGTTCCTGATAATACAAATGTTCAAATACATTATAAACAATTGAAAGTGTATGAATGGATTTGGACTAGAATTGAGAACTTGATTAAGGAGGGGTAGCACATGAATGATACAGCTAAGGAAATAGATCAATTATCAGAGGATGAAAAAAGAAAACTAGTTGAAAAATATGATTCAGAATCCAGGTTCAGAAATTTGAATATTCCATGGATGGCTAGTCTCGTAACGATTATATCCGTTGGTTTAGCCTTATTCCATCTCATTACATCTTTTACTGGACCATTAGTCACCCTGCAGCACCGGGCACTTCATACCGGTGTAATCTTGGTGCTTGTTTTTCTATTATATCCATCCCGTAAAAATGCACCACAAAGGCGAGCATCAGTCGTTGATTTTTTACTGGCAATGGCATCTAGCGCGACAATTATTTATATTTTCGTAGACTATACAGGCATTGTCAATCGTGCAGGTTTACCGAATGAAAGTGATATTATTTTCAGTTTACTACTAGTTATCTTCGTCCTTGAAGGTGGGAGACGTGTAGTAGGAAATGGATTAACAGTTCTCTGTACTTTATTCTTGCTTTATGCTTATTTCGGTCCATATCTACCAGATATCATCGCACATCGTGGGTATCAAATAGGTGATATTGTAACCTATATGTACTTAACCACAGAAGGGATATTCGGAACAGCAATAGGTGTTTCGGCTACCTATATTTTCTTATTTGTTTTATTCGGAGCATTTTTGAACCGAACAGGCATGGGTCAGTTATTTAATGATGCCGCCATGGCTATTTCTGGTCACACTTCAGGAGGTCCAGCGAAGGTTGCTGTTATTTCAAGTGGTTTTCTTGGATCCATTAATGGTTCAGCTATAGCGAATGTTGTAACAACTGGTTCATTTACCATTCCATTGATGAAAAGAACCGGATACTCAAAGAATTTCTCTGGTGCAGTTGAAGCAGCTGCTTCTGTTGGTGGACAAATATTGCCTCCAGTGATGGGAGCAACAGCTTTTATTATGGCAGAGACTTTAGGTATGCCTTATTCACAAATTGCTCTTGCCGCGATTATTCCTGGTGTTTTGTATTACTTAGGCGTTTTAACGGTTGTTCATTTACGTGCTAAAAGGCGCGGATTAAAAGGGTTGACCCGTGATCAACTTCCAAAGATGAAAAAAGTGATGAAAGAACGTGGTCATCTGCTCATACCATTGATTATCCTTATTTATATGTTATTTGGTGGATATACACCTATTTATGCTGCGGCATGGGCTATCATATCAACGATTGTAATTTCTTTGTTCAGACGAGCGACTCGAATGAGTTTCAAGGGGCTAATTCAAGCGTTTGAAGAAGGAACCCGAAGTGCGCTAGGTGTTGGAATGGCTTGTGCGATGGTGGGCATTATTGTTGGAGTGGCTTCATTAACCGGATTCGGTTTAAAAATGACGACAGCTATTCTCGTTCTTGGCAATGACATGCTGTTTTTAACTTTATTTTTTACGATGCTTGCTTCCATTATTTTAGGGATGGGGTTACCATCTATTCCGACGTATATTATTACGTCATCTATGGCGGCTCCAGCATTGGTCCAATATGGTGTTGAACCATTTGTCTCCCATATGTTTGTTTTTTACTTCGGTATTTTGGCAAACTTAACCCCACCTGTTGCACTTGCTGCCTTTGCGGGGGCAGGGATTTCGGGTGGCGAGCCGAATAGGACCGGATTTATTTCACTAAAACTCGCTGCTGCAGGAATTCTCGTACCATATATTTTCGTCTATTCACCTGAATTACTCATGCAAGGAACAGATTTTGTCAGTACGATCTGGATTGCAATTACAGCAGCTATCGGTATCATTGCTTTAGGTTCGGCGCTAGAAGGTTATCTCTTGGAAAATATCAATTGGCTGCTAAGAATTGTTGCAGCTCTTGGGGCCATCACCTTAGTCGTTCCAGGTGTATGGACAGACATTATTGGATTTAGCTTACTGGTGATTGTATTCATTGCACAGCTATTGAAGCGAAGAGGAAAAGAATCAGTTCCGACATCCATTGCGAAATAGGAAAAGGTAATTCAAATTAATTTTAATATTATCTTGCTGTTAAGTGTTACTTTATCAACATTAGCGTGGCGTAAATACTGGTGTCGATCCGCTTGGGATGGTGTTTACAACAGGTGTGACAAGCTTGTATGGATTTTTACGTTGAAACGATGCATAATATTATTGTCCATCCCAGGTTATTGGAAACTTGGTCTGTCCTATGCGAAAGAGGGAATGGAGGAAATCGTGCGTTCCATGAGCAAAAGGAAATTTGTTGCCAACTTACAAAAGCTCATTCCTGATATTACGGAGGATGATCTTTTTACGGTTCCAGCAGGAGTTTGTGCACAGGCCCTACAAAAGGATGGAACACTTTATGATGACTTTTTTATCGTGAATGGCAAAAACAGCATTCATATTTGCAACGCGCCATCTCCTGCGGCAACCGCTTCACTTGAAATAGGTAAGGAAATTACGAAACGGATTAAAAAAGAACGATGTAGTCAAATTTTGTATCGTTTTTGCAGTGTGTGGATGGTGAGGTTTAGGAGTAGGGTACCATTGATACGAATTTCCTGTAGCAATGTCACTTAGAGAGCTTCTACGTTCCCTTATGAGCAGGAATTCCTGTTGAAATGTCACTTAGGGAGCTGCCATGTTCCCTTTTGAGTGTAATTCCTGTAGCAATGTCACTTAGGGAGCTTCCACGTTCCCTTATGAGCGGGATTTCCTGTTGAAATGTCACTTAGAGAGCTTCCACGTTCCCTTTTGAGTGTAATTCCTGTAGCAATGTCACTTAGAGATCTCCTACGTTCCCTTTTGAGGAGATTTCTTACCGAAATGTCACTTAGCTCTCTCCCACGTTACCTTACAAGTAGAATCTCTTGTCGTAATGTCACTTAAAACATTTCAACTCCCTATCTCTCCTATATACTCTCAATCTCCACCCGGTTCACTCCGGGGATGGAGCGAATTTTTGTATAGTTACTGAATAATTTCTCTGGTCCATCCTCAATCGTGCAGCGGGCTTCAATTTTATGTCCGCCTTCGTAATCCTCAATGCGTATATCTTTTACATCGTTTACATATTCACGAACTTCTTCGACGATGGTCTCCATATTTTTCATATCTTTCACGAATACATGCAGCCTAATTTCCTGCTCCCTCAATGCATGAGGGCCGATTTTTCTCATAATAAAAGGTAAAATGATAACGGTGATGATCACTAATGCAATAGCAATGCCGACTTCGACAAAGTATCCTGCGCCGATGGCAATGCCAAAACCGGAGGCAGCCCAAACAATTGCTGCTGTAGTAAGACCGGATATCGCATCATTGTTTCGCCTAAGAATAACCCCGGCGCCGAGGAAACCAACCCCACTAATGATTTGTGCAGCAAGACGCATTGGATCAGCACGAATAAAACTTTCTCCATTATGGGAATCAAACGCTGCTTCAATTGATACAATTGTGAGTAAACAGCTTGCAAGACAAATTACAACACATGTTTTTAATCCTAGGGGTTTGTGTTTTGCTTCACGTTCGATTCCTAAGATAAAACCAGCAGTGACAGAAAGGGATAATTTAATTAATATCAACTTCATTCGGTTTTCCTCCTTACCGTAATTAACTACTATGAATGGAAAATGTTTATTAATAAAAATGGCCACAACACCTTCTTTTGAAAATGCTGTGGCCTCTTTAACTTCTACTTACTCCTACAACTTAAAGTAGTAAGTATTTTCAGCATATAAATTCATCAAGATAATCAAGCAAGGGACCTGTAGTAAATAAAAATACCTATCAGTTAATATATGAATAATACATTTCATTATATGCTACTTTTAGCAAACTATAACTCATTTCGTTTACAAGATTTAATCGTATGAATAGTCATATAAATAAATCAGAAATTTTAATCTTCCTTTCTCTTTTTTTGAATTAAAGTAATAACGTTTACATATAATTTCAATGAAAAGATAGGTTTATTACATGTGAACTGGATATTCCTCAAAGTAGCCTTATCAAAAGCTTTACAAATTTTGATTTACTTATTTTCTATTATAAACATTTCGTTTTAAAATCCTAGCCTCCGTTTCAGACTTTACAAAAAATTTACACAAGCTAGATATTCATTTAATACTAGATTGCTATATTATAAATGGACGTCAAAGGGCAGTCTCGCTTCATTCTAGTTTTTGCTGAATGAAAACTTTGTTTCCACTCTATTTAGGGAGCGGCGGGTATATGTCGATGTACTCACACACTTTGGACAAAACTACAGATAAAAAGGGGTGTTAAATTTGCAAGGGGGAAAAGCAAGAAAAGTTCGAAAGTCAGGCTACCACAATCAGAAGAAACTCTTTGGTATAGGAATGCTCTATCTACTTCCAGCTTTTGTATTCTTAGGTGTGTTCCTTTTTTATCCTATGTTTAAAACACTATATTTTAGTTTTTTTGAAGTAGGTGGGAATGGCCAAGTTGGAGAATTTGTTGGTTGGGATCATTACATAGAACTCACGAAATCTGAAGAATTTAGAAAAAGTATGAAAGGAACATTTCTATTCGTTCTTTATACGGTTCCAGCCGAAATCATTATCGCTTTCTTTTTAGCTGTATTGGCAAGTGAAAAATTAAAAGGAATTGGCTTTTTTAGAACGATTTTTGCTTCAACCATGGGGGTGTCCGTGGCTGCTGGGGCGACCATCTTTTTATTCTTATTCCATCCTTCTCTAGGTGTGTTAAATAATATTCTTGGGATGTTTGGTATTGATGGAGTTGAGTGGCTGACAAGCTCGGATTGGGCGCTCTTTTCCGTTGCGATGACAACGGTTTGGATGCATCTTGGGATTAACTTTATCATCCTGTTAGGGGGAATCCAAAATGTTCCCGATGAATTATATGAAAGTGCGGACATGGATGGTGCAGGATATTGGTCAAAGTTATTTAAAATTACCATTCCTCTCACGTCACCAGTAATATTTTTCGTAACGATTATTGCGTTAATTGGTGCGTTTCAAACTTTCGGGCAAATTGATATTTTGACAAGTGGAGGACCTGCTGGAGCGACGAATATTATCGTTTATTCGATTTATCAGGAAGCATTCCAGTATGGAAACTTCGGCTTTGCTAGTGCACAGGCCATTATTTTATTCTTAATTATTTTAGTTGTGACGATTATCCAATTTAAATACGGAGAGAAGAAGGTGCATTACCAATGATAAGAAAATTTTTAATGTATACGTTACTTATTTTGTCAGCCCTCGTTCTTTTCTTTCCGATTTTATACGCAATTTCAGCAAGTTTTATGCAGCCGAAAGAAATTTATGCGGGTGAATTATTTCCATCATCGATCAGTTTTGATGCATATAAAGAAGTATTTGATAGTATTCCGCTGCTTCATTATTTAATGGTTAGTTTTATTATGTCGTTTATGGTGATGGTAGGGCAGCTTGTGATTAGTAGTCTATCCGCATTTGCCTTCTCTTTTATAAAATTTAAAGGAAGAGATCTGATTTTCTTTTTATTTTTATCGACGATGCTTATCCCATGGGAAGCAACAATTATTCCTAACTTTTTAACGATCCTAAATTTAAGTTGGATCAATACGTATCAAGGATTAAGTTTTCCGTTCTTTGCTTTACCCTTTGGTATTTTTCTGCTTAGGCAGCATTTCTTAACGATTCCACAAGAACTATGGGAGTCTGCGCAAATGGATGGATGTTCACGTTTCAAGTTTTTAATTCGTTTCGTTATTCCACTTTCTAAATCATCTTTAAGTGCACTAGGAATATATGGATTTTTGACGACATGGAACCAATATTTATGGCCACTCCTTGTAACAAATGATGATACGGTTCGAACGGTGCAAATTGGTTTGAAAATGCTTATTGCTAATGAAAGTTCTTCATCATGGAACATGGTGATGGCAGCCGTTGTGGCAATTCTTTTACCAACGTTACTCTTGCTTTTCTTTGGTATTAAACATATTCGAGAAGGTTTAACAGCTGGTGCACTTAAAGGGTAAAATTAAAAAAGGGGGCTTTATTTATGAGAAAGTTTTGGGGATGTTTTGTGTTGATGTTAGCTCTTATACTTACACTTGCTGCGTGCAGTGGGGATGGAGCTGAGTCGTTGGATGACGGTGATGGTGGTGAAGATGCGGATGGGAAAAAGAATATTACCTTTTGGCATGCGATGAGTGGAAGTAATGGGGAGGAACTGGAAGCCATTGTCGATAAATTCAATGAGCAATCGGATTCGGTTCATATCGAAGCGATTTATCAAGGAAGTTATGATGATTCCCTTACAAAATTACGTGCCGTTGGGGGCTCAGAGGAAGCGCCAGCCCTTGTACAAGTGTTTGAAATTGGTACAAAATATATGAGTGAAAGTGGCTTTATTACGCCAATGCAAGAATTTATTGACGCGGATGATTTCGATGTTTCCGGATTAGAAGAAAATATTTTATCTTATTATGAAATTGACGATCAACTTTATTCGATGCCATTTAACACATCAAACGCAGTAATGTTTTATAATAAAGATATGTTTGAAAGAGTTGGTCTTGACCCTGAAAATCCACCGAGCACATTTAGTGAAATGACAGAAGCAGCACAGCAAATTAAAGATGAAGAAGATGCGTACGGTTTTACGATGGCTACAATCGGCTGGTTTGTTGAGCAACTTTTAGCAAACCAAGACGCGCTTTATCTGGATAATGATAACGGCCGTTCAGGAGACGCAACCGAAGCATTGGTCAACTCTGAAGAAGGCTTGAAAATTTTTGAATGGTTACAGGAAATGAACGAGGCAGAAACATTTAGAAACTATGGAAGTGACTGGGAAGACCCGCGTGGACCGTTCTTTGCCGAGCAAGTGGGAATGTATCTTGATTCTACAGCGAACGTTGCAGAAGTCATTAAAAACTCCGACTTTGAAGTAGGAACAGCTTACCTGCCAGTAGCAGATGGTATGGAGCCTCAAGGTGTCATTGTCGGTGGGGCATCACTTTGGATTACGAACCAGGTGGATGAAGAAGATCAAAATGCTGCATGGGAGTTTGTAAAATTCATGACAAATGCGGATATTCAAGCAGAGTGGGCTGCAGGAACAGGGTATTTCCCAATTACTCCAGCAGCATATGATGAACAAGTATTGAAAGATGTTTATGAAGAATATCCACAATATACAACAGCGGTAGACCAGCTTGAAGATACAACGGTGACACCAGCGATTCAAGGGGCATTGACAGAAGTACTTCCAGAAGCCAGAAAGATTATTGAAACAGCTTTAGGGGAAATGTATGAAGGAAAAGACCCACAAGAAGCACTGGATGATGCAGCACAGAAAATAAATGATGCACTAGAATAAGGAGAGTTTTAATCTTGGTTTTTAACTTTGCACACCGGGGGTCACTTACCGAGGCTCCCGAAAATACACTTTCAGCAATGGAAAAAGCATTGGAACATGGAGCACGCGGCATAGAGCTTGATGTTCAACTAACGAAAGACAAACAACTTGTCGTCATCCATGATCATCATTTTAAACGTTTAAACAAAAGCGTTACTGGTCGGATTAACGATTACACGTTAACAGAAATAAAAGAAATTGATATTGGATCCCAGTTTCACGAACAATTTGCTGGGGAGACACTCGCAACATTGGATGAAGTTTTAGAGGTTGTTCCACCTGATATCGTGCTTAATATTGAAATTAAAAATATCCCCCTTCTTCATGAGGGAATTGAGGATATTTTAGTAGATTGTCTCACGATGAATCACCGCGAAGAGAACATCATCATTTCATCGTTTGATCATGTCGCACTGGAAAAAGTGCAAAAAAGAGCACCACATCTCCCAATTGGTTTATTGTTTTATTATCGGTTTATCAGACCATGGGAATATGCGAAACAAACAGGACTTGACGTTTACAGTATCCATCCAAATGCTGTCTACCTTGATAAAGAGCTAATCGATGCATGTCACGCGGCGGGTTATAGAGTTTTCCCATTTACTGTCAACCGTGAGGAAGACTATAGGAAATTAGTAGAAGCTGGCGTTGATGGGGTGTTTTCGAATAATCCGAGGATATTTGGGACGGTTTAGGTGTATAGCGTAGTTTTGAATGAAATATCATTGAACCAGGGATGAGGCTTTGTCTGAGTAGAACAAGGCCTCATCTTTATTTTTAACTGGATGGATTTAAAATTTAATTTTTCGGTAAACTTACATATCTTTTACGTGACCTTAATACGTATTTAATATTAGACTGCTATAGTAAAAATAGGCAAAGGTCACGTAGAACGTTTCAAGGTGACGAAATAGGATGTGCGCGCTATGATAATGTCACTTAGAACGTTTCAAAGTGACGAAATAGGATGTGCGCGCTGTGATAAGGTCACGTAGAATGTTTCAAAGTGACGAAATAGGGTTTGCACGCTGTGATAATGTCACGTAGAACGTTTCAAAGTGACGAAATAGGATGTGCGCGCTGTGATAATGTCACTTAGAACGTTTCAAAGTGACGAAATAGAAGGTTCGCGCTATGATAATGTCACGTAGAACGCTTCAAAGAGGAGAAACTACCATCCACTAATGTAGCAGTCCAATAGTTGAATAGAATTCTTATCTTTTACATGAAAATAGGTGGTTTTTATGACAAAAATATATAAAATTATCCTGCTGGTTCTACCGCTTATCTTAGTTGGTTGTATCGATGCCTCCGATGTAGAAACGGGAGCTGGTGGACAGGGCGATACAGCTGTTGAGAAGGATGAGGATGTTTCGGAGGCCATAGGTCATTCAAACGATTCCTTACTATCCCCCGATCAAATTTTGAATATCGCCCATCGCGGTGCTTCGGGTCATGCTCCTGAACATACGATCGAATCTTACGAAAAAGGACAGGAGTTAGGTGGTGATTATATCGAAATCGATTTGCAGATGACGAAAGATGGTGAATTAATCGCCATGCATGACCCCGACGTTTCTCGTACAACAGATGGGGAGGGGGAAGTTAGTGAGTTAACAATAGAAGCTATCAACATTCTTGATGCAGGAGAATGGTTTAATGAGGAAAACCCAGAGCTCGCTGAACCTGCATTTAGTCAAGCACAAATTCCGACTCTGAGCGATATTTTTGAGGCGTTTGGGAAAGATGCTAATTACTATATTGAAACGAAAAATCCAGACGAATCACCTGGTATGGTGAAAGAGCTTGTTTCGGTTTTAGAGGAGTTCGGGATGCTAGATGAGGATATGGAAGAAGGACAGATTATTATCCAATCTTTTAGTAAAGCTAGTTTAAAAGAAATGCAAGAACTTGAACCTTCACTCCCGCTTATTCAGCTAATTAGCTACCAAGAACAAGCTGAAATTACGGATGAAGAATTGGATAATATCGTTGAATATGCGGTTGGGATCGGAGCCAATTATAAATATATTACAGAGGATTACGTTCAAAAAGTTCGTGAAGCCGGATTACTTATCCACCCATATACGGTCAATGAGAAAGAAGATATGGAGCGGATGATTGAGTGGGGAGTAACGGGAATGTTTACGAATTATCCAGATAGATTGGAAGAGGTCTTGGCGGAGATGGAGAGTGAATGAAATGCTCAACGACATCTAGAAACTTTAGTGAAATTTTTTATAAGATGACTTGCCTAAATCGGGGCAAGTTATTTTTAATTTGAAAAAATCATGTATAAAACCTTTAGGAAAATCATAGAAATATTAGGTATTCAGCATAGAATTTACATAACGAAAGGGTTGAGAACATGCGTTTATCAACATCTACAAATTTTTTTGCGCATTCCATTGACAGAGAATTTATTTCATTTAAGGAATCGATCAGAAGGTGTAAGGCTGCTGGTTTCAATGTCATCGATATAAATTTCACCTCAGCTATAAATGGGGAAACGGTTCTGGTAAAGGATAACTGGGTGGAATTAATAGAAGATGTAAGGAATGAGGCGGAAAAAATAGGCATTGAATTTTCCCAATCACACCCGGTATTTTTATCTGGAAACATTAAAGATTATCCAGTTGAGGTGCAAGAAAATTATTATGAATTGATGCGCCGATCGATTATCGCAAGCTCCATTTTAGGAGTCAAATGGGCCATTTTACATCCAGTAGAAGAAAAAGAAAAGACAGCTTTTGATCTAGAAGCGAACATATTAGAAAATATAAAATACCATGGACCTGTTGTAGAGCTTGCTATGAATAACAACGTAGGAATTGCTTTTGAAAATATGATTGAAAATGCGAGTAATAAAAGGCGATTTTCTAGTCATGCTGGTGAACTTGCTGCACTAGTGGATGCTTTTCATACTACAAAAGTTGGGGCTTGCTGGGATTTTGGACATGGAAATCGCCTTTATAAAGATCAGCGGATTGCGCTTCGTACACTTGGGAAGCGATTGAAGGCAACCCATATCAATGATAACGATGGAAAATCAGATGAGCATATGTTTCCATTTCACGGTAATGTGGATTGGCATTCAATCATGCCTGTTTTTCATGAAATAGGGTATGAAGGAGATTTTACGTTTGAGACACACAAGGAATTTTATAAAATGCCAGATCACTTAAAAGACCAGCTTGCAAAACTAGGTTTCAGTATTGGTAAATATTGTTTATCTTTAATTTAATAAAATAGAAAAATCCCCACCTTTATACACATCTTAAGCCTTTCCTCTGCAATACTCCTAAAACTATGCCATCATAAACTTAACAGTAATGAAAGAAAGGAGTTTTCAACATGAAACTAAGCGTCTTAGACCAATCACCAATCTCTAGAGGATCAAGCCCAGAAGAAGCATTAAAAAATACGGTGAAATTAGCCCAAGTAACAGAAGAATTAGGATATACAAGATTTTGGGTGGCGGAACATCATAATACAAATGGCCTCGCGAGCACGTCTCCAGAAGTACTCATAGCCCATATTGCCTCACAGACAAATACAATCCGCGTTGGCTCAGGAGGGGTGCTCCTGCCACAGTACAGTCCTTATAAAGTAGCGGAAAATTTCAAGTTGCTTGAAGCACTTTTCCCAGGAAGAATTGACCTTGGTATTGGACGTTCACCTGGTGGGGGACCAGATACGCGACTTGCGCTCACAGACAATATTAAAAAAAGCATGACCGCATTCCCGAGACAGCTAGAAGATTTACAAGGTTTTCTCCATAATACATTACCAAAAGACCATCAATTCCGAATGGTAAAAGCAACACCAAGGACAAAAACAGCCCCGCCGATGTGGGTGCTTGGACTTTCTGAAAGAGGAGCTGCTAATGCTGCGAATATTGGAGCGGGATTTACCTTTGGGCATTTTATCGATCCGACGAACGGCATGGCGGCTATGCAAAAGTACCGGGAAAAATTCAAAGCCTCCCCAGACCTAAAAGAGCCACACAGTAATGTTTGTATTTTTGTCGTTTGCGCCGATACCGAGGAAGAAGCGGAGCAATTAGCTTTAAGTCAGGACAGGTGGCTTCTAAATGTAGGAAAAGGTGCGGATACGAAAGTGCCTTCAATCGAAGAAGTAAAGAAAAAAGCATTACGTCCAGATGAACTGGAGGAGATGCGCAAAAACCGTAAACGATGTGTGATTGGGACACCGAAAAAAGTGAAGGCGGAACTCGAGCGACTAAGCGAAGAATATCAGACAGATGAATTTATGGTTATAACGAATATTTATGATTTTGATGCAAAGGTTCGTTCTTATCGGTTATTAGCGGAGGCTTTTGGGTTGAAAAGGAGAGATGTATAAACAGCGATACTTCTCGTCATATTACACAGACTTCATCTTACAAAAATAGCTAGACAATTATTGATCTAGCTACTTTTGTACTAGGCTAGGAAAATTATAAAATTTTAAGCCTGGGGATAGCTGAGCAACAGGAAGAGTCACGTCCGGCTCCAGCGCTAAAGCCTTAGCGAGACTTCCTTCACCTCATGACACGATAAGTCAACATCGACTCGGGCTAAGGGAAGGCCGACTAACTACGGCCTCCCGAGGCCAACGTCGGCACACCTCTTGTCGAGGCGTGTTTCCTTTATCTCCTACGGGAAGAATGGTCAACTAAAACCGCCACTTTGCGTGGCAACATTGACCCACCTTGCTTGGCAAGGCGCAGTCCGTACGTTGCTAAACGGGCGCTTGCGCCTTTGTTCGTAGTAATCTACATTTTCCTTATCATTTATCCTTACCCATTAAATCTTCCTTGATTTTAGTAGAGGATATTCCCACCGTTCGTGGTAAATACTTCACTTCACAAAGTTCCTCAAGCTCATCGAATTTCCCTTTCCAGTTATCGCCCATGACTAAGATATCAATGTCATATTTTTTA
>DATGTS010000013.1:0-57359 GCA_035301745.1 Candidatus Avamphibacillus sp.
CGCAACGGTTTCCTATCAAGCCTTAGGGATTGATGTGATTGTGATGGCGATGATGTTATTAAGTGCTTGGCAAGTGTCTGTAACAGTTTCGCCAGTATCACCAGTCATAGCGATTGTCACAAATATCGTTAAGGAAAATCCCTTTAAAGTCATTTTACGTTGGAATGTGCATTATGCCATCACCCTTGCCCTTATCCATTCTGTCATCATTTATCTCATGCACCTATTATGGTTTAGTTAGGGACAAAGGGACAGGTCAACTGTCCCGAAGCCCCACTAAAGAGCAAGCGAGACAAGGGACCTGTCCCCATCTCACAGGTTCAGCAGATTTTCAAAAAAATTCGGATAGGAAATATGTATCACTTCACTATTTTCCACCATCGTTTCCCCATCCGCTAGACAGCCTGCGATAGCTAGCATCATGCCGATACGATGGTCACCATGACTGTTTACGGTTGTCCCTTTTAACTTTGTTGGCCCGTGAATAATAAGCCCATCGTCGGTCGGTTCGATATCTGCTCCCATTTTATTTAATTCCATGGCAACCGTGTCGATGCGGTTTGTTTCTTTTACTTTTAATTCTTTCGCATCTTTTATAACCGTTTTTCCTTCCGCTTGTGTCGCAGCAAGTGCAATAATGGGAATTTCATCAATGAGTCTTGGAATCACGTCTCCACCAATTTCTACGCCCTGTAGCGCGGAAAATTCGACGTGCATATCTGCTGAAGGTTCAAAGGTGTTTTCTTCTTGATTCATCAGCGTTAAAGAAGCACCCATCTTTTTAAGTACATCAAGAATCCCGGTTCTTGTCGGGTTCACTCCTACATTTTTAATCTCAATATTACTGCTTGGAATAATGGCCCCAGCTACTAGGAAAAAGGCAGCCGATGAAATATCTCCCGGTACTTTTATCGTTGTTGCTGTTAGAGATTGCCTCCCTTCTACAGATACTTTATTTCCGGTTCTTTCTACATTGACACCGAACGCTTCGAGCATCCGCTCTGTATGATCTCTTGATATGTTTGGCTCGGTGACCGATGTTCTTCCTGTTGCTTGGATTCCCGCTAGTAAAATAGCAGACTTGACTTGCGCACTCGCTACTGGTGATTCATAATCAATTGCCCGTAAGTTTCCACCTCTGATGGAGAGTGGTGTATACAATCCATTTTGACGTCCATCAATTTTCGCACCCATGGAACGAAGTGGCTCTACGATTCTGTCCATTGGCCTTGTTGCAAGGGATGCATCCCCCTGTAAAGAGGTATAAAAAGAAAGACCAGATAACACACCAGATAATAACCTGATGGTCGTACCTGAATTTCCTAATTCAAGTACAGAATCTGGCTCTTGTAAGCCCTCTATTCCGTTTCCGTCAATTTCAACATGTTCACCATGCTGCGTGATGTCTACACCCATTTTCTTAAAGCAATCAATTGTATGGATACAATCTTCCCCAGGCAAAAAGCCGTCGATCACTGTTTTCCCTTTTGCCATGGATCCCATCATGACAGCACGATGTGAAATGGACTTATCACCGGGAACCGTCATCATACCTATAAGGCCACTCTGCTTTTTTTTGACGTTTTGTAAAGACAAATGTTTTCTCCTCCTCAAACCGACTCATATGTTTCATAATCATTTTTCTCTAGTAAAATTCGGGCGAGTGTGCGGTCTTTCCCATTTTGAAAACTTAATCGTAAAACACCTAGCAACCCTTCCCGTGATTCCATTATATGAAGGTTTGTGATACTTATCGACTTTTCCGCTAATAGAGAAGTAATGCTGGCAATAGCCCCGGGCACATCCTTCACATCGACATACAAATCATAGTAGGATGGTATGGCTCCTTTTGACCGAACTGGAAGGGAATCTCGATATTCTTTCGCCTCTTCAAAAAAGCGTATAATACTTTCTTCATCCTCCTCCACTAACACGGTTTGAATGTTTCGCATTTCTGTCATCCAATTGTTCAGTAATTCGATCAGATTAAAGCGATTTTGCTTGACGATATCTTTCCACATTTTTGGATTACTGGATGCAATTCTAGTAATATCTCGAAACCCCCCTGCCGCGAGTAAACTAACGTGAGGATTTTTGTCTGCGTTCTTTTTTGCTAGGTTGACTAAACCAGCGGCAATAATATGTGGAAAATGGCTAATGACACCTGTGAGAAAATCATGTTCTTCAGTATCAAGTACAAGGAAATGGGCATTTGTTCCAATAAGCCACTGTTTTAATTCCTCGATTTTTTCCAATGATGTGTCGGGAGTGAGTATATAATAGGCATTCTCAAACAAATGGACTTTGGCACTTTCGACACCAGATTTATGGGAGCCTGCCATAGGGTGGCCACCAATAAACGTTAACCCCTGGTGTCTTAATTCACTCGCCATTTCCATTACTTCGCCTTTTGTACTACCTGTGTCAGTAATAATGACATTTTCTTTTAAATCCATGCTTGGTAATTGGCTGATTAGCTCTCCCATCTCGAGTACTGGTGTTGATAGGATAATTAAATCGGCTAATTCAGCACCTTGGCGAAAAGAAGTGACCTTTTCATCAATGATGTTAAGATCGTAAGCTTTATCTGTTTCACTTTTGATTGTGTCATATCCATAAATTTTCGCATGTGGATGCCGCTGTTTAATCGTTAGTGCCAAAGATCCCCCTATTAAGCCAAGTCCTACAATAAATACATTTCCATTCATGCAAAGGACCTCCTTTTGCTTTTTCTTTTCATTCGCGATGTCTCTTCTCTCATTTAAAAAGTCCTAGCGTAAGCCCTGTGCTCCGTTATGGATTGCTTTAGCACATCAAAACGATCACTGGAAAATTGACTTGTTAGAGCTTCAGCCAGTTCCCAAGCAACGACCGCTTCTGCGACAACGCTAGCCGCAGGTACAGCACAGCTGTCAGATCGTTCAATACTTGCAGTAAAGGGTTCCTTAGAATCAATATCAACACTTTGTAATGGTTTATATAAAGTTGGAATAGGCTTCATGACACCTCTCGCGACAATCGGCATCCCTGTTGACATTCCCCCTTCAAATCCACCTAAACGATTTGTTTTCCGAGTATAACCAGTTTCCTCGCTCCAAGTAATTTCGTCGTGCACTTGGCTACCAGGCTTTCTCGCCATCTCAAATCCCAGACCAAATTCCACACCCTTGAATGCGTTGATACTTAACATAGCTCTCGCTAATTTCGCATCAAGCTTACGATCATAATGAACATAACTGCCAACTCCAGCTGGCATTCCTTCTACAATGACTTCCACAATCCCTCCTACAGAATCTCCATTTTTCTTTGCTTCATCAATTGCTTCAGTCATTTTCCCTTCGACATTTTCGTCAAAACAACGGACAGGGGAACGTTCAGTCTTCAACCGTAATTCTTGTAATGATTTATAGGTGGCGGGGGATGCTTTCACCCCGCCTATTTCAACCACATGTCCCGCTACTTCAATTCCTAAAAGCTTTAACAGCTTTTTAGCTACGGCCCCGGTGGCAACCCGTATCGTTGTTTCACGTGCTGACGAACGTTCGAGTACATTTCTCATGTCCCGATGGCCATACTTGATACCGCCAAGTAAATCGGCATGACCTGGTCTCGGCCGGGTTACTTTTCGTCTTATTTCACCGGACGCCCCTTCGTCTAACGGCTCTATCCCCATAACATCGGTCCAGCGTTTCCAGTCCTTATTTTCTACCTCAAGAGCAAGTGGTGAACCAAGTGTGAAACCATGACGAACGCCACCGACAATGTTCACCATATCCTTTTCAATCTGCATTCTTCTGCCACGTCCATATCCTTTTTGCCTACGGGCTAACTCGCCATTAATATCTTCAACAGTTAAAGGCATGCCAGCTGGCAACCCTTCAATAATAGTTGTAAGTTGTGGTCCATGCGATTCTCCAGCTGTTAAAAATCTCATCCATTTTCCCCCTCTTGCTATTTCATTACATGACTTTATATGCAATCCTATCCTATTTCTGTAAAACAGAAGTCGTTAACCTATTGGCAAGCTCCTTTACTTCACTGTAGAATTCATTGAACTCGGGAATATTCATTTGTTGTGCTGAATCTGATAAAGCCACCGCAGGATCTGGATGGACTTCTGCCATGATCGCATCTGCCCCAATAGCTAAGGCTGCTTTTGCAGCTGGAAGTAGTAAATCTTTTCTTCCTGTAGAGTGGGTGACATCAACAACAATTGGCAAATGAGTTGTCTTCTTCAAAATGGGGACTGCCGAAATATCCAATGTGTTTCTTGTTGCTTTTTCATACGTACGGATACCTCGTTCACATAAAATGATTTGATCGTTCCCTTGTGAAATGATATATTCTGCTGCGTGAATGAATTCATCAATCGTTGCTGAAAGACCGCGTTTTAGCATTACTGGTTTTTGTACCTTACCGACTGTCTTCAGCAATTCAAAATTTTGCATATTACGGGCACCTATTTGAATGACATCGACGTAATCTAATGCTACTTCTACATCACTCGGTGTGAGTATTTCACTTACAACCGACATCCCCAGTTCATCAGCAACTTTTCTTAAGATTTTCAATCCCTCTACCCCTAATCCCTGAAAGTCGTATGGAGAGGTTCTAGGTTTAAATGCACCGCCACGCATGAACGTAAGTCCTTGCTCTTTCATGGCTACGGCAACCGCTTTTACTTGTTCATAACTTTCAACCGCACATGGGCCAATAATAAATCGCTGCTTCCCGTCCCCAATGTTCTCACCATTTACATCGATAATCGTATTTTCTGGATGTGCTTTCCTAGATACTAATAACGCCTTTTCCGTGTTGGTTTCTTGAAGTTCTAAACTTGCCTTGAAGATTTCTTTAAAAATATGTTGAATAGTAGATGCTTTAAATGGTCCTGTATGATTTTCAGTAATTAAATCAAGAGATTGACGTTCACGAACAGGATCAAATCTTTTAACACCTTGTTTACTTTTGTGAATTCCAATTTCCTCCACAACTTTTGCCCGCTGATTTAACAATGCCAAAATTTCCAAGTTAATCTCATCAATTTGATTACGTAACTCATTTAATGTCATAAATTAATTCCTCCCTAATTTTGTTTTATTATTTTTATTTCTTAAGCTAGTTGTTGAATAATAAAAAAATTCCCTCCCCTCACAAGATTGGCAAAACTATTTTTATAGTATTCATTTTCCTCATGCAGAGGCAAAGATTTTTTCTCTTACCTACATGAGAAAGATTGTAAACAAAAAAGTCCCTGCTGATTATTAATATTCAGCAGGGACGATTGGACTCGCGGTACCACCCTTGTTGTGAACGATTATCATTCACCACTTTACATTGATAACGATCATTTGACCGTCTTTTGCCCTATGAAACCTTTTAGGGAAAAGAAGCTCCGGGATTGAAATTCATGCTTATCTTTGACTGATTCTCACCACCATCAGCTCTCTTGAAACAGGGAGATAAGACACTACTTGCATCCTTTCATTGCTAATTTCATCGTAATTTGACTTTTGGAAAAAATTTATATTTCATTATGACTAACTATATGTCTTTTGTCAACACCTTTTTTAAACTTTTCTTAAAATAGGAAGGTATGGATGATATGGACTCTTCTGATAATTTACTTAAAATTCCTTGGAATATTGTGAAACCTTTTCCTCTACCCCATAGCATGGATAACTTCCAATGATGCTCACATTACATCCAAGTGCCTCCAATTCTGCTTTTACACCGGGAATTAAAACATCGTCCATTAGCATCTCGGCATCAATAATAAAGAAGTAATTTCCTAACCCCGTTTTAGTCGGACGGGATTCAATTTTAGATAAGTTAATTTTCCGCCACATAAACGCGGATAATACTTGGTGAAGCGATCCAGGTGTATTAGCTGGCAATGTAACAATCATCGTCGTTTTATTCTTTAAAACATCGGAATGATCAAGTTTCAGTTTGCTAGGATTTCGGCTTAATATCACAAAACGTGTATGATTATTTTGATAATCATGCACATTTCGTCTTACAATCGTCAAACCATATAACTTCGCTGCCGCTTCATTCCCGATGGCGACTAAATTTTCCTCTGGATGATTTTTCACCCACTCGGCGGCTAGAGCTGTGGAGCTCTCAAACACACGCTCAGCATTAGGAATGGTGTCTTTTAAAAAATGGTGACACTGGGAAATTGCTTGTGGATGTGAATGTACATGTGTGATATTTTTCCACTTATCCGTTTGACATGGATGCATCATAAGATGCTGTTTAATCGGTACAACTACTTCGGCAACAATTGGTAGTTCTCGTTTATGAAATAAATAGTCCATTGTCATATTCACGGAACCTTCAATCGAATTTTCGATCGGAACAACGCAATAGTCAACCTCTTTATTGACAACACTTTCCATACATTCCGGTATTGTTTTGTACGTATAAAGATTTCCTTTTGGAAAAGCTGTTTTTGTTGCTATTTCTGAAAATGTACCCTCAGGTCCTAAATATCCTATTCTCATTTTTGTCAATTTTCTTTCCTCCAAAGGAGTTTTATACATCATATACAAATTAGGAGAATATTTCAATAGCATATGTGGAAAAAAAGAAACAGTGAAAGAAGATTTATATAGACCGAATCAGCTTCATCATTTCCATTTCACAAAAAAATCCCTTCCTTTTTCCATACAAAAGAAAGGGATTTTTTTATTTGTTACAGCACCATCGCCGCAACAATGCCAAATATAAACAACGGGATATTATAATGTAAAAATGTTGGGACACATGTATCCCAAATATGATGGTGCTGTCCGTCAACGTTTAACCCTGAAGTTGGACCGAGCGTACTATCCGATGCTGGCGATCCTGCATCCCCTATTGCACCTGACGTCCCAATTAATGCAGCGGTAGCAAGCGGACTTAGTCCAATTGTCGCACTTAAAGGAACAAAAATAGCTGCAAGAATCGGGATGGTACCGAAGGACGTTCCAATACCGATCGTAACAAGCAACCCAACAGCCATCATCATAAGAGCCGCAAGCAGATGGCTATCTCCAAGCCAAGTACTAGCTGATTCTACAAGTTCAGTGACAGCACCAGTTTCAGTAAGTACGGAGGCATAACCTGAGGCAATGAGCATCACGAATGCAATGGTCCCCATCATCTTCACACCGCCTTCAATAACAGTGTCCCCGCTTTTCCACGTTTCTGCGCGGAAGATGAACATGATTAGAATACCACCCAAAGCAGCTAAGACGAGTGAACCAAAAACAATTTGTAATACAAGAGTAACTGCTAAAGCTATTAACGTCACGAAATGTTTCCACTGCCACGAATCATCATCTTCTTTCGTTGCTGCTACATCACCTGTGAACTCTGTTGGGATATCCTTATAGGTACGCTGTTTTCGATAAGAAATTAAAATAGCAAATATGAGACCAAGAAGCATCCCCCCAACAGGAATTGCCATAGCTAAAGGGATTTGTGATAACGCAATTTCCATTCCATTAGCCTTCATTTCGTCAGCAATGATACCTTGGAAAATCAATCCAAATCCAACTGGCACAAGCATATAAGGAGCTTTTAGTCCAAACGTTAATGCAGTTGCAATCGCACGACGGTCAACTTTCATTCGATTGAATACCGCTAAAAGTGGTGGGATAAGAATCGGAATAAAAGCAATATGAATTGGAATAACATTTTGTGACAAACATGCCACAGCAGCTAATGTAAACAGTACAATACTTTTTCTACCTTGCATAAGTAGTAATGCACGTCGAATTAAGAAACCTGTAATTCCTGAGCGGGCAATCATTACGGCTAAAACACCTAACAAAATATAACTAAGTGCCGTCTCACCCTGTCCTCCCAAACCACCAACTAAAATAGTGATTGTTTCTTCAAGTGGTAGACCCGCGGTTAAGCCACCAACAATCGCAGCTATTAACAAAGCGAAAATAACGTTGATACGCGCAAGGCTAAGAATAACTAACACTAGAACCGATAATACCACTGGATTTAATAACACAAAGCTTCTCCCCCTTTATATTTTAATACTTAAGAGACATGATGGACATTACCAAATTAATCGAGCTTGGTAATTTGAGATAATTCAATTTCACACCAATAAAATTAGTTCAAATAATTTACAAAATTAAACTTGGAATGCTTCTAATCACCTTCTGACAACTTATTTGAAAAGCTAATAAGTCAGTAGAGCGGGAGACCCCATCGAAAAAATTAATTTTAATGACAAAAATATAAATGGTGACGTAACTTTTTGTCGTAATTTCTTGAACTTGTAAGAGCGATTATTTTCAAAATTACATTATAGGGTGGAAAGCCAGTTGGAATGTAACTTAGAACAGGCCTAAGTGACATTATGAGATGGAAAACCAGTTGAAATGTAACTTGGAACAGCCCTAAGTGACATTATGGGATGGGAAACCCTTTGAAATGTAACTTGGAACAGCCCTAAGTGACATTATGAGATGGGAAACCCAGTTGAAATGAATGTGTTCCAAGCAAGTTGCCAATTTAACTCTGAAAAAATTAAGTATTTTCTATGTTTCTTTCAATATTAATGTATAGGATCCAATAATATGTTAACGCTTTCAATATCCTCTGAAAAAATACGATCATTTGTGATACTTGGAACAACTTCACGATACTCATTCCACTTCTCCCGTAGTTTTGGTGATATTTTTTCCACCCCTCTGTATTCAACTGCCTGCAGGGCACAAATGCATTCTATCGAAAGAACGCGTCTTGTATTTTGGATAATAGAAGCCGCGTGTCTTGCAGCAATCGTTCCCATACTTACGTGATCTTCTTGGTTGGCCGAAGACGGAATGGAATCAACACTTGCAGGATGTGCTAAGGTTTTATTCTCTGACACGAGTGATGCAGCAGCATATTGCATAATCATCGCACCTGATTCGAGTCCTGGATTAGGACTTAAGAAGGCTGGTAAGTCATGGTTGAGTTGTGGATTGACTAGTCGTTCCGTTCGTCGTTCGGAAATATTTGCAAGCTCAGCAATAGCAATTTTCATAAAGTCCATAGCAAATGCAATGGGTTGGCCATGGAAATTACCTCCAGATATGACCTTTTCACCCCCTTCAAAAATAAGTGGATTATCTGTCGCAGCATTTGCTTCAATTTCTAATTTTTCTCGTATATACCCCAGTGCTTGCCACGAGGCACCATGAACTTGTGGAATACAACGGATAGAATACGCGTCTTGAACTCGCTTTTCTCCTTGCCTTGTGATTAACTGACTTCCTTCCAACCAACCCCTCATTCTTTTAGCGACATCCATTTGTTCCAAGTGGCCCCTTGCCTCATGAATAGCCGGATGAAATGCATCAATTATTCCTTCTAAGCCTTCCATCGTTAGTGCTGCGATCCATTCACTATCAAAAGCCAGTTTTTCCGCTTCAAAGTAATTAACTACACCTTGTGCAAGCATGGCTTGGGTGCCATTTATTAATGCCAATCCTTCTTTTGCTTTTAAAGTAATTGGTTTGATCCCTTTTTGATTTAGAATAGATGCAGCTTCCACATGTTCCCCACTTTTTGAAAAAACTTTTCCTTCTCCAACTAAAACAAGAGCTAAGTGAGCTAAAGGAGCTAAATCACCTGATGCGCCTAACGAACCTTGCTCAGGAATAACCGGGTGAATATGTTTATTAATTAAATTTAATAACATGTCAACGACAGCAGGACGTACACCTGAAAACCCTTTCAATAAAGCATTTAAACGTAGTACCATCATCGTACGTGAAACAATCTCTGGAAAAGGTTTTCCAACTCCACAAGCATGTGATCGTATTAAATTGAGCTGTAAATTTTCTACATCTTCTTTTTCAACCATAACGTCACTAAATTTTCCAAAGCCTGTGTTTATACCATAGACTGTCTGTTTATTCATCACAATCTCATCTACAGCACGTCTGCTTTCTTTAACGGCTTGCATACTTTTTTCGGATATAGATATTTTCTCATTATCGATACAAATTCTTTTTAGTTGTTCCATCGTTATAGAGTGACCAGTTAATTCAATCATTCATCATCTCTCCTATTCCCCATAGATGTTTCAAACTGGTATGTATTTACTATAGTAAAAATTCATCATTGAAGTGCCCCTCTTTAGAGCAATAAATGCGCTATAGGTGTCACAATAATAATCGTTAAAATAGTTCTTTCCATCCAAATAACAATTAATTTAGGAACACTCACCGGGATATCCGTTGATAAAATAACTGGAATTGTTGCTGAGAAAAACAATATTGCTGACACGGATACTGTTGCAATAATAAACTTGGTTATGAGGGGGCCACCAGTAACTAATAAAGATGGCAAAAACATTTCCGCAATTTCCATGGACGCTGCTTTAGCTGCTAGCAATGGTTCAGGTACTTGCATCATCCATGTAAATGGGAAAAAGATATATCCTAAAATGTCAAATGTTATTGTAAATTCAGCTAAAACTAAGCCTAACAATCCAACTGATAAAATCGAAGGCAATGTTGCTGCGGCCATTAACACACCATCTCTTAAATTAATCCAAATATTTTTCATGAGAGAAGGTGTATTCTCAACCGTTTCCATCGCTTGATCCCACGCCGCTTTGAAACGATTTTCTGTAATTACTTCCTCTGGGTCTGCTTCATTTCCATAATATTCTTCACTCGTCCGACTTAACGGCCAAATTCTCACAGTAATCGCCGTCACTATAAAAGTAACAACAAGAGTGACCCAAAAGTACGTATTCCATATCTCCATTAATTCTAGTTGTTTAGCGATAATAACCATAAAAGTAACCGAAACAGTAGAAAATCCAGTCGCAATAATTGTTGCTTCTTTTACTGAATATTTCCCTTCTTTAAACACGCGGTTAGTAATTAATAACCCAAGAGCGTAACTACCAACAAATGAAGCAACGGCATCAACTGCTGATCGTCCAGGTGTCTTCCAAATGGGACGCATGACGGGTTGTAAAAATACACCAACAAATTCGAGTAATCCATAACCGACAATTAAAGCAAGAAATACAGCACCAATTGGCAGTAAAACACCTACAGAAGTAACTAAACTATCAAATAAGAATGGCCCCATATTTTCCTCGTGTATCCAAGACGGCCCAAAATTAAAAATAAGCATAAGTGCAACAAGTAAACCGATGACTTTAAACAACGACAATACGATATTGACTACATTTTTATTCCACGATTTATTTACAAACGGATGAACAGCACCTAATAAAATAACAGCTAAGATGTAATACGGTACTAGTGTTGGAAATGTCTCTCTGACAAAGGTCACCATATGATCAAGCGGAATCGTAGATGTACCATTAATTGTTATCGGCACGAAAAAGGTGAAGATACCGATAAGACTAAATATAATAAACTTCAACATATGTTGTGTATTTGCTGGTCGCTTCGGATCAAGTAATTGGTTTTCAGCTTGTGTCTCTCGCATGTAACCCCCTCCGTTTTTTATATTGTAAATAATCTGACATTCAAAGATAAAACAATTATTATATGTTGAGCTCAACACCCCCTGTGATGAGCTCAACATACTTAAGTTATATAACTACTCCTCGGGATATTTGTAACTGGGTTCCTTTCACAACAGGAACACCCTTTTTGATAACTGTATCCACATGGTTCATGCCATATTGATACGACAATGTTAAATAGTTTGGAACATCAAAAATAGTGATGTCTCCCTGTTTACCTTTTTCTAAACTACCGATAGAATCGGCCTTTCCAATCGCATGAGCCGCATTTATCGTTGTCGCAATTAAAACTTCTTCCGGTATCATTCCCATATTGAGACAACCTAAGTTCATTATAAATTGGAGGGATAGTGTCGGTGACGATCCTGGGTTTGCATCTGTTGATAAGGCAACCGGTACACCTTGATCAATCATGTTTCGAGCTCTAGCAAATTCCGCCATTAAGAAAAATGCAGTACCTGGGAGTAATACACCGATAACATTGTTCTCTGCCATTTGTTTAATACCTTCATCAGATGCTTTTAATAAATGGTCTGCAGAAATCGCTCCGACCTCTGCTGCAAGTTCTGCCCCACCATAGGCTTCAATTTCATCCGCATGAATTTTTGGAGTAAGTCCGTATTCTTTCCCCGCTTCTAAAATTCTTCGTGATTGGTCTGGAGTAAACACCCCACGTTCACAAAAGACATCATTAAAGACGGCTAGTTTTTTCGCGGCTACCTCGGGGAGCATATCGTTAATAACGTAGTCAACAAACTTTTCGGGTTCATCTTTTTGGTCAACAGGAACAGCATGTGCTCCCATAAACGTTGACACGAGATCGAGGGGATGATCTTCGGTTAATTTTTTCGCTACTTCTAATTGCTTTAATTCATCTTCCACCGTTAGACCGTAACCACTTTTCGCTTCTAACGTTGTTACTCCATTGAGTAAAAATGTATCCATGCGGCGTTTCGACTGTTCATATAATGCATCAAAGCCCGCTTGTTGGGTCGCCCGTGTCGTTGCATGAATGCCGCCCCCTGCATTCATAATTTCCATATATGATTTCCCTTTTAAGCGCATGGCATATTCATTTTCTCTTGTACCGGCATGGACAAGATGTGTATGTGGATCAATAAGACCTGGTGTGACAATTTTTCCAGTTGCATCAATATGTTCTGTGTCTCTCCATAAATCCTTATGTTTTGCTTTCATATCTTCATCAGTACCAACGTCTAAAATTTTCTCATTCTGAATGATAACGGTACCATTTTCGATTACATGTAACTCATTCATCGCATGTTTTGTTGCGGGTTTATCTGTATGTCCTGAAACAGTAATAAGTTGTTTTGCATTGCTTATGATTAATGTATTTGTCATCTTTCTCCTCCTTCGTTAGAACACCTGAACCTTAGCCTATGATTACACGTAGGCTTTCCCGTCTGGGGCCTCCCCCTTTTTCTCGATCATCCATTTCAAGGTGGAGAGCCTCTTATACACTTTTTAATTATCTAACATTGGTATGTGAACGCCTTTTTCTCTCGCTGTCTTTTTCGCTAGTTCATACCCAGCATCAACGTGTCTCACAATACCCATGCCCGGATCTGTTGTGAGTACGCGCTCGAGTCGGGCTTCCGCTTCTTTCGTTCCGTCAGCGACAATGACCATCCCCGCATGGAGTGAATAGCCCATACCAACGCCACCACCATGGTGTACGCTAACCCAACTTGCACCACCAACACTATTAATAAGCGCATTTAAAATCGGCCAATCGGCTACTGCGTCACTTCCATCTTTCATCGACTCTGTCTCTCTATTCGGGGAAGCGACAGATCCTGAATCAAGATGGTCTCTACCTATGACGATTGGAGCTTTTAATTCACCTGAAGCCACCATGTCATTTATGATTTTTCCAAACCGGGCTCTTTCACCATATCCTAGCCAGCAAATACGGGAAGGTAATCCCTGAAAACTAATTTTTTCTCGTGCCATGCGGATCCAGTGACATAGATGCTCATTATAACTAAACTCATTTAAAATGACGTCATCTAATTTATAAATATCTTCTGGATCTCCAGATAACGCCGCCCAGCGGAATGGTCCTTTTCCTTCACAAAACTGTGGGCGAATATAGGCTGGGACAAATCCAGGGAAGTCAAATGCATTATCTACGCCTTCTTCTTTCGCAACTTGGCGAATGTTATTTCCATAATCAAAAGTAATAGCACCTTTTTCTTGCATTTCAAGCATCGCACGGACATGTGTGGCAATACTTTGTTTGGATTTTTTCTCATATGCCTCTGGGTCTTTTTGACGTAAATATGCCGCTTCCTCGAGGGTCATTCCAACCGGAGTATACCCGTTAAGTGGATCATGGGCAGACGTTTGATCTGTGAGCACATCCGGAATAAAATTTTCCCCAATCATCTTTGGTAAAATTTCCGCCGCATTTCCGAGTAACCCGATGGATCGTGCTTCTCCCTTCGCCTTCGCTTCTTCCGCTAGCTGAATCGCGTCTTCTAAATCTTTCGCTTGGACGTCTAAATACTTCGTTTCAAGACGTCGATCGATACGGTGCTGATCTACCTCTATCACAATACAAACCCCTTCTGCCATCGTCACTGCTAGTGGCTGGGCACCACCCATCCCACCAAGACCTGCTGTTAATGTGATGGTTCCTTTTAAACTTCCATCAAAATGTTGACGTCCACATTCGGCAAACGTCTCATACGTTCCTTGGACGATACCTTGACTTCCTATATAAATCCAACTTCCAGCAGTCATCTGACCGTACATCATTAAACCTTTTTGATCGAGTTCATTAAAATGATCCCAGTTCGCCCAGGCAGGAACGATATTTGAATTGGCGAGTAACACTTTTGGAGCGTCTGTATGAGTTTTAAACACAGCAACTGGTTTACCAGATTGGACGAGTAATGTCTCATCATTTTCTAATTTCTTTAATTCCTGTACAATCGCTCCGTAACTTTCCCAATTTCTCGCAGCTTTGCCAATTCCTCCGTAAACAACTAACTCATCAGGATTTTCTGCTACTTCGGGGCTTAGATTATTGTTTAACATACGGAGGGCTGCTTCCTGAATCCACCCTTTTGTATGTAATTCAGTACCTCTATATTGTTTTACTTTTGATTCTGCCTTGATTGTCATTCCCTCATCCCCCACTTTTTAAATATTGTCGTTAATTAAGCCTAGTTAAAAAACCTTTGATCTGTTATTCTTTACTTTCAATTCAAGTCACACTATTCTAATAATTTAACTTATACCTTTTTTCGTTTATGAAAGTGATGCATCACTTCCGCTAATAAATAAGCAGCTAGCCGTGTTGTTTGACCGCTCCGATCGAGTACCGGGTTCACCTCGGAAATATCAAAGCTTAGTGCATTTTTCTTAGCAACAAGATGGCGTAGTAACTTTTTTACGACTTTAGGTTCTAGACCAAACGGTGATGGAGCACTTACACCAGGCGCTGCTGTTGAAATAATCGAATCGGTGCATAAGGTGATAATGATGTAATCATGTTTCTTTACAAATTTATCGATGATTTCAAATGTTTTCTCATATTTCGTAATATCCTCTTCTAATATGTACTCGACTCTATGTTTCTTTGCTTCGGAAAATAACGCTTTTGTATTACCGAATTTTTGAATCCCCAAACATAAATAACTTGCATTTGAATCTTCTGATAATATTTGTTGAAACATCGTACCAGAAGATGGTGTTTTATCAATGCGTAAATCAAAATGTGCATCAATATTAATCATACCTATCGAAGCTTCCTCGCCAACAGCTTCCCTAACCCCTAAGTAATGACCGTAAAATGTTTCGTGTCCACCACCTAAAATAATCGGTGTATGTTGTTTGTTTAATAGAGTCGTAACATGTTTACTCAAGTTTTGTTGGGCACTTTCTAAAGCCTCTCCTTCACAAACAACATTGCCTACATCAACAACGTCGTGATTCAATGTGTAAGGGATACTTGCCAAAACATTGCGAATTTCGTTAGGTGCTTTGGCTGCTCCAACACGTCCTTTGTTTCGTCTTACCCCTTCATCACACTGAAATCCAATGATGCCAAAGCAAGCGTTGTTTTTATTTGTCTTCAATTCATTTATATCTTGTAATCTAACGACTTGATGATAACGTAGACTTGTTTGATCATCATCTACGCGTCCATCCCATACGTTTTGTTCTCGTAAACTCTCGATGATCAACACCCCAATCTTCTTACCTATTATAAAGCGCTTTCATTACTATTATAATTCAGATAATATATAATTACTAATACATATATTCTATGTTTCTATAGTTTACGTCTATAATTTAAAAACGGAGAACGCCACATCGGTTCATGACTTAGTATAATGGAGTGTTAAGCATGGAGTTACGTCAATTACAATATTTTGTTACGGTGGTTGAACAAGAGACATTTACTGCTGCTGCATCTTTACTTCATATTTCACAGCCCTCATTAAGTGCTTCCATTAAAAAGTTAGAGGACAATTTAGGACTCGTATTATTAGACCGAAGTACGCGCCATCTACAACTCACTAAGGAGGGACATATTTTATACGAAGAAGCAAAAAAGTTACTTATTCATTTTGAACATGTAAAAGAAGAAATGACTCGATTAAAGCAACAAGGTCCCTTAGAGCTATCCATTGGTTTAATCGAATCGGCAGAATTTTGGGTACCTAAAATATTAACTAAATTTAAAGATGAATTTTCCGATGTTCATATTCGTTTATTAGAAGTATTAAGCTTAAAAGATGTTGAAGAGGCTTTAAACAGTTTCTACGTTCACCTTGCAATCACAAACCAGTACATTAATAATAAAGATATAAAAACAATTCCGATTTATGAAGAAAAACTCGTCGTGTTGCTTCCACCAAACCATCCCTTAAAACATGAATCATATGTAACAATAGGTCAGTTAAAAGATGAGGATTTTATTATTTCCAAGGAAGGTTTTCAAACACGTGAAGATATATTAAATGCCTTTAGGCAATCTGGTATGAAACCACATATTCAAATTGAAATCGAACGGTTTGAAACGGCTTGTAGTTTAGTTGAAGACGGTTTAGGCATTACGGTCGTTCCAGAAAACTACGTCAAATACTCCAACAAACATCACTATCATATTAAACATATTGATGATGCCAATATTTCACGGACCGTTTACTTAGCCTATGTAAAAAATAGATATCTTCCTCCTATTATAACAAGGTTTATTGACATTGTGAGAGAATTTTTTAATCATTCGGAGTGATGAGTGATTAAGGGGTCAATATTATTTATTCTTATGTAAGAACCGAGGTATTAACATGATATAGTAAAAATAAGGAGGCACCAGAGATGACTAAACAACTCATCCTAGCTTCATCCTCCCCAAGGAGACAAGCTCTTTTAAAGCAAGTAAACATCCCCTTTTCTATCAGGAAACCTAACGTTGACGAATCACAAATAATGACAAATGACCCGGTGGAAAAAGTTAAGCAATTGTCGTTACTAAAAGGGAATGCAACCTCCCTTTTAGAAGATAATGAAGTCATTTTATCAGCAGATACGGTTGTTTCCTATGATCATCAAATCTTGGAAAAGCCAAAGGATAAACAAGACGCTTTCAAAATGCTTTCGTTACTAAGCGGATCTGTACATGAAGTTTTTACTGGGGTAACCATTCGTTCTGCAGAAAAGGAAATTACCTTTGCGCAAGAAACTGAAGTAAAATTTTGGCCATTGTCTGAGTCAGAAATCAATAATTACATAGCAAGCGGAGAACCTTTTGATAAAGCTGGTGCATACGGGATTCAAGGTATGGGTGCGATACTTGTTAAGAAAATCAATGGAGATTATTTTAATGTGATGGGATTACCTATCTCGAGAGTTTGTAGAGAGTTAAGGGAATTTTCCATCCTTCCATATTAATAAGTAACGCTTTATCCTGAGGTGAAAATGCTACACTATCATCTATTTTTGAACATAAAGAAATCACTAAGGGAGCGATTGTAAATGATACGTCCTACCTCTTTTCAAAGCTCCCCTATGTGATCTGTTAACCATAACATCGCTGATGGACTAAGTATAAAATAAGAAAGAAGCTGTTTTGAATCCCAATTTTATTTCTTTTAATTTCCTTTACTCCATCAATCTGTCATATCAGGCTCTACGGTAAAACCTTCATCAAATTAGCCATTTCAATGGCTGCAATTGCTGCTTCAGCCCCTTTATTTCCTGCCTTTGTGCCAGCACGTTCCACCGCTTGTTCTATCGTCTCGGTTGTTAAAATGCCAAAAATAACAGGGGTATCAGTTTGAAGTGAAGCACTTGAAACACCTTTTGCTGCTTCATTACATACATAATCAAAATGGGAGGTTGCGCCCCTGATAACGGTACCTAACGTAATCACAGCGTTATACTTCTCGTTTTCAGCCATTTTTTTAGCAGCAAGTGGAATCTCAAAAGCCCCTGGCACCCAGACCGTTTCCACATTCTCCTTATCTACCCCGTGCCTTAATAAAGTACCTGTCGCCCCTTCCAGCAGTTTACTTGTTATAAAGTCATTGAACCGTCCCGCGACAATTCCAATTTTTAAGTCTGTTCCCACAAGATGTCCTTCATATATTTTACCCATTTATTTTTCCTCCTTTTTTAAGTTAGGTGACCGAATTTTTCAATTTTTGTTAAGATGTATTGTTTATTTTCTCTAGAGATAGTCGTATAATGTGGTATTCTTTCCACTACATCAATCCCATGCTCGCCAAGTGTTTTCAACTTATCGGGATTATTAGTAAGTAGCCGAACAGACGTGATTCCTAAATCTTTCAATATTTGAGCTGCTACCGTATAATCCCTATCGTCACCGGAAAATCCCAATGCCTCATTTGCTTCTAATGTATCCATGCCTTCCGATTGAAGTTTGTAGGCTTTTAATTTATTCAATAAACCGATTCCCCGGCCTTCCTGGCGCAAATAAATTAAGATACCTGCTCCTTCTTCTTTCATCTGTTTCAGCGCGTTGTCGAGTTGGGAGCCACAGTCACACCGCTTGGAACCGAAAACATCACCTGTCAAACACTCCGAATGAATACGGACTAATATTGGGTCGGTTGTGTCAAGGTTTCCTTTTACAAAAGCGATATGTTCCTTATCATCCAATAAGTTGGAATAACCGATTGCCCGTAATGTTCCATAAGTTTCTGTCGGTAAACTCGTTCCAATTTCACGATTAACGAGACATTCATTTTTCTTTTTATACTCGATTAATTTTTCAATATGAATGACTTTCAGATTAAAGGTTTTTCCTAGTATTTTCAGTTCGGGCAGTCTTGCCATTGTTCCATCTTTATTGATGATTTCACAAATTACCGCAGAAGGTATTGCTCCACATAATTTGGCCAGCTCGATGGATGCTTCTGTGTGACCTTTTCGTTCAAATACGCCTCCTTCTTTGGCCACCAATGGAAATACATGACCCGGCCGTTTGAAATCCGAGGCCATTGCATTCTTATCAACAAGGGATTTGATCGTAGTCGCCCGCTCAAATGCACTAATCCCAGTCTCAGTGCTCTGATGATCCACGCTCACTGTAAAAGCTGTTTCATATGGATCTGTTATTTCGTCTGTCATCCTATCTAAATTTAATTCACGGGCTCTTTCGCTTGTTATGGTTGTACAAACCAGTCCTTTACCGTGTGTAATCATGAAATTAATAAGTTCCGGAGTGACTCTATCAGAAAGTGCAACAAAATCACCTTCATTTTCACGTTTTTCATCATCAACGACAATGATTGGTTTTCCTTTTTTCAAATCAGATAACGCTTCTTCAATCGTATGAAACATTGGCCCTCCTCCTTTTTAAAATTTGTTTTTCAGTAGAAGCTTTTTGTCCAAGGCACTTCGTTCTACTTGTGTTTCTATCTGCATGAGGTGGTGAACATGTTTTAGTAACATGTCACATTCAATATTGACAATATCCCCGAGACCTTTCTCACCTAACGTCGTTTCCCTTGTGGTATGGGGAATTAAGGATAGTTGAATAAAGTTCTTTTCAATACCGAAAACCGTTAAGCTAATTCCATCAATCGCTACAGAACCTTTCTTAATAAAATAAGCTTGAAGGCTCTCGGGGACTTGGATCCAATAATAGACGGCATTTTCCTTTGCCTCTTTTTTAACAATTTTTCCGGTGGCATCAATATGCCCAGTGACGAAGTGTCCCCCAAATCGACTATTCGCTGCCATAGCACGTTCCAGATTAACTTGTGACCGCGCCTTTAATGTATGGAGTGACGTGGTTTTCATCGTTTCCGGCATAACGTCAACTGAAAAGCCATGTTCTGTAAATTCAGTAACTGTCAGACAGATTCCATTTACAGAAATACTGTCGCCAAGGTTCACATCTTCCAGCACGATGTTCGCCCCGATCTCCATTTGAATCGCGTGATTTGATAGTCGTTTCTTTTGTTTGATAATCCCTATTTCTTCAATAATCCCTGTAAACATACTCTTCCTCCTTTTCGTAAGTTGCAACAATTTTCAAATCAGCACCAAGCTGTTCGACTTGGTCAATCGTAAGTACAGGTGACTCAGCTAAAATAGCAAAGCCAGTTCCTGTAAACGTAGATGGCGCATTATGTCCCCCAATTAGCTTTGGTGCGAGATAAACAATAAACTGATTAAATAATCTTTCACGCAAAAAGGAACCGTTGACAGAGGAGCCACCTTCAACAAATAAGGATGTGATGTTTCTTTTCCCCAGCTCATCCAATACCTTTCGAATGGAAATCGTCTCGCTTTCTAACTGAATAATGGTCACCTGTTCATGCCAGATATATAATCGCTTCGCTTTTTCTGTCACTTTATTTCCTACAAAAATCCATGTCTCCGCTTCCCTATCTGTTATTACATTCGCGTCAGATGGTGTACGCAAATGCGTATCTAAAATGACACGGATAGGATTTCTTCCATCCTCGTTTTTTAATCGAGTTGTCAGGCGAGGATTATCCGCTATGACTGTATTCACACCGACTAAAATCGCATCATGGGTATGCCGGTACATATGGGCATCACACCGCGCCTCCTGGCTAGAAATCCATTTACTTTCACCTGTTTTAGTCGCAATTTTACCGTCGAAAGTACTTGCTGTCTTTAAGGTGACATAAGGTCTTTTATTTCGGATAAAATGAAAAAATGGTGTATTTAATCTTTTCGCCTTTTTCTCCAGCACCCCTTTTTTCACTTCAATTCCTGCCGCTTTTAATATTTCAATCCCATTCACCTTGTTGTTTGGATCTTCTGTGGCAATAACGACACGCCTAATTCCACTATTGATAATTAAATCAGTACAAGGCGGTGTTTTTCCTTGATGACTGCATGGCTCAAGCGTTACATAAAGTATCGCGTCTTTTACGTTATTACCAGCCATATCTATCGCATGGACCTCCGCATGCTTACCACCTGACTTAAGATGGGCGCCTATCCCAATAATTTCTTCATTCTTCACAATCACAGCCCCGACAACAGGATTTGGCGTTGTTTGTCCTGTAGTCTCCCTAGCAAGATTCAAAGCGATTTGCATAAACCTTTCGTCTTCCATAGTTTCTCCTTTCCTTCTTGATTCCCTGGTCTTAATCCCAGATGAGATTTTAAACACAAAAAAACCTCTGAATTAATCTTCAGAGGTCATGATGGTAGAATTTTAACATACGAGCTTATGAGAATATATACTACTCCCTGGCTGTCATACAAAAATGTTCTGGCTTTAAACAAGACTTAAAAAAGGGTAAACAAAAGCTACCCACTCTCCGCAAGCATGCCATATGTATAGAAAAACACAGTTTCATTTATACATATCAAATTTAAAATGCATCCATAAATTAAACAGCCTTTTTATCTCTTATACTCGCCTTAAAAATTCCTTCTCCCATCCAGACTTTACTGTCGGTTCCGGATTTTCACCAGATCCACCGTTTGGTTTTAGAAACCGCCCGGGTCACGGACTTAGAAGCCTTACTTCATCACCGTCGGTTGGGAATTTCACCCGACCCCGAAGGAATCATGCGAATTATTTAATTTTCAAATTAAGTATAACACTACTTTAAAAAGAAATGCAATTATTATTCTTTTGTCACTTCCTACATCGGCTTACTCCTTATCTGCCTTCTAAACTCTTAACGATCCACGAAATCCCCTAACACTATAATACGAAGATGCACCATTATGATACACGAAGACATGTCCATAACGGTAATCACAGAAAAGGGCGCCACCAAGTTTTCTAATATCGGCAGGGGTTTGGATCCAGCTCGACGTCTTCATATCGAAATGTTCAAGTTTCTGCAATTTCCGGTAATCCTCTTCCGTTAAAAGTTCAATGCCCATGTCCGCTGCCATATCGATTGCGTTATTTTCTGGCTTATATTTTTTCCTTGACTCCAATCCTTCGCGATCATAACAAACACTTCTCCGACCTTTGGGACTTTCTTTTGCACAATCACAAAAAATATATTGGTCATTTTCTTCGTCAAATTCTATCACATCTGGTTCGCCACCTGTTCTTTCCATTTCATGGAGTGACCATAATTTTTCTGTATTAGCTTCCAGTTTTTCCTGGACATTATTCCAATTAAAATCTTTATGACGGTGCATATTATCCTCAAAACGGGATTTCAATGTTTCGATTAATTCTTCCTGCTGTTCTTTGGTTAATTCATTTTGCTTATTCTTTGTCATGTTTATCTCCACCTTATTCTATTTGCCCATAATAGCTAATTATAGTATATATCCATATTGGTTTAAAATAAGTCACTTTCATGGACAATGTACCCGTCCTCATATCTCATTATTCTCATTGAGCGCTAATAAGATAGCGAGCATCATTACCGATTTACGTAGATTCGTTTATGATTTCATTCTAAAATTCAGCAATGTCGTTCGCAAATTCATCGAAATTTTCAGGAACAACATCTTCTTTAAAAGGTCCGGACCCACGATACTTCTCGACAGTACCGTCTTCAAATTGCAGGATCATCAACCAGCCAAAACCGTCCTGATAGGTACCAGGATCCTCTGTCGTATAATCTTCTTTCCATTCCTGAACATGATATGTCTCCAAAATTTCCAGTAACTCTTCTTTTTCATGGAACTGTAATGGGTCTTCAAAGGTTGCTACACCATTTGTCGAAAAACGTGGCTTCTCATATAGTTCATTGTTTTTCACATCAATCGCAACCCCTTTCGAGCTGAGATATATTTTGATTAGCTCATCCAATGGATGTTTCTCTGTCGCAATCGGTGCCCTATTTATAAAATAAAAGTCAAAAATATCCACTTCTCCATCATGTTCTGTATTTTCATTACTTATTACCTGATTGTTTTGCTCCGCTTTGTTTTCACTACATCCTATTATTAGCATAATGGATATGACAATCCATAAGCTGCAACATTTCCATTTCATCATGCATCGCCACTTTCACTCAACCATTGGATGGACTATTCCTCACTAAGTTCTTTTCCTCCAATAGTAAGTCACCTTTCATTAATCCGCTCATCTACAAAATCAGCTATTTCTTTAATGAAGGCATCAAAGCTATCTGGTTTTATTTTTTCTTCATCTGTTCCAGAACCACCATGTTGTTCGATTGTTCCATCTTCATATTGCAGAAAAAGGTGCCAACTCGTCCCATCTTCATATGTTGAAGGATCTTCAAATGTATAATCTTCCTTCCAATCTTGTACCTCATATTTCTCTAGAATTTCCAATATCTTGTTAATATCATCCACTTTTTTAGTTCCATTTTTAGCATGAACTCCTAATGAAGACATTTGAGGATTGATATAAATTTCGCCGTCTTGAACATTGATTGCTATTGTATCAGTTGAAGTGTTAATATTCGTATTTAATACTAATGTAATAACCTCTTCAAGGTTATGTCTTTCAGTTGTTTTGGGCGCCTCTTTTATATAATAAATGTCAAACAATTCTTCTTCTGTCATATCTAACTCCCTCGATTCTTCTTTCTCTTCACAACCAATATTAAACATACAAATACTTAAGAGCAGCAAAATGCAATGAACTATCTTTTTCATGAATCTTACTCCCCACCGATTACGCTCATGATTTTATCATTGTGTTGAATGAGTTTCCTTCTTCATAGCAGTTGTACTTCTATGCTAATAAGCGTCACCCTTCATCGAGTTGTTCTTCAACAAAATTACTAAGTTCTGTTACGAATTCCTCAAAATTCTCCGGTGCTAAATCCTCTTCATTTCCTTCATGCTTTTGAACAGTACCATCCTTAAATTGCAGCCATAATCTCCAAGAATATCCATCTTCGTAAGATTCTGTAGCATGTAAGTTATATTCCCTTTTCCATTCAAGCACATCATATAAATCTAACATTTTGATGAGTTTTTCAGCATCTTCCAAATCGGTTGTGCCATCAAGAGTATCAAGACCCCGGGCAGACATCAGAGGATCTATATAAATTTCATAGTTTTCAATATCAATCGCTATTCTATTTGTTAGGGAACTGTTATTTTCACTGAAATATAGTTTTATTATCTCGTCTGAAGAATGCCTTTTTTTAGATTCTGGTGCTTTTTTTATATTGGTGAAATCATAAACACTAATCCCATTCATATTATTTCCTCTGCTTTCATCATTTTCGCTACCTATTTCCCGATTGTTTTCCTTATTTTGCTCCGCTTTGTTTTCACTACATCCAATTAATAGCAAAATGGATATGACAATCCATAGGCTGCAACATTTCCATTTCATCATGCATCGCCGCTTTCATTATTTCTTCACCTTTTCGAGGATTTACATTCTCTTCTAACTTCTTATAAAAGTGGTAAATAATGCCTATTTATTAACATCTCGAATCATCAGAACAAGGGTTATTCATCGTTTATTTTTTCATCCATAAATTCATGTAGCTCTTTTGCAAAGTCATCAAAGTTATCTGGAGTCACTTTATCTGGATTGGTACCTGAACCTTTATGTTTCTCTACCGTTCCGTCTTTAAACTGCAACCAAAGCTGCCAACCATATCCATCTTGATAGGAATCTGGATTCTCAAACGTATAGTCTTCTTGCCAATCTTGTATATGATGTTTGTGTAAAATGTCTATGACACCTTTAATTTGACTGACTTCTAATGGCTGTTCTATAGAAGTTCGAACTCCCCGGGAACCCATCCCCGTATTTATAAATACATGCCCTTCTTCAATATCAATAGCAAATCCCTTATCCTGAGAACTATCATTTTCATTAAAGTATACTTTGATAACTTCCTCTAAATCATGGCTTTCAGTTGCTTCTGGAGCTTTTTTTATGAATGCAAAATCAAAAACATCTATAGATGCGGCAGATTCCAGAATGACTGGCTCTTCATCGTTATTGTGCTGACATCCTTGCATCAACTTCACGATTAAAAGTAATAGAACTAATAAAAATATTCTTTTCATTAATCCGTAACCCCACTTATTAAAAGTTAGGAACGATTTTAGATTTCATTTTCATCCATGATTATTTTTCATCCAATCTCTCATCAACAAACTGACTTAATTCCTCATAAAACTCTTCAAAGTTTTCTGGAGTGACTTCATCTTCCGATCCAGAACCACTATGTTCTTCAACCATTCCATTTTTAAATTGCAACTTTAGACTCCAACCAAACCCATCTTCATATGTTGAGGAATTTTCCCTTGTATAATCCTTTTTCCACTCTTGCACATTATACTTTTTTAAAACATCTAATACTTTTTCTGCATCCTCGACTTTTTTTGTCCCCTCTACAGTGTTGACACCTAACGAAGACATCCAAGGATCAATGTAGACTTCATTTTCTTCTATATCAATCGCGAGTGTATCACCTGTAGAACTATCGCTCATGCTAAACACTACTTTAATCACTTCCGTTATACTATGTTTTTCGTTTGTTATAGGCGCTTCTTTTATATAATAAATGTCAAATAGTTCTTCTTCATTCATAATTAATTCCTCCAACCCCTTTTTTTCACCACACCCGGAAATTAATATACATATACCTAAAAAAAGAAAAAAGAAAATCATCTTTTTCATATTTTTTACTCCCTACCAATTAAATCAAATGTTTTATCCATATGAAGTTTAGAATCAGGTAGAAATTCCCCTATACTATCTATACCAGCTTCTTTACTTTTTCCTTCTGGTACCATGATTCGACCATAATATTCTGCAAAAGCTTCCCTATTAGGTTCTCTTTTCCGTACTCCCCATTTGTTTATCCAATAGTCTTCTTCATGATAGTAACTACCTTCAATAACTCTATTTGTCACTCCACCGTAGATATCCGAAACAGTATTATGATCTGGACCTTCTAACTCTTCTTTGAAAAGTATAACTATCTCTTGCTGTAAACTTTTTTCTTCATTTGTTAATTTCCGGTGGTTTCGATCTTGATTCATCAAATTTTCTGTAACATTATCAGTCATTTCCTTTTTTTCTTCTATACTTAAATGATTATATTCCTGTGATTGTAGTTCTTTTTTCAACTCTGTTCTAAAATTATTTTCTGCATCTTGATAAATATGGTCATTTAGTGATTTACCATCTACTTCAAAATTGTCTGAAAAATAGGAGTAATTACCGAAGACTTCCTTAATTCCATCCAAAGAATTCTCTCTATTATCGACCCCGTAATAATAATCAATTGCATGGCCAATTTCATGAAAAAAAGTATAATACTCTCCTCGGGAATCTTCTCTATCTTCAGCAATATTAAATCTTACTGCATCATCTGAAGGATAAAATCTACCGCTTTTAGTTGTACTAATTATTTCAAACCGATCCAAATACTTCATAGCCAATGTCCGATAAGGCTCATCAGCCGTATACATCAAATATTTAATCCCCACGATATCTTCTACTTCGAGCGGAGATAGGAATTCATTGGTTTGTTTAACATATGTCGGATTCATCTCTTCATATTTTAAAATGGTGATGATGTCGTCCAAATCGCCAGGATGCTTTTCAAGATATTCTGCATACTGTTCTTTCGCTTTTCGGGTATAATGTATGTCGTCTAATTTTTTTACCCAGCTCATGTCCATTCCTTTCGTACTAAAAGTTCCAGTATCAGGGTTGAATCCTTTCCCCCCTTGAACTTGAGTTAATCCTTGAGCGACGTTTTCTGCTAATTGTAAAGCTGTATTATAGTTGCTGCTGGATGCTGTATTAAAATTATATAAATTTTCTAATTTCTTTTCTATCTCTAGTTTAATTCCTTCATAAATACGAATGGATGCTGCAACCATTGGAGATATTTCGCTTAATGCTTTAAGGGAACTGATTAACATATCTAGTTGATTTATTTGGTCTAAAATCTCTTGTTCAATCACATCTGTTCCAGAGACCTGAGACCTAAAGTCACTCGGATAGTTCTCGTTTTGCCGAATGAGTTCTTCACATAGATAGATGATACCTTGGGCAAGGGGACGGAAGGTTTGTGCCATATATTCTTTAGCCGTTTGGTACGTTTTTCCTTGCAAAAGTATACTTAATAAGAATTGGTCAATGGAGGCAATTGTTTTCTCCATTCCTTGAATGGTATCAATACAGATTTGATTCATACTTCGTGTTTGTGTATCAGTTGTCCCTAAATACATATTAAGGCTCATTTATTTTCCCTCCCATTCCAATGACCGGAGTTGATTGTATAAGTTATCTTCTAATTTATTTAATCGTCTACTTTTTTGAGTCAAATCTTTTCTTTTGTTTTCCATGCTATTCATTATCTTTTGTTTTTCATATTCTAACTTTGACTGCTCTTCTTCTAAATAATGAAATAATTCCCTGTCCTTATTCCATGTATAAAGCAGATGTTCAAATAGATGGTTACTTTTTTTATTAATTTCAAAAAGGTCCTTTTCACCCTGTTCTTGTTTAGCTAATTCCTGTAGTGTTTGTAACTGTTCTTCAGAGGCCTTATGTAGTTCCAAATTAATTTCCCGCACTCGTTTTTCTACGTTTGCCATAGAACTATCCATCCTTTGCCTTTTGGTAGGTATTCATATCATCAATATAATTTGTAATGTTAAGTGACTGATTGATTTCAACTTGAATCTCGTAATCTTTACGTTCAAATTCTTCAGCAGCGGAGTGGATATTCTGAATTGTTTTTTGGAAGGCCTTGTTAAATAAATTCGTTAACTTTAAAGCTTGTTGGTTTGCTTCTTGGCATTGCTCATTAACAGTAAGTGTTGTTTGGTCATCGGTGGATAGTGGCTTATTCATTGCACTTTGGATAGAATCAGAGGCTTTCCTCATTTGAGTAGCAATTTCTTGAGCGGTTTGTAAATTACTTTGTATCACATACAACCCTCCTTTTTAGATTTTTTAAAAAAATTACATATAAACCTTAATTTAGCAAGAGAAACAGGCGGTAACAAGGGACTTTTGAATCATTTATTATCTAAGTTGATGAGAACATAAAAGTTTGGTATACTTTTATATTTTTTTAGGTGATACTGTGGAGATAAAGGATCTGTTCCATGTCCTGTTTTAGCAATGATAACAGCATAGCAGAGGAATTTTCTAACCATTGTTCATCATTTTTAATGGATATTCAATGTGTATGCTTACACTCTCACATGTTAAAATAATAATAATAACAATAAAAATCTATTAATTAGCAAAACACTGGATTTCATACGTTTTTTCTCGAGAGGAGTCTTTATGTGAATCATCCAATCATACAAATGATTTTCCGTATATTAGTTATATTATTTCTTACGGTTATAGGGCTATTTTTGTTATACCATTTCCTTAGACTTACCTATCCTTTTCTCATTGCAGCATTGTTCGTGCTTCTTATGAATCCGATAATTCGCTTACTAGAAAAGTATGCACGTTTTCCACGACCAATTGCTATCATTACAAGTATTCTTGTCCTCCTCGGTTTAGTTGGTGGACTGGTGACATTTATCATATTAAAAATAATTGATGGGATTCTTTATCTATCTGACTATGTACCAACGCAAATTGAACAAATATCTAGGTCGATTCAGGATTATTTTAATCTTTATATATTACCTCTATGGGACCAGGGGATTGGCCTACTGAATAATTTGGAGCCTTCACAACAAGGAATACTCCAGGAAGGGATTCAATTACTTGGTAATAATCTAGCATCTGTGCTTGGAAATGTTGGACAAGCCATCGCTAAGGCGATTTCATCTTTTATCGGTGCACTGCCAATTACATTTACTGTGATTATCTTTACGATTTTGGCTATCTATTTTATCAGTAAAGACTGGAATAGGTACTCAAAAATTTACAGGGAAAAATTACCTTTTATTATCAGAAAACAAACTATGGACGTTCTTCGTGACTTAAAAATAAAAGTCTTTGGTTTTCTTAAATCGCAAATCATTTTAATGACATTAACTGCAATTGTCAGTTTGATTGGTTTATTGATTCTTCAGGTTGATCAAGCACTAACTATTGCTGTGATCCTTGGCATTATCGATTTGATTCCGTATATTGGACCTGGAGGTATTTTAATCCCTTGGAGTATTTATAGTTTTTTCACTGGTGATATTTTTCTAGGGGTTGGTCTTCTCATCCTTTATGGATCAACAGTAACCGCAAGACAGATAGCAGAGCCTAAAGTGTTATCATCCAGCATGAAATTAAATCCACTAGCCATTCTTATCTCGTTATTTGCGGGCCTTCAGGTATTCGGTTTAATAGGACTCGCGATTGGACCGATTTCCCTTGTACTCATCATGTCTCTATATGAGACAGGTGTATTTGATGGTCTATGGCGGTTTATCAAGAATGGAGCATAAAAGGTGGGCAGGCAAGAGGGACATAGGGACAGGTTCGTTCACTTCCCCAGCTAAACACGGTACCAGGTACACAAACAATTCTGAATTGTGTACCTGGCACCATGTTTTTTTATCAGGCTGTTTCGTCAACCTTCGTGGTTTGATGTTTATCAGAACTTGTGGTCAAAAGGACACCGCTCATGACGGCAATGGCTCCCACAATCTGCATGACACTGATTGTTTCACCGAGCCAAACATAAGCACCAATCATGGTCGCCACGGGGAGGAAATTCAGGAATATGGATGCCCGTAATGCGCCAAGATGTGAGACAGCTTTGTTATAAAATATGAGGGCGATGACTGAAGGAAAAACACCTAAATAGATGAGACCGGTTAGATGGCTCCCTTCGAATAATAATGGTACACCTACAACAATCCACTCAACAGTGACAAAAGGAAATAACAAAACAACAGAAATACCTGACATGACAAGAACGGTTGCATAAGTAGGAAAGTGATGCATATATTTTTTGACCAGAATGGAATAAACAGCCCAGGATATTACGGCACCGAGCATAATCAAGTCACCAACATTCCAGTCAATCGCCGCCAACTGAAAAAGGCATCCATCCAGCACCACCCATACTGCCCCCATCAGTGAGATAAGGACCCCGATCCACTGCATGCCTCGTATTTTTTCCCCTAATAAAAACGCACTCATTATTACGGTGACGACTGGTATAGAAGCTTCAAGTACAGACACATTCGTTGTCGAAGTAAATTGAAGCGCTCCGTAAATGAAAGTATTAAAAAAAGTGACCCCTGTCAGCGTCATCAACAAAAAAGGGATTTTATAATTTATAACCGCCCTTCGCCATTCACGAATTTCACGTAAACCAAACGGCAACAGAACGACAGATGCCACAAGCAGCCGGACCATTGCAATGGTCAATGGTGGCAATGAATTAATCGCACTCCCCACAAGAATATTACCTGCATAAAAAATGACGACAAATATGAGCAGGATATACCAATGGATAAAACCCCCCCTTTTCATCAATCTCCCAACCTTTCATTAACTATAGCGTATCAAAAAAGTGGGATTGACGCGAAATTCTGTGTCATAGAGACAGTTTACTGTCTCAGAAAAACACTACCACCAAAAATTCCCATTTTTGGCGATAGCGCTTTAAAATAAACTACTTATTCAATCTGGGGCAGTCAGTACCTCACAATTTAAATTCGCAATATTATTTAATAATAAAATTCTCTACATACCGAACAAATTGCTGTGCTCTAATGAGATGAGTATGGTTTTTATGGACAAATTTATATCCCTCCAATGCTATCTCTTTTCGTTTCTTTTCATTTTTTAAATAATATAAGCCTTTCTCGTAAAAATTTGCTTGATTTGCTGCAACATAATTGACGCCATCCTTAAAACCTAACTCGATTAAATCAGGAGTTTTCTCTGCTATTAATAGTGTATTACAGCCAGGCACTTCAAAGTATTTCATAACAGGATATTGATAGATGGAACCACATGTAAAGAAGATTTTTGCACGGTTAACTTCTTTTCCAAAGGCTTCATCGATAATATATTTCGAGCGATCTTTTTTAAGGTGCCCAGGATGTTTATGGTACACAAATCCTTTTTCATTTTTCATTTTATCCCTCACTGCTGCACGAAATGGGTAACTTTTTGCGATTAACCCCATGAGAAGAAAGTCAATGTCTTTCTTAAGGTTCCAATTTCTAATTAGTTTAGGATTGATGGAAAATGGCAAAAAGCGAAATTTAGATTTATATTCAGGAAATCGTTTAAGGAAAGGTGCTTTACTTACTGAAAAAATTAATGAGATTTTATTCTCTTTGAAGTACTTCTTTCTTAGGGCATTGTCCCAATGGGCATCAATGACATATGCACCGACAGGAATATCAATTTTGTCCAGGTTATTAATTTTAGGGGATAAAATATTTCTTGCGGTAATATCATAATGAAAAATAAAGTCTGGCCTGTGTTTTTGTCGCTTTACTATTTCTAATATATCGCCATCTTCATGGTGGTAAGCAACATTAGCAACTCTCTCAATCGCCTGTAAAAACTCATACTTCACTTTATGTTTCGGGTATAATTTATCAAATCTCCTCACAAGTATGAGTATATTAAGTTTACTCATTTTTCTTAACTCCTTTGCTAGAAATTTGCTGTGGGACATGGGGACAGGTACACTGTCCCTCCCCCCCCTCTCAGCTTTTACTCCACTTATCTTCGATTAAAATACGCTTCACTGAATGAGTTTGTCATTGTTCTTACATCCTTTGTATTCATTGGCTCTGCATATTTTAATATTTCTTTTTTGACGCGGTTTCGATATTTCGGTGCAATGAATTCCTGAGATTTGGCATACCATTTATTCATCCAGTCAACTTCAAGGGTGTCCCCTCGTGTCACCTCCTTAAGTAACTGCATCTTTTTATGGTGACCATTATAATGGGCAGTAATATATGCTAAAATACTTGAAAAATACACAGGTCGAGGGGCATTTAGCACATTCCTAGCGTCTTTAATAGAAAATAATTTATTAAGATAATTATCTGTTAATGATTGGTTTATAATCACCTTGTCTAATAGACTTTTCCTGAAACATTTAAAACAATTCATACATGGTTTTTTTATTTTTCCTCTACTACAGGCTTGCGCAAACTCACGAAATGGTGACTTATTTACAATCCTTGTGGTACTGACCTCACTTAATCCAATCGTTGGCAGCGTATACGGCATATCAATTGTTTTTAATAATTTATGCCACGGATGTCCTACCTCCGTTTCTTTGCAATCTTTAAAACCTAGATGCCCGATTTGATAACCTATTTCCAGTGTCTGCCCATGACCAATCGTATCAAGACCGTAATAGTCTGCTAATAATAGAGCTGGGACTGCATCTGCCAGATAACTATTAAAACCAACTGGCTTCCTTAAATACTGCATATCCGTTTTTATTTTATGAACGGTTCTCCCCGTCTTCGCTATCGAATTACAAGCATAATAGGCAGCATCTTGATCTAATAGAGTTTTGACTCCCGCAGGAACTATACGGTCAAAATAAAATAAATGTGTATTTTTAGGTAATAAAATGGCTGCAGCGGTTGAATCAATACCACCACTGTACGTTAAAGCGGGAACAGCATTTGAAGGAGCTTTTCTGGGAGTTAGATTTTCGTTTATTGGTAAGACTTTTTTATTCGTAACTTGCATTACTTGATTATGAAAGATTCTACTAACACCTCGTGGTAATCGAATCTTAGTACCTATAAATGGATAGATTGCTGCAATCATAGCAAGAGCGAATACATCTGGATGGACAGCATCAATGGTCCAATCGCTTGGTAAATGTATTTTACATTGATTGGAGACCATCCCTATCCGTGTATTTTTTTTGAACGTTGTATTAAATATTTGTTGTATTTTTGGATCGTCTTTTTCAGGGGTAAACTTCAACTCTAGTTTCCCGTTTTGACATTTATAGTTAATGATCATCCATCTTGCACACCTTTCTACTATCATTGGTACTATCTATTTTATTTAACAGCGAGCTTGATTGTATGGGACGTTATAATAAGGGAATAAAATGTGCTAAAAAAATTGAATGTTAATAGATAGGGGGAATCATTCTAAAAGAGATGCCCTTGGCCCATTAACCCTGAGCCTTTTTAAAATAAGCTTCATTAAATGAGTTCTTCATCGTTTTTATATCATCTGCATTCATTGGTTTTACATATTTATATATTTCTTTTTTGACGTGATTACGGTATTTCGGTGCGAGGAATTCCTGAGATTTGTAATAATATTTATTCATCCAGTCAACTTGCAAGCTATCTCCCCGTGTTTTTTTCTTTAATGACAACATTTCCTTATGCTTTCCGTTATAGTGAGATGTAATATAGGCTAAGATATTTTCAAAAAAGATAGGTGACGAGCCTATTATCTTTTTTACTTCTTTAATATTAAATAACTTATCCAGGAACTTATCATCTAACGGATGATTCATCATTACTCTTTCTAGTAATGTTTTCCTGAAACATTGATAACAGTTCATACATGGATTTTTAATTTTACCTCTGGCACAAGGTTGAGCAAATTTACGAAATGATGACTTATTTATAATTCTTGTTGTAGATACTTCACTTAATCCGATTGTCGGGAGCGTAAATGGCATATCAATCGTTTCTAAAAGTTTATGCCATGGGTGTCCTACCCTGTTTTCTTTACATTCTTTAAACCCGAGGTGTCCGACTTGATAACCTATTTCTAGTGTTTGGCCGTGACCTGTTGTATCAAAGCCATAATAGTCTGCTAGTAATAGAGCGGGTACAGCATCAGTTAGATACGTGCCAAAACCAACCGGCTTCCTAATATATTGCATATCCGTTTTTATTTTATGAACACTTCTACCTAATTTAGCCAAGGAGTCACAAGCATAATAGGCAGCTTCCTGATTTAATAGTTTAAGCGCCTTCCCCTTTGGAGGCATCCGGTCTATATAAAACAAATGCGTATTTTCGGGAAGTAATACTGCCGCAACGTTTGAATCAATACCACCACTGTACGACAGAGCTGGGACTCCATCAGATGGCGCTTTTCTCGGCGATAGTTCTTTATTTATTGGTAAAACTTTTTTATTCGTTATTTGCTTCACTTGGTTATGAAAGGATTTGCTGACACCTTTTGGTAACCGAATTTGAGACCCGCTAAATGGATAGATAATTGCTAGCATAGCGAGTGCAAATGCATCAGGATGCACGGAATCGATTGTCCAATCCCTCGGTAACTGTATTTCACATTGATTCGAACCCATTTCCACTTTTCTAGTTGTCTTAAATATACTATTAAATATATACTGTGTTGTTGAATCATCTTTTTCAGGGGTAAATTTCAACTCTAGTTTCCCATTTTGACATTTATAACCTATGATCATTTTCGTCACACCTTTTAAAGTTAGTTCGTATTATGTATACTATTTTATATGTGACTTAAATGTATGGGATTTTATAATGCAATAATTAAAATGTGCTAAAGAATTAAGTAATAAAATCTTGGATAAGATTACTTCAAGAAACAAAATTTAAGAAAACTCTTAATAACATGCATTTTCCTTTCATTACTTGAAACAGTAAGTTATAGTATTATTAAGTGAATATTGAAATCCACTAGGGGTGCCGCTTGGCTGAGATAAGATCAATATCTTAATCCCTTTGAACCTGATCTAGTTCATACTAGCGTAGGAAAGTGGAGATGGCGAACATACCATTTTTGTGTATTTTAACCACTCCATTTTCGGGGTGGTTTTTGTTTTGCTCAAGGGCCACGAGGTCAGGTACACAGTCCCTATGTCTTTCCCCTAATGGGTTTTCACCATTTACACTCTGTTTGAAAGGAGTTTTTAACGATGGATTACATTGCAAAAATTAGAGAGAAACAGCCGCTCATCTTCAACATTACGAATGATGTCGCAACGAACTTTTCAGCAAATGGTTTAATCGCAATCGGTGCGTCACCGGCCATGTCAAATACTCCAAAGGAAGCGATAGAGAATGCACATGGGGCGGACGCGGTTGTATTAAATCTCGGAACTTTAACAGAAGATAGAGCAAAAGCAATGTTAATGGCTGGAAAGGCTGCGAATGAAAAAGGATTACCCGTCATCATTGACCCGATTGCTGTCGGGGCGACAACATTTCGAACCGATGTGATTTATGAACTATTGGATACCGTCCAAGTAGCGGCTATTTGTGCGAATGCTGGTGAAATTGCTGTATTAGGAGGCGCACTTGAGAAAACCGAAAGCCCAGACTCCATGATTGAAGAAAACGAGCCAGAAATCGCAGCAGCAGTTGCAAAAAAATATAAAACAGTGGTTATAGCTACTGGAAAAACAGATGTCATCACAGATGGCACACGTACTACCCTTTGCAACAATGGACATAAAATGCTAACAAATATTACAGCAAGTGGTTGTTTGCTTACATCGCTTATTGGTGCTTTTGCTGGAGTGACTGAAAACATATATGAAGCAAGTATCCAGGCAACTGCTGGTTATGGTATAGCGGCGGAACTTGCAATGGAAAAAGCAGAAGGACCTGGAACGTTTATTCCCGCCCTACTTGATCAACTTTATTTCTTGGATGATAAAACAGTAGTAGATAATCTACGTATCAAAGAATGATAGAAAGTAAGTTTTTAGAAGGAGGAATCTGTTAATGGAAAATTTATTATTTATCGAAACAGGAACAGGTATTGATGTACATGGACAAGATGTCAATGTTGCTGCAGAGCGCGCTGTGAAAGATGCCATCCATTATAATTCCATGCCAGGTATGAGAAAAATACTACCAGATGGTGATATAAATAATATGAAAGTGAATGTAAAACTGGCTATTCCCCAGGATTTAGACGATCTGGATAAAGAAAGGATTAAAAAATTGATTCCATATGGTACCGTAACGGTTAAAGTGATGACTGGTGGGATGGCCACAACAAGTGGGATTTTTCTAGAAGATCAACAAGACAAAAATGATTTAATGTACATTGTCAATGCCGTCGTTGAAGTAGGTTATTAATGACGGGCACCTTTTGCGTTTAAAACTTAGCTGAAATGCAGACGGTTCTTCCAATAAAGAACCGTCCACATTCTTCCCTCTCTTTTACACTCTCCTTTTCATTCATTCCGTTCTTTTCCAGTAATTTGTTTACATCTTTTGTAATGATATTTGTTATAATTAACTAAGATAGATATGCTATTTTTCTGTAAGAGATTCTAGTAGATTTTCTATCTTAGGGCCATAAATAATAATTATCAAATCCATTGACAGAGGAAAATCATAATATTTACAATCAATTATGTGAGCGTTACGCTGACATTATAGAAAACCTTTCAAATGTTTAATAGAAAATTAGATAGTGATTGACAGCTAATAGGGAGAATAACATCATGAGTAGACATATAACAAAATTAGGCTGGCTAATAATTATCATTATTGTTGGCCTCTTATTAACCGGAATGAACCAATTTATACATCGGAGTCCGAAACAGGCAGTTAACCAAAGCGAACGCATGACAAAAATACAACCCATCGAACAAATTCCAAGTAAATATCCTGAGATACCGATTTTGTTAGATTCAAAGAAAACTGATACATACCATTCATCCATTCAATTTCCTACGACAAAAAGTGAAACGATCAATAATGAAGTAAAGCAATGGATTGATAAACAGAAAGCAGATTTTAAAGAAAAAATAAAGGAAGATACATCAACAGATAATGATCATCTACCTTCCTTGCATATTACATTGGAAGAGCATAAGGTGACTGATAACTACTATAGCCTCCAATTCACTGGCGAAGGAGCGAATGAACAACCTATTATCAAAGTGTTCAACGTGGATGTAGAAAATGATAGATTCATTACCATTGATGATGTGCTTAATATGAATGACGACACGATACAGACAATCCACGAACAGGCAAAAGAAGCACTAAAAAATGAGGAAAATACTTCTATTACAGATAAGCAATTGACCGAAACACTCACAAATAATCCGGAGCAATGGAATTGGTCAATTAATGAGAAGTCCTTGACGTTGTATATAGATATAGCAAAAGAGTCCGAATCTAATAATCTAGAAACACTTGATATTCCACTAGATAAATTGTATTTAAACTTAAATAAAGAGATTCATACAATTATAGATATGTCCAAAGAACAACAACAAGAGATGAATAAGGCTATTCAGGAAGAAAAAAAACGCATTCGACAAGCTGAAAAAGAAAAGAATTCAACAACAACTGATAATGGAAATGAAAAGTATGTGGCATTAACCTTTGATGATGGGCCAAGTAAAGAGGTAACCCCGCGTATCCTAGATATTCTTTCCCAACACGGCGCAGTGGCAACCTTCTTCATGCTCGGTAGTCAGGTCGATTATTATCCGGACATCGCGAAGAGAGTAGCCGATGAAGGACATGAAATTGGCAATCATACACAAAATCACAAAGATTTAACAACGCTAGGCCAAAACGCCATTCATACAGAAATCACTGAATCAGCCGATAAAATCCAACAGGCAACGGGAATCTGGCCTCATCTCGTTCGTCCTCCCTATGGAGCATATGATAATGATATTATTAATCATGCCATCAACAATGAAAATTCGCTCATTCTCTGGTCGATTGATTCACTAGATTGGCAGAGTCGTAATGCAGCTAGTGTAAACAGTAAAATCCAGACGGAAATCACATCTGGAGCGATGGTGTTAATGCATGACATTCACCCGTCAACAGCCGACGCACTTCCAGAACTCTTATCGACATTGAAAGAACAAGGCTATCGGTTTGTGACCGTATCTGAGTTACTAGAATTGCAGGGACAAAACGGAGTGGGACCACATTATGGATATGTAGGATAAAACATCATAAAAAAACTGGGACGTGAGGGATAGGCACCTTCGTCCCAGTTTTTTATTACCCGAAAAAGAAGTCAATGACATTTCCTGCAGTCGATGTTTTGCTGTTATAAAACTCCGAGTAGCCACAGTTATCACAAGATACAACGATAAATTTATTATGCTGGATATCAAACATTTTAGATAGTCCAGTCCCTGTTGTTGCAATTTCATTCGTACTTGCTGAAGTCGAACCACATTTCACACATCCACGTTCCTTCATATTCTTCCTCCTTTGTAAAATTCAATATTCATTATAATTAAATAATACCATCTTCATTTATATTTAAATACCGTTTTATAAAAATTCACCCTTATTTTATCAAAATTACACTTTTTTCTGGTATGTTAAAGGGAAACTGTAAAACAACCTTTTACTTAACCCCTGCTGTTCAATTCACCCAACCTCTGGTACACTAGTAGCTACAATCAATATTTTCACTTCTGTTGGATACACTTAAAATAATCCATTTATTCTTACTTTCGTTTTTACTATTGTCACAGTGATAATATAAAAAAGGTGAGGAGAAATAAAATTGATAAATACAATTTTTGCTGATGTTTCTTGGTTTGAAATATGGGGACCACTTTGGCTAGTGCTTGTTATTGGTATCGGTTACCTTTATAACAAACACCTTGTACAGTCACATGAATATGAAAAAGATCCTAAACGGACGAAACTTTTTTATACTGGACTCGTACTATTTTATTTAGTGCATGGAAGCCCCTTTTCCGTTATCGCAGATCATTATTTATTTAGCGGATTAATGCTTCAGGCATCCCTGACTTATTTTGTCATTATCCCGTTCTTTATTATTGGCCTGCCTTTTAAATGGTTTAAGAAATATGCATGGAATCATAAGTTACGACTCTCCATCAAAGTTGCCGGCCATCCATGGTTGACACTTGTCCTATTTAACGCGATATTTTCGATTTATTTTTTACCTGGGGTGTTTAATGTCATTCATGACAGTTTCATATTATCATTTGTAACGAAGGCGATACTCTTTTTCTATGCCTTTTTCATGTGGTGGGCGATCATTAATCCGGTTCGACGTTTAAATGACCTAGCACCACATATTCGAATTGCATATATTTTCTTTGCTTCGGTCTTGCTTTTTCCAATCGGTTTTTACTTTATTGTCGTCCTACAAGCACATTATCCAGTTTACCAAGCAACGGCTGGCGAGCTACTCCCTGGTATGACAGCGGTTTATGATCAACAACTGGCAGGAGGCATATTAAAATTAATTCAACTATCAAGCTTTATTTATGCCATGTTTAAAATTGTTCAAAGTTGGGGACAAAAAGAAATGGAAGAAGGCCATCCCTATGATAAAAACTACCGAGTTGTCCAAGGTGTCGTCATTCATTTAGATGATAAAAAGAAAAGATAACGAAAGCCACAGGAGGCAGGCACACTGTCTCCTGTTTTATTTTTAATGTGTAAAAGGAAATTTGTCCTTCAATGACAATTTTATTCGTGATGGGAAAAAATGGAGGCAATTTATTTAACCCATGATGGCAATCTCATTTGAGATGGGTTAAATATATTCCTTTTATCTGACCCACGAACACGATTCTTTCCGAGTTCGGGAAGATATATCACCGTTATTTGAACCACGTCGGCGATTTCACTTAGGAAAAAAATTTAAATCTTTGATCCTCTATAATACTTATATGTGCACTTATAATTTTCATAAAAAACTTTAGAACACACCTAACACTATATCATTTCAACTTGACAATTTTCTTAAGTAGGCTTATAGTAGTCATAATAATTTAATACTTATGTGAATTCTTATCCAGAGAGGTGGAGGGACTGGCCCTTTGAAGCCTCGGCAACAGGTTTAAAAACACTGTGCCAATTCCAGTAGCTTGTAGCTAGAAGATAAGAAGAGCGACTCATGCATATGTAAAACCTCTTCTTATTCTCTAAGAAGAGGTTTTTTTATATACAAGATACAACAAAAAAATAAAAGAAAGTAGGAATTATAATGACAAACACACAAGCAAAGTTAAAAGTACCTTTTAGAGCGGATCATGTTGGTAGTTTTCTTAGACCTGATAATTTACATGAAGCACGTAAAAATTTTAAAAAAGGCCACATAACAGCTGAAGATTTGCGCGAAGTAGAAAACAAAGAAATTAAACGAATTGTCGATAAGCAAATCGACCTTGGACTTCAAGTTGTTACAGATGGTGAGTTTCGAAGAACATGGTTCCACCTGGATTTCATGGAACATTTGAATGGTTTTGAAGGATATGTACCTGAGCGTGGATATTCTTTTAAGGGAAAGGAAACTGAAAAATATAATGTAAGAAATACCAGTAAAATTTCATTTAATCCAAACCACCCACATATTCAGGATTTTATCGAGTTTAATCAAATTGTTAAAAACCGTGCTGTGGCTAAACAGACGATCCCTAGTCCTAATCAATTTTTCAATGCAGGAATTCGAAATGAAGAAATTTATCCGGATATTGAAGAGTACGCCAATGATATTATTTTAGCTTACCAAGATGCACTTCAAGCATTTTACGATGCTGGTGTGCGTTACTTACAATTGGATGATGTCTATATCGCAGGTCTTTCAGCTCCCGATATTCCTTTTAATGATGGAAAATATTCACGTGAGTTTTTAATCGATTTAGCACTTAGGGTGGTTAATGGTTCTTTAGAAAATAAGCCAGCCGATTTGACTGTCACCACTCACCTTTGTCGTGGAAACTATGAGTCAACATATGCATTTGAAGGAAGCTACGACATCATTGCACCAACATTATTTGCTAAAGAAAAAGTAGATGGCTTTTTCTTAGAGTATGATGATGAACGGTCAGGGGACTTCAAGGCACTTAGCCGTATTCCTAAAGGTGGGCCACGCGTTGTGCTGGGTCTTGTCACATCCAAATTCGGTGAACTCGAAGACAGAGATGAAATTATCGCACGGATTCATAAAGCAGCAGACTACTTGCCGCTTGATCAATTGTGCCTAAGCCCGCAATGTGGCTTTTCTTCAACACACCACGGAAATAAGTTAACCGAAGATGAACAATGGGAAAAAGTAAAATTCATCATTGATATTACAAAAGAAGTTTGGGGAGAATAAAATCTATCGTCAATTAACGATAGTGTGAATAAAAAATGGCTTGGATAAAGTCCAAGCCATTTTTCCTAAACAAACCTATTAAGATGAACAACAATTACTTCGAGTTCATAGAGTAAACATAATTATCTGTCCACTGACCGAATTCATAGATAAACTTTTCTCTTTTGCATTCAAATTTCATACCAACACTTTCAGCTAAACGAATGGATGCTGTATTATCTAAGTTTATATGAGGCTCCATGCGGTGGAATTGGAGTTTTTTGAAGGCGATATTTAGTGCCTCTGCTACTGCTTCTTTGCCATAACCTTTTCTCCAAAATTGATTATGCAGCCTATACCCTATCGCTCCCCACTGGAATTCATCTCTCATAATTGTAGATAAATCTACATAACCAATGTTTTTATTATCAGTTTTACGAAAAATACTAAATACACATATTTCATCTTTCATCGCTAGTTTCTGATGTTTTTGTACCATCTTATTAAATGCTTCTTGAGTCCACTCACCCATATCCATCTTATCGTCATCATACTTGTTTTTCCGAGGTAATTTATTATTGAATCCTTCCAACCATTGTTTGTAATCTGTTTCTTGTAATGGTCTTATGACTAATCTATCTGTCTCTGATACAATATCAAATATTCCTTTTTTCAATATCAATGTGACATCTACTCTGTATTATTTTCTTAAGAACATAACTTACAATTTCAGAGTTATTTAACATAAGACATCACACCTTTCTTTTTAATCATTTACCTTGTTAAAAATCGGACTTTCTTTAATGATTCTTAACGCACTACTACGTCCTCTTCCCGTCCATCTTCCTTGAATAGTACGCTGAAAATCCAATAATTAAAGGAACCAATGCAATCGTCGGTACAAACCATACAATAATATTGACGGATTCTACCTGAATCAATCTTGGAGCCCCAAAAACGGTAAAAGCTGTGACAGTAGCAATGCAACAGGACAACATACCTACGAGATGCTCGACAATCCAATGTGACCTGCGCTTAGGTGAGGAAAGCCAATATTGAAGCTGAATGGCTCCTAAAAAGATACCAACAATCGGAAAGTATTGGAGCAATGGAAAATCTATTGTCCAACCGTAAATACTAATAGCAATTCCTGAACCAAGTAGTAAAATAGGGAATAATAAATTGCTTAATTCACGATTCGGCTTTTTTCTTTTTTTATAACGTAGCACCCGGACGCCATACCATGCCGTTGCTCCGCTCAAAATTGCAATAAAAATGAGAAACCATGAAAAAGGAATAGCACCAGGTTCGGTCCCTGCATCCCAAGTTAACCGGTAAATCCCCATAAATAGAGCAGTGATCGATACCGCTGACATGGAGGCCACATAGACCCAACCAGCTCCTCTATGTACTTTTCCGCCTTTACGTGTCACAATCGGCACCCAAAAAATAAATAAAGCAACAAACCCGCCAATAATATGTGCATAACGAGCAATTTGAAATAGGAATTCCATAAAATCCCTCCCTTGGAATTTTCATAAATTAATTTTATGAAGTCAATTCTAAGGTGGTTTCGGGGATAAAATTCTATAGATGATGTGATAAGTCTTATCTGTGGTGATTTTATGACTTGAGATTAATCCATTTTATATTTTAACAATCTTCGCTAAATTAATTATAACAAACTCCCGACTAAAATCATCTTCAATTTTGAAACTTTTATAAGAGTTTATCGTATAATAAAAAAGTACTATCAACTATAATATACGACTTTTCATGTAATGTGTTTATTAAAAATAATATATCAAGGATGAGATAAATGGATAAGGGTAAAATTATTTATATATTTGTAATGGGTTGGTCACTTCTTATATATGGTGGACTCACCTATTTAATTGCCAAGAAAAAGGATTATACGTTGATTAGCGGATTTAATAATCGATCAAAGGAAGAACAGGAATATTTACATGAGAGTGGCTACTTAGAAGCTACGGGAAAATTGCTTACGATAACATTTTGGATGTTTTTCGCTACTTTCGTTCTTGGTTTGTTACCCATTCCATTCGGCTTTGGGATTGGGATTGCCATCTTTTTAATCACACTTTTAGGTGGGATGGTTTGGGTGCAACGCTACGAAGTGCCACATAAGCGCAAGAAGATGACCTGGATTACAGGGAGTATTTCAGTTGGCACCCTTTTATTTATTATTACAATTACTGCAGTTGGTTATATGGATAACGATATAAATGTGAGTGAAGACATGTTTGAAATAACGGGCATGTATGGAATAGAGTGGAACACGGAAGATATTGAAATCGTAGAGCTGTTGGATAAATTACCTGAGGTTCATTTAAAAACAAATGGCTTTGCAACAGGTAATCTTTTAAAAGGCCGCTTTCGATTAGAAGATCCATATGGTTCTGGTTTATTATTTATTCATAAGAATTCAGATTCAAAGGTGCTTTTTGTCGCTACGAATGATGAATACGTGATGATAAATAAGAAAAACGCGAATGAAACGGAAGAGATTTATGAACAGCTTATCACGGTTGTAAAATGAATTAAATTTCGGTTAGTGGAGCATTTAAACAATCTCCAACGCTGACAGCAGGGAACACTCTAATAAATTACGATTAGATTCGATTGATATAAAAAAACGCTTTTATAGCTTAAAGCGCCGTCCACCCCGTCTTTGTGTCCCTTCCTATGTCTCTTACTTTTTCATTTTTTTAATATGCACTTCATCACCTACATATTCATCATCCCAGTGCACATCATATTTTTTCATTAATTTGCCTCTCTCATCATAGAATTCCTCATACATGTTATCGAGTTCTTCACCATATTCCCCGAACTTCTCGAGGACTTGTTTAAGTTCCTCCCCATCCCCTGAGTTTAGTACTTCACCTATTTCTTGGAATCTTTTATAGCCATCTTTTACAATCTCTATTTGTAAATGATTTAATTCCTGTATCTCTTTATGTTCCAGCTGAATCTCTTCAAGATAATTCACCAATTCATTGATTGATGGCAATAAACTTTCGTTGATAAGTGCTTCTATTCCCTCTCTATCATCTTCAGCAGCCAGTACAATAAAACTCTTTATTTTAGGACTCACGCTTTTTTCTTTCTTCGCAGAATATGTGGCCCAATCACTGTTATGGTACTTTACCAACTCATCAGCTTTTCCCTCTTTATTAAAACAACCTGATAAAAGCAATACCATAACTATTCCTAACGCTATATAAAAAGTCTTTTTCATTTCAAACTCCTTTTATGTTTAGCCTCTCTCACTAAAACTTCGACCGTTTTTTCATCATCTAATTTATCTTCAAAAATATACTCATTTTCTTAGCTTATAATTAATCATTCACCCACCTATTAAATCTTCTTCAGTTATTTCTTGACTACATCCAAAAAGAAGAATGAACAGGGGTATGAGCATATTTATTTTTTTCAAAAAACAACTCCTCCTTTAGCTTCCAAGAATGTTTAAAAGAAACATCACCTTTAGTTAAGGTATAGATCTAATCAGTATTTTTCGCAAAACCTTCAACAGTCTTACCTTTTTCCAATGTACCTTCCGTAATATAATCTGATAAATTTGATTTTATGTCATCAGAATTTATAATCCACAATTCATTAATCTCATACCAATCCAAGAGTTGTATTTCGTCCTCAGGATTAAAACTATTTAGATTAATTCGATTCTCCTCTTCCCACCGTTCCAAAATTTCAAAAGTTGTGGCTGTTGGGTAAAGATCCACGTCTAGTACATCATTCGGTCCTGGGGAAGTACCATTTTCGGAAATAGAAAATTCCATACCGAAATTGTCTGCTATCTCATGTCTTTTTCCACTTTTAATTTCCATCCCAAGTTCTTTTTTTCCCTGTGTTAAAGTTTATCCCGACTTTAACTAGTTGATTGGTTCTCCAACTCTTTTTCCTACCATTGCCACTACTATTTTATTCATAACTTATATCGGAGATTATCAACTTTTGCAACAGTTTTATTTCCTATTGCGGAATGATAGTTTTTCAGCAGGATTAAATAAGCCTCTAATTTTGCCTTAGACTCTCACTATATTTCTATTTCACCAATTTTTTCATTCCCCGTATATGTATAAGTTTGAATCATAGCAATTTCCCGTTCTAATGCATCTATTAAAATAACAACTTTACGCAGTTAACTTAAAGAGGATAACAGCAATACTATCCTCTTTAAATGGGTGTATTTCTGACTTTTTATCATTTTTTGAAATGGCCAGAACAAAATTGTAATTTCCGGAAATTATGTGCCTAAATCTATAAAATGATAAGTTACTTTCGTTCTAAAACACAAAAGTTGCCTTCAGCACGAATTGGGCTTTTACTGGTTGTTGATCCCCCACTAATTCTCCTCAAATAGGGGGGCTTACAGCCAGTTAACCTGCGATAAATCGCCATCTTTAAACATCGTCTCAAGGTTTGAAATATAGTTTTCATGTCATTGAGGTCTTCCTTCACTGATTCCATTGCATCGTCTTGGGATTGATCAGGCTCATGAAGTTCCTCGATAATATCTTCACATTGCTTTTTCCTGTATTTCTCATTGACGAGTTTAGTCATCTATTAATTTACAGTAGTTTTTTTAAATGCCCTCCGTTGAGAATATCTTATGATAAATATTACTGGTCCTACTCTCGATATAACACTTTATCATCTGACGAATAACCATCAATGGTCAATTCATTAGGTAAAGATTCTTCGGAATACCCATAATGCAACTCATATTTTCGTTCTCTGTTTGTATCAAAAATAACTTCCTTTCCGGCTCCATCGTAAGCTTCAAAATATGATATCTTATTATTAAGTGAAGAAATTAAAATAACATCTAATTCTTTATTCCTTTTAAATATTAAAGTATCATGTATGGCAGAAACTTTTTCTTTGTTAGTTGCTTTAGGTAAATATACCTTATCTGTTACAGTCCAACCCCAAAAACCATCAGATAAGGCATACGCATAATAGCCATTTTGAATCTTCATAATACCGAGTGTTCGTTTGTCATCAATATTTTGTAAAACAATTTGTTTACCGTCTTCTTTTTCCAAAACATCTTGAGCAGTTGGATTAACTACGAATTCATTCCAAACAAAGTTATAAAGAGATGCGGCTATAATAAAGGGAATAATTCCTCTTATAATAAATTTACTTCTATTATTTTTCTTTTTCATAAGGATGAAGCTCCTTTATCAAAAAGTATATTTTTAAAAGGTTAATTGAATCTTAATTACCAAGGATCAGAGATAAACTTACTTGTATCAGGTTCCTTTCTCTACAACAAATCTAACTCCCTTACTCTGACTTTTCTATCATCATTATATATTCTTTAGTTCTAACTTATCACTGTCGCTCCACGTAACACGATTCCCCTTTAGCCAAACCAAGCCCCTCCATAGCCAATTCATTTTCACCTAGCATTTTAATGTCATATTGGAATACCCCCGACCGGGAGGACGAAGGACAATTTCAGTCCCTTTTTTCGTTTCAACAAGTTCATAAGAGAAATTCTCGGCAAAGGTCGTATTATAAACGGTATCTTCATTTTTGAATTCAAAGCCCTCTTCAAATGGATAGCAGTTGGGTTCTCCTTTTATTTCCCCATCCTCATATGCTGCTTTTGCTATCCACTCCCCACCGATTAATTCTGCTTCAGTTACTTGAGTATTGCATGCTGCAAGAAGAATTAAAGGAAAGTTTAGTAAAATTTTTTCATTGTGAATCACCTTTGAATCAATCTATTAGTGTAACAACTGAAAGCCATATAACATACTAAAAAAATGTTTTCCAGGATATTTAAATCATGTAATAAGGCCATCATTAACTTTATTCAGGCATACGATACTACCAATAGGTAATATCTTCATCTTCTTTTCTCCCCCTATTTAAATTAACATCTAATTTATTTTTGTATAACAAGTATCGTGTTTTAGTAAATATTGTGATAGATGTTCCTATCACTACACTCGTACCAATCCCCCCAAACAACCACCACTTAGATTGAAAGACAGATAGAAAAACAATACAGGATATAGCGAATAATAACAACAGTGTCATCACTGTTATCTGTGTGAAATAAAGTTTATTCCCTTTTTCAAGATAGTATTTCCACTCTTCTTTCGATAATGTAATTCTTCTAACATCTTTATTTAATCTTTGATTGAGATAGTGTCCAACCATTAAACTTAAAACTATTGCAATAAGGCCTAGGCTATATAAAATTAAATCATTATGATACGGAATCACATCATTCGGTAAAAAATTCATCGTTGGGTAAACGATTAGAAATAACAAAAGGAATTTAGGCATACTAAGACTTTTAGCCTCCGCTTTGAATACACCTTTTGTTTTTTTATCATAAAATAAAGTATAACTTTGATCGCTAGCATAAGAATTTCTTTTATTGTTATTAGGAGCATAATATCCGTAAAAAGAAATGAGATTCAAACCCACTTTTTTCAATTATTTCATCCTTTCAGTAATTAACTACCATTCAGTTTGAAATACCTGCACAATCGAAGAGTAAAATTGTACTAATTTTTAATTACTGTACTCTTTTTGAAACAAGTGAAATAACAAAACTAGCACCCGTAATAGCAATTCCTGAAAACACCGTCGTAAATGCCTTACTATCTACTTTATCATATTTATAATCCTCGTAAATCTCTTCAATATAAGCACGAGAATCACTATCCATCTCAGATACTTCAGTTCCATTGAGATCTTGCATTATCTTATAGGTTTCTCTAACAATATCTACTATTTCTAAATTGGTATAAACCGAGTTTAAAAACTCTTGATTGTTTTTATCTAGTTTTGCTGATAATTCATCACTCATTTTTTCAATCTCAGACATCGGTATTTCATCTATATTCTTTCCATACATTGATTTGTCTAGCTCTTGAAGTTACTCGTCGATATCTTCAGCCTTCCTTTCCCACGGTTTACATCTTTGACGAGTTTAGATTCATCAGTTTGGGTAATTATATCTGAAAAACTGTCTATGATACCGTTAGCTTCATCACTGAATGGTAGTATCTCTAACAGTGTCTAATCCGCCCATGACATCATTTACTAAAAACCCTTGGTTTATGATTGTCGAGACCTTAAGACTCAAAGGCGTTTTTCGCCCCGCTCATTTCTTAAAGCATTTTTGGAATCGATAAATAGCAAAAGACACACTAAGAGAATAATTTCTACTAGTTGTGTCTTTTATGTCGCAATCAATTATTAACTAAAAAAAGCATTGACTTTTGACCTTTATCATTGCCTTTCTAAATAACAAGATTCGTCTTCCTGTCTCCCCTCTACTCCCATTAATCCAATTTCATCCTCACTTATCCAATCAATATAGTAACTATAATAAGTACCTTCTCTATTGAATACAACAGCCACTCCTTTTTCTTGCTTTTCTAGTTGAAATCCAAGAACACTATCATAACCTTCCGAGTAGGCGGTATTTTCATCTATAAACTCGAGGCCATCCGTAACCAGGGATAGGCATGCAGGTTTCCCTTCAGGCCTACCTTCTTCATATCCCGCTGTTCCAACCCAGTATCCACCGATTAAATACTCTTCAGTTATTTTGGCATTACAGGCTAATAGAATTAAGAACAATAGAAAAGGTAAATATTTAACTTTCCTCATAAATTAGAACACTCCTATTAAATGGATTCCACGAATTAAAGCAGTCTTTATTATTTTATTCCACTTATCAATTCCTCAACAGATTCTTTTCCATTCAAGCTATTATCTTGGATATATTTGATTATTTCAGGTCCAAATTCTTTTTCAATTTTATATGCTAATCACCAATTTTTAACACGATTGAAAATATTTTACCAAATATCAATAAAAAATGCTCTCCTAGAAAAAAGAAGCCTACTTTTAAATAGACTTCTCGAATATTTTAAATCAAGCGTTACTGTTTCTGTCTTTTTTAATCTTAAACCTATAAGTCAATCCTCTTCTTTCCTCACCATTTCCATTATACGATTTCCGTCTTCATCATAATCCACAATGAATTCAACATCATATTTTACCATTAATTTTTCTCTTTCATCTTCTACTTCGTCATACTTTTCCTCTAGTTCCTTTCGATACTGAGTGAATCGTTCATACATTTCATCAATTTCTTTTGCATCTCCACCATGGATTATATCTGCTTGTTCTTTTAAAATCTCATATCTAAATTTTTCTGATTCTAATTGCAACTTATTTAACTTCTCTATTTCTTTACTTTCAACGTGAACTTCTTCAAGATATTCCACTACTTCGGTTTGAATCGGCAAAATTTCTTCTCTCAGCAACTTTTCAATCCCGCGATCATTTTCTTCTAATGCAAGGGTGTAATATTCTGTAAATATATGGCCCGAATTTTCTTTTTTTATCTCCTGAAATTTTCTCCAATCATTATTATGATACTCAATCAATTCTTCGGTTATTTGTTCATTATTAAAACAACCTGTCAGGAGTAATAATGCCAAAGTAAAGAGCATTACATTAAAAATTCTATTCATTTAGAACACCTCTATCTAACTATACAATTGACTAAATGTAAATGTAACTAGTTTCTTATAAACTTACAATCTTAAATATTTCTAAAGTGCGCCATTTACTTATGACATTCGAGCACTTTAAATTCATCCTGGTACTAAGAACAGAAAATTTAAGGATACCAACAGTCTTTACACTATAATTCCCTACCGACAAATCCCTTTCTAAACAACTACTCAAAGTTTGAAACATAATTTTCCATTTCATCGGATTTACCTTTTACCGGTTGCAATGCTTCTTCCTGAGAATATAGGCATTTTTAAAGTCTAATCAAAACTAATTGAAGCATGAAAACTATCCTCATGCCTTCTACATTGAACCTGAAAAATGAAAAGATTACTTTCGTTCTAAGACACAGGTGTTGCCTTCAGCAAGACTTTGTCCTTCTAGACCTATCTCATCATCACTTATCTTTTTGATTTTATAACGGTGGTACGTAGTAATTGAATTTTCATTAGTCGATTCTTGGACTGGGCCAGTATCGCGGAACACCATTTCTTTACCTTTATCTTTTAATTCATATTTAAAATCCCTTTCATATACCTCAATATAAGCTGTATTTTCATCTTTGAATTCAACTCCTTCTTGAAAGGGATAACAATTGGCTTCTCCTTGAATTTTGCCATTTTGATAGCCAGAGGTGGCAGTCCAAGTTCCATCGATTAAATCCTTTGTACTAGTACCACATCCTATAAGAATAAGCATAATCATCAATGTAAATAAAACACTTTTATTCATATCGGAATTTTGCTCCTTTTAGGTTAAGTTTCGAAGATTCATTGTTTCACTGTATTTTGTTGGTGACAAACTGATGGGACGGGAGACCCTGACCTAATCCTAAAATAATGGAAAAAAGATAAAGATGAATTCGAATATTATCTCAAGAGACCTGCCCCTGTATCCTGTCCTCTACAGTCCTAATACCTGTTTACTTTCGTTCCAAAATACAAGATCGGTCTTCTTGAAGATTTAGTCCCTTTAAAGCAACCTTGTTTTCTTCTTTCATTTCTATTTGATAACTGTAAGATCGGTCTTTTTCTAGAAACGTTTTTAATCCTCTTCTTTCCTCACCATTTCCATTACGCGATTTCCGTCTTCATCATAATCCACAATGAATTCAACATCATATTTTTCCATTAATTTTTCTCGTTCATCTTCTATTTCGTCATACTTTTCCTCGAGTTCTTTATTAGACTCACCGAACTGTTCATACATAGCGTCAATTTCATCAGCATTTCCATTGTCCAAGATATTAGCGGCTTCCTTAAAGTCATCATAATTAAATCGTTCCGCTTCTATTTCTAATTGCTTCAGATTTTGCACTTCTTTAGTTTTCAGTTGTATTGATTCAAGATGTTCTACCATCTCATTTAGTACACGAAGTAATTCTTCCTTTATTACTATTTCAATACCCTGATCATTTTCTTCCAATACAAGTGAAATAGACTTTGAGGCAATAGGCTTTACTTTTTCTTTCTTCATCTTTTGAAAGGTTCTCCACCCATTATTATGATATTCAATAAGTTCTACGGTTACTTGTTCTTCATTAGTGCAACCTTGCAAAATGAATACTACCGAGATGCAGATTAATATATGTAATAGCCTTTTCATTGTTCCACCTCACTCACTTTAGTCACTTTGATATTACAACCTATAAGAAAAGGAGGACCACGTCCCCCCATAACTAATTCATTGACGCACCATATTGCAATTATAACCTTCCAGCAGGCCACGCCCCTTTAATGCTATTTCATCATCATTTAATATTTTTATATCGTAGTTAAAATAATCAACACCATGATCTGGAGTTGCCTTAGGATCCAAATCAGGTCCGGTGTCCCGAAATAATATCTCTGAATCTTTTTCAGAAAGCCGGTACTCAAAATCTCTGTCAAACAATTCTACAAAAACAATCCCATCCTCTTTAAATTTTAAACCTTCCTGTAAGGGGATACACCTGGGTTCTTCTACTTCTTCACCCTCATCATATCCAGCTTGCAAAATCCATTGCCCCTTCGTTAAATACTCTTCAGTTACTTCTGGAGTGCAGCCCATTATCAGTAGAAAGAAAGGAATCAATATGTACATCCTTTTCATTTTATATCCACCCTTTAAGTTATTATGCCATGGTATTATATACCTCTTACATATCGTTAAGTTCACAATACATTGTTTCCATTAAAAGTTCACTTATATTGAAAAGCACAAGCACTTTTAATATTGAATAAGCATTTAAACTTTCCATTCTATTCTCCACGTTTGATATCATCATATAAATCATCACCTGTGATTTTTGTGTTATTATCAATCCAAAATTCGGCTATCTAAAACCAATTTTGTGAATGTATGAGCTCTTCAGGATAGGGGATTTCCGGGTCTTCTTTATGCGCTTCTTTCCATCTATCCAAAAATTCGAAAGTGTATTCTGTAGGGAAAAAGTCCATTTCTAATTCTCTCCCAAAATTTGGACCGGCACCTGGATAAGTGTGGCTTTCTGATATAGTAAATTCCAAGTCTAATATACCTGCTGCATAATTAGCCTCTCCAATATCAATTGCTCTTTCGCGCTCCGCTTTATCTGAAGCATAATCTTCAATAGTTTTAATTGTACCCGCAAAGATAAGTTACTTTCGTTCTAGTACACAAGATTTTCCTTCAGAAAGACCTTGCCCTTCTAGTGCTATTTCATCATCATTTATCTTTTTTATTTCATAACGATGGTACATAGTAACCGAGTTTTCACTGGTTGAATCTTTGACTGGACCAGAATCACCGAACACTATCTCTTTACTTCTATCTTTTAATTCATATTCAAAGTCCCTTTCATATACTTTAATATAAGCTGTGTTCTCATCTTTAAATTCAACTCCTTCTTGAAAGGGATAACAATTAGCTTCCCCTTGAATTTTGCCATTTTGATAGCCAGAGGTAGCAGTCCAAGTTCCGTCGAGCAAATCCTCTGTATGAACACTGCATCCTATAAGGATGAGCATTAAACTAATCAATAAGGATTTTTTTTTCATATAAGTATGTCTCCCTTAGCATGATATTCATTAAATAAAAGATTTAATTTATATTTTCCGTAGCTTATCGCTATTTAAGATAAGATCTGCAGTATAGGTAAAAACAAGTAATTCTTAAGTCCCGTATGTAATAAAATCAAATACGTCATCATCAATACTTGTATTATATTTATATAAAAATTTAGAAATCTTATGCCAATCCTGTGTTTTTATAGCATCTTCTGGTGGATAGGGAATACTAGGATCATCATTATGAACTTCCTCCCAACGTTCTAAAGCTTTAAATGTTGTTTCAGTAGGATAAAGTTTAACTTCTATTCCATAACCATCCCCATTGGTTGTGTGATTATTCGAGATTGAAAACTCCATGCCCAAAAAGGCTGCTGTATTTTTGGCTTCTTCAATAGTTATTTGTTTTTCTAAATTTTGTTTCCCCGCTAAATAATCGTAAACTAGCTTGGTATTGCTTATTTGGTTTCCTAACAAACTAAATATTTTACTTAAAGACTGATCAATAATGAAATCACGTGTATAATTCGCATTCTTTTTTAATAATCCTTCAGTTTCTAGAAAATCGCTTAGATTAGAAGCGTTAGCCTTGGAAAAATAAGTAATTTCTATTTTATCAAGATTTACTACTATTGAACCATCTGGATCAAAGTGATTATCAGAACTAAATATAAGCTCACGAAATTCGTCTTTATTCATCTTATCTTTTATATTTGGACGGTATTCATCAGTTTGTATATCTGATTGTAAATAATGTCCTGATAGCCCTTGTGGATTCTCTTTATATTTTAGTTGGTTGATTTGTGCTACAGGATCACCCCATTTTCCTAAAGCAAAATAGTAACTCTGTAATAAAATCAAATAAGCCTCTAATTTTTGCTTGTTTTCACGTTCTATATCTAGGTCATTTGGGGTTTTATCCCCCCATATATATATATATGCCTGAACCATTGCTATTTCTTCCTCGAGGGCATCTATAGAAAGTATAACCTCTTCGTTCAGCCGCTCTTTTAATTTATCTATATCCTTTTCATTAATCAAACTAGCAATTTCCTCAATTTCTTTTCTTGTTTCATCGTCTATAATACTTTGAAAGTAATCATAAAGTTCGGCTTTTTCAACATTTGTTAGAATGCCACCTCTTTGCAATTTACCCAGAATAATTGCATATATGTCTCTTTCATTATAAATACTCTCCAAAATATCCCGAAAGCTTTCAAGGCCACTCACTGCCTTTACACTATAATCACCCACCGACAAATCCCCATCTTTAAACATAGTCTCAAGCTCCGTAACATAGTTTTTCATTGTATGGAGATCTTCTTTTACCGATTCCATTGCATCAACTTGGGATTTATCTAGCTCATGAAGTTTCTCAACGATATCTTCAGCATCTTCTTTCCCACGGTTTACATCATTGACGAGATTAGATTCATCAATTTGGGTAATTGACACAATATCTGAAACACTGTCTATGATACTGTTAGCTTCGTCTGAGGCTTTACCGTGTCTAATCTATCCATGACATCATTTACTAAAAACCCTTGGTTTAAAAGACCTTAAGACTCAAAGGCGTTTATCGCCCCGCTCATTTTTTTAAAGCATTTTTGGAATCGATAAATAACAAAAACACACTAAGAGAATAATTTCTACTAGTTGTGTCTTTTATGTCGCAATCTATTAACTAAAAAAAGCATTGACTTTTATCATTGCCTTTCTAAATAACAAGACTCGCCTTCCTGAAAATCACCTTCTCCTACCAAACCAAGTGCATCATCATTAATTTTATCAATATAATAACTTAGATAATCATGACCTCCTCTAAAATTAATGATTGTCCCGACTTTATCACTTTCCAGCCAATATTTATAATCTTTATCATAAGCTTCGATGTGTACAGTTTCGTTGTCTTTAAATTCAATCCCTTCCTCAAATGGGAAGCAGTAAGGTGTTCCCTCTGGCTTACCATCCTTGTATCCCGCAGTGCCAATCCAATATCCGCCAACTAAATCTTCCTCTGCGATTTTGGGACTACAGCCTATAAAAGTCAAAAAAATTAAGATTGTAGAAAGCGATAAATAATAACTCAATTTATTCAAGACATCCTCCCCTAACCTTCGTATTAGACAATCTAGAAAAACTTAATATCATTCAGCGGTTGTATGAATAACATCGGTTACCTCAGAACCAAATTCATTTTCAATCTCCCTCAACTCTTTAGAAACTTCGTACCAATCCTGCGAATTAAATGCATCTTCTGGAAAAGGGATTTTTGGATCCGTTTCACTTAACTGTTTCCAACGTTTAATCTTATTAAATGTCTCATCTAATGGATATAATTGAACGCTTAATTCGCTACTTCATTTCGGTCTGTTTCAAAATTAATATCTTTCACAATCATAACATTACTATTTTTCACCATAAGAGTATGTTAACTTTTAAGCAACATTAAATATACTTCTAATTTTCTACGCATATAGTATTCTACTCCCGAGTCACTTGGTTGATTAATCCCAAAAAAATAGAAAAGCTTGCACCATCATCATTTCTTCTTCCAATGCATCATCAGAGACAACAACCTTTTCATTAAGATGTTCAGTTAATTTATCGATATCTGTTTCATTAAGAAAACCAGCTGTTTCTTCAAGTTCTTTGTTAACAGTGTCTAATCCGTCTTCTACATCATTTTCTAGTTACTCCTGGCTAAGAAACAAGAAGCATATACAGACATATGCTTCTTGATATCAATTAACTTCATATAAAAATTTGTGCTTCTTTTGGTTTTTGGAAAATTGACCTCTTCTTCATACCACGGAATACAATGATTTCTGATTCGTTAAAAACAGAAGTATACTATCTTGCCATGGAAATTTAATAATAGAAAGTAGGAACTTCATGTCTAAACAGTTGGGGGGCTTAACAATAAAATGATATATACAGGATGATAGATGATTGTAATATAGAAGATTAAAGAAGCATAGGAACCATCCCCTACGCTTCCTAGTTCGTTTTTTTAATTACTGTCGCTCAAAATAGCAGGATTCATCTTCTTGAAAGCCATTCGCTCCCACTAATCCAATTGCATCATCGTTTACTTTGTCAATATAATAGCTATAAAGAACACCTTTTCTATTGATTGAAATTGCGATACCTTTTTTCCGATCTTCTAGCCTGTAATTAAAGTCTTCGTCAAATTCCTTACCATGGACAGTATCATCTATAAATTCAAGTCCACCAATCATAAAATCTAAACAGTCAGGTTCCCCCTCAGGTTTACCATCTTTATATCCTGCAATAGCACTCCATGTTCCACCTATTAAGTCATCTTCGATTACATTGGCACTGCAACCTATTAAAAAAAACAACAGTAATACAGGAAGTAAAATTTTTTTGCACAAATGAGACCTCTCCTACTCTTAAAACATTAATTTAATTTCACTCTAATTCTCTTACTAATTCTTCTGCAGATTCCACCCCATTTAACGTGTTGTCTTGAATATAATCAGTTATTTTAGTTCCATATTTTCTTTCTATATTCTTAAGTGTTTTTCCAATTTCATACCAATCATGTTTATTAATATCTTCCTCTGGAAAAGGAATAATGTTTTTTTCTCTATGTACTTCTTTCCACCGTTCTATTTTTTCAAAGGTTGCATCTAAAGGATAAAGTTGAATATTCAATTCTCCATCAGAGGTTAGTTCACTTATGGACACCTCTAAATCTAATCGCCCTGCTGCGGATAAAGCCTCCTCAATTTCTATCTTATCCTCTGACTCTTTTTTTTCAGCATTATATCCAGTAACGATACTTGCAGCATCAACCCAATCACTTATGTCAAACTTTTTAGCTAATCCTGAAATCACTTTCTTTAAAACCGTTGTTGCAACAAAGTTTGCTTCATAATTGGCATTTTCTTCTTTTAATTTATTCAGTTCACTGTCATCAATATTACTAGCTGCACTTCTCCCAGTAGCATACATCACTTGTGTTTGTACATATTCAGGGACTATTGGAAATTCCGAATTAAAAAAGACCCATTTTCGATAGTCATCTTTACTCTTTAAATCATGTATCTCGTGAATACCATCATCAGGATTATACTTATTTAATGCTATTTCTGAATCTAAAAAATATCCTGTAATATCGTTACGATCTTCTTCATATTTTATATCTTTTATCAGCATAACATTACTTTTTACCATCATATGAGTATGATAATTTTTAAGCAACATTAAATAAGCTTCTAATTTTCTACGCATATAGTACTCTACTCCCGTGTCACTTGGTTGATTAGTCCCAAAAAATATATAAGCTTGCACCATCATCATTTCTTCTTCCAATGCATCATCAGAGACAACAACCTTTTCATTAAGATGTTCAGTTAATTTATCTATGTCTGTTTCATTAATAAAACCAGCTACTTCTTCAAGTTCTTTTTTTGTTTTATCATCTAGTACTATAGTTTGAAAATACTTGTATAAAGTATCACTTTCAGTAGCTGTTATAGCCTCTCCATTTTGATATTTATTAAGTATAAATCCGATTATCCCACCTTCACCATAGACCCCTTCAGAGACTGAATGAAAACTTTCAAGCCCAAGTACAGCTGTTACATCATAATTACTCACTGACAAATCTCCATCCTTAAACAACGTCTCGAGATCAGATATAAAGTTTCTCATATCATTAAGATTTTCCTTCACCGATTCCATCGCCTTAACCTGTTCTTCATCAAGCGCATAAAGTTCCTCAACAATCTCTTCAGCGTCCTCTTGTCCTTTTTGCACATCGTCAACGAGGTCTGATTCA
>DATGTS010000014.1:0-25424 GCA_035301745.1 Candidatus Avamphibacillus sp.
CGAAATAGATTGGAGGGAAAAAGATGAGTGAAGTAAAGCATGCTACGGTTGGTGTGACAGGGATGACGTGTGCCGCTTGTTCCAATCGTGTAGAAAAGGTTTTAAATAAAATGGATGGCGTTGAAGCACAGGTTAATTTAACAACAGAGAAAGCTACTATCGACTATGATCCTTCAACAACCTCGTACAATGATATTACGGAAAAAATTGAAAAAATCGGCTACGGGGTGCAAACGGAAAAGTCTGAGTTAGATGTCATGGGAATGACATGTGCCGCTTGTTCTTCACGAATTGAAAAAGTGTTGAATAAGCAGGAAGGTGTCGAGTTAGCAACTGTAAACTTAGCAACAGAAAGTGCTACGGTTGAATATAATCCAGGACTATGGGATGAAAATGCAATTATTGACCGGATTAAAAAGATTGGTTATGACGCCAAAGCGAAAGCAGGAAAAGAAGAGAAAAAGTCGCAAAAAGAAAAAGAATTACAGAAAATGAAATGGAAGCTTATCATTTCTGTTGTACTTTCCATACCATTACTCATCACCATGCTTGATCATTTACTAGGTATTAGTTTACCAGCTATTTTCATGAATCCATGGTTCCAATTTGCTTTAGCAACTCCAATTCAGTTTATCATTGGCTGGCAATTTTATGAGGGAGCTTATAAAAGCTTGCGCAGTGGTGGTGCCAACATGGATGTCCTTGTTGCCTTAGGAACAAGTGCTGCGTATTTTTACAGTATCTACGAAGGGATTCTATCCATTGGAAATCCTGGTTATGAACCACATCTCTATTTTGAAACAAGTGCCATTTTAATCACCCTTATTTTATTCGGAAAATATTTAGAAACAAGTGCAAAAAGCAGAACAACGATGGCACTATCGAAATTACTAAATTTACAAGCGAAACAGGCTCGTGTTATTCGAAATGGTGAAGAAGTCATGATTCCGGTGGAAGACGTTGCAGTTGGTGACGTTATGATGGTCAAACCAGGTGAAAAAATACCCGTAGATGGTATTGTTGTGAAGGGAAGAACTTCGGTCGATGAATCCATGCTCACTGGTGAATCGATTCCGATTGAAAAAGATATCGGTGCAGGCGTTGTAGGATCTACGATAAATAAAAATGGAACCATTGAAATGGAAGCAACAAAGGTAGGTAAAGATACCGCACTTGCATCCATTGTTCAAGCAGTAGAAGATGCACAAGGGTCAAAAGCTCCGATTCAGAGGCTTGCTGACGTTATCTCAGGGTATTTTGTACCGATTGTTGTGGGTATTGCGATTCTAACCTTTATTATTTGGATTACGCTCGTTCAGCCAGGAAGCTTTGAACCTGCTTTAGTAGCAGCGATTGCCGTACTTGTTATTGCATGTCCATGTGCTCTCGGCTTAGCTACTCCAACATCCATTATGGTTGGTACCGGAAAAGCTGCAGAAACAGGAATTTTATTCAAAGGTGGGGAACATTTAGAGCGTACCCATCAATTAAATGCCGTGATTTTGGATAAAACAGGAACGATTACAAAAGGTAAACCCGAAGTGACAGACTTTACTGGTGACGTAGAAGTTTTACAACTGCTTGCTAGTGCGGAAAAAGGCTCAGAACATCCACTCGCAGAAGCGATTGTTACCTATGCAACGGAAAAAGATGTTGCCCTTACTGAAGTGGATGATTTTGAAGCGATACCTGGCCATGGTATCCGTGCCGTGATTTCAGGACAAGAAATTTTTGTCGGAACGAGAAAATTAATGACGGATCATACAATCGATGTTACGCAAGCAGAAGAAGAACTCACAACGTATGAATCAGATGGTAAAACAGCGATGTTAATTGCCATTGATGGAGCGTATCGCGGAATTGTGGCGGTTGCTGATACGATTAAAGAAACAGCAAAAGAAGCGATTGATCAGCTAAAAGACCAAGGTTTGGAAGTAATTATGCTAACAGGGGACAATCAGCTGACAGCTGATGCAATTGCCAAACAAGTTGGCATTGATCATGTCATTGCCCAAGTTTTACCAGAAGAAAAGGCTGGAAAAGTAAAGGAAGTTCAAGCACAAGGTAAAAAAGTTGCCATGGTTGGAGATGGTGTCAATGACGCTCCCGCTCTAGCGACAGCTGATATCGGAATTGCGATTGGAACAGGGACAGAAGTGGCGATTGAAGCCGCAGACGTCACCATTCTCGGTGGGGAACTACTCCTTATTCCAAAAGCAATTAAATTAAGTAAAGCAACGATTAAAAATATCCGCCAAAACTTATTCTGGGCGTTTGCCTATAATAACGCGGGAATTCCAATTGCTGCATTAGGTCTGCTCGCTCCATGGATTGCTGGTGCTGCGATGGCATTTAGTTCTGTCAGTGTTGTCACCAACTCCCTTCGATTAAAAAGGGTTAAAATATAAAAATATTTATTCCTTTGAAGGGGGGTGAAAGAATTATGAAAGAATTGACTTTAGATGTAAAAGGTATGTCATGCGCTCATTGCAAATCATCCGTTGAAGGTGCGCTAGGGGAATTAGACGGCGTATCAAGCATTGATGTTAATCTAGATACTGGAAAAGTTGACGTCAAATATGATGAAGCAAAAGTTTCGGCGGGTGCCATGCGTGAAGCCGTAGAAGACCAAGGCTATGATGTGGCATAGCATGAATAGACGAAAATCTAATGAAGTGGTACAAAATGAGAAAATGACTCGAATATTGAGTCTTTTTCAGGTAACCGACTTCTTTACATTGTATGGCTGGTTCCATTTACAGGAATCAGCCTTTTTATAGTTTGTTATATACAATAGGGGGGTATAGTAATATAAAATAGATGATGAAAGGGAAGCTTATAAATGTAAAGAGGTGAAACATATGACAAACAATCATCATAAAGACCATCATCACGATCATCATGGTTCACATGAAGAGCATCACCATCAACATGAAGAAAATGACACTCATGCACACCATGGGCAGGGTAGTCACGGCGGTCACGGTCATCACAATCACGGGGATATGGTAGAAGATTTTAAAAAGCGGTTTTATATTTCGCTTATCGTTACGATTCCTATTTTAATTTTGTCACCGATGATCCAGAGCTTTTTAGGTGTCGACTGGCAGCTGCCATATAACCAGTACATTTTATTTGTTCTGTCTACTTTTATCTTTTTCTATGGTGGTTGGCCGTTTATTACAGGCGGCAAAGATGAACTGAAAGAAAAAAATCCTGGCATGATGACGTTGATTGGACTGGCGATTTTAGTTGCTTACGTGTATAGTTCTCTCACTGTTTTCGGCCTGGAAGGGCAGGACTTTTTCTGGGAACTTGCCACGTTAATTGATATCATGCTTCTCGGTCACTGGATTGAAATGCGCTCAGTCATGGGAGCATCCAATGCGCTCGAAGAATTGGTCAAACTCGTTCCAAGTGAAGCTAATAAACAGGATGAAAATGGCGAAATTGTGGTCGTCCAGGTCGCTGATTTGAAAAATAACGATAAAGTTCTTGTCAAACCAGGTGAGAGAATTCCAGTCGATGGGGCGATCGTTGACGGTCATTCAGCGGTTGATGAGTCGATGCTCACCGGAGAATCCGTTCCGATAGAGAAAACGAATGGGGATGAAGTCATCGGTGGTTCGGTGAATAAAGAAGGATCGCTCACCATTCAAGTTGAAAAAACTGGAGAAGAATCGTATTTATCCCAAGTCATTATCATGGTAAGAGAAGCTCAAGAATCAAAATCAAGAACGCAGGACATTACCAATAAGGCGGCAAAGTGGCTATTTTATATTGCTTTAGTATCAGGTTTCATTACATTATTTGTATGGCTCCTGCTCGGGTATCCATTTGATACAGCACTAGAACGAATGGTAACGGTCATGGTCATTACATGTCCACATGCACTCGGTTTAGCGGCTCCACTTGTCATTGCGGTATCCACATCGATTTCTGCTAAACACGGTCTTCTCATCCGTAATCGTGCCAATTTTGAAGGGGCGCGAAATCTAAATGCCGTTGTGTTTGATAAGACGGGAACGTTGACTCAGGGTGAATTTGGTGTGACGAATATCGTTCCAGAAGAAGGTTATAAAGAAGAAGACGTGCTAAACTACGCCGCAAGTCTTGAGCAAAATTCAGAACATCCCATTGCGACAGGAATTATCAACTCTGCCAAAGAAAAAGGTCTACACTTTAAAAAAGTATCCGATTTTGAATCCCTAACTGGAAAAGGAATTCAAGGGATGATTGACGGCAAAAAAGTAAATGTCGTCAGCCCAGGTTACGTGAATAGCCAAGACATGACATATGATAAACAACAATTTAACAACATGTCCGAGGAAGGAAAAACAGTCGTATTTGTTTTACTCGATGATGAATTAATTGGCATGGTTGCTTTAGCTGATATTGTCCGCGATACAGCAAAAGAAGCGGTTGCCCATCTAAAAGATGAAGGCATCCATTCCATTATGTTGACAGGAGATAATGAAAAGGTCGCCCACTGGGTTGCAGGGCAATTAGATATTGACGAAGTATATGCCGAAGTTCTGCCAGATAAAAAAGCAGACCAGATCAAGAAAGTGAAAGAAAAAGGCTGGAAAGTGGGCATGACAGGGGACGGGGTGAATGATGCGCCAGCGCTTGCCACAGCTGATTTAGGAATTGCTATCGGTGCAGGCACTGATGTTGCGATGGAAACAGCGGATGTTGTCCTTGTCAAAAGTAATCCGAAAGACGTCGTATCCCTCATTGACTTATCCAAAAAAACATACCGAAAAATGGTACAAAACCTATGGTGGGCAGCTGGATATAATATATTAGCAATCCCCCTTGCTGCAGGTGTACTCGCGCCGGTTGGTATCGTACTCAGTCCAGCAGCAGGTGCGATATTAATGAGTTTAAGTACGATTATTGTTGCCATAAATGCGAAGTTGTTAAAGGCTTAACACGTTGCATATAAGTCCACCAGGCTCCAGCTAATTCAGCTGGAGCTTATTTTTGCAATAGCTATTTTTTAAACTAATGAAAATGACAAGCGCTTAAAATTTGCCAATTATCTGTAACCTTATTAAACTTATTATAATAAGGTAAAGTAGATTACTAGAGGAGCTTATATGCTGAAAAAAATTGCTCTGATCTCTAAAGGGGAGATATCGATGAAGGTTATACATAAGGTAAAGGACATGCAACAAATTGCTGAAGAAGTCATTCAGCAAAAGAAAAAGATTGGATTTGTTGCTACGATGGGATTTTTTCATGAAGGACATCTGAGTTTGATGAGGGAAGCGAGAAAAGAGAATGATATTGTAATTACTAGTATTTTTGTAAACCCTTTACAATTTGGAGAAAATGAGGATTATGATACATATCCCAAAGATTTGAGCAAAGATACATCGGAAGCAGAAAAGGCTGGTGTCGACATCCTATTTGTGCCTGATGTCAAGGAAATGTACCCAGATGAAATGCTTGTTCAATTACATATCGAAGAAAGGGCAAATGTGTTATGCGGACGGTCTCGACATGGACATTTTGATGGTGTAATAACCGTATTAACTAAATTGTTTCATATTGTCAGACCGCATAAGGCCTATTTTGGGTTAAAGGATGCACAGCAATTTGCTGTTGTGGATGCACTCATTCAGAATTTTAATTTTCCAATGGAATTGGTTGGATTACAGACGATCAGAGAAGAGGATGGACTAGCCAAAAGCAGCAGGAATGTTTTTTTATCAGAGAAAGAACGACAAGAAGCGGTATGGTTGTATAAAGGATTAAAACGAGGACAGCAATTGATTGAAGAAGGAGAAATGAATCCGAAGACTGTTGTGACAGAGGTAAAAAACGTGATCGGTAATCATACGGAAGGAAAAATAGATTATATTGAAATACTAAGTTTTCCAACGTTAAAGCCAGTATCGCTTATTGATCAGCAAGTTATTATCGCTACTGCTGTTTACTATAAAGAGGCAAGGTTGATTGATAATTTAATCGTGAATAAACAAGGAGAAGCTATACAGAAATTCATTCCGGGGAAAACAGGGAGGAGATAAGTTATGTCAAAATATGTTGAAATAGGTTATCCAATTTACGAGGAAATGCCAGTTTACCCAGGATTGCCAAAGGTAAAACTTGAAGGGCGTGAACGTTTGGAAAAAGGGGATCCTTGGAATGGAACAGTATTAAGTATTTACTTACATGCCGGGACTCATGTTGATGCACCGTGGCACCATATGCCAAATGGAAAAGGGATTGATGAGATACCGATAGAAGATTTTATTTATAAAAAGCCGCTGCTGATTGATTGTCCATTAGGTACGAATGAGATTATTACCATCGATCATTTGAAGAAATATGGTGATGAATTGAAAGAAGCTGACATTCTGTTTTTTAATACGGGATATTGGAAGTATCGAGGTGTCAATTTTGAGAAGTATTCCAATGATTTTCCGGCTGTTTCTCCTGAAACGGCTGAATACATAAGAACAAAACTTCCCAATTGTAAAGCAGTTGCGATTGATACGTTGAGCATTGAAAACTTGAATGAAGCAGCGGACAATGGGTATTTTGTCCACCATGCATTTTTAGATCATGAAAAATATAGTGAACCGACGATGTTAATTTATGAAGATATTAATCCAGAACCGATAATTGGAAAAAAGTTAAAATCAGCATTTTCAGCACCACTCAGAATTAAAGGGCATGATGCGTCGGTCGTTAATATAATTGTGGAAGTAGAGTAATAGTGTTAAAGGATACGAATTCAAATATAACGAATAAAAGGCTGGGACAAAACCAAAACGATCAACTTTAAAGACGAACAATACATCCTCTCAGATTTTGTTTAAAACCCTTATCCCAGCCTTTTTGTTAGCTAGAAAATCCGTTTGCTTTATTATAATCAAACCACTCGGTAACTCTGTCTTCGGTTTGATTGATTCGGTCTTGTTGCTCTTCTGTAGGTGAGGTTACTGTTTCTAGAGATGTTTGACGGATTTCATTAACCTCTTTCGCCGCTTTGAACACCGATTTTCCAGTTAACTCGGTCAAGTGCTTTGTGTTTTCAAAGTGTTCATTTAACGAACTCATCTTCGAACTAATTTCTTCCGTTGCATCTGCTTCTTGTTCCGTAATCATCGCAATCGTGTTTATCGCGTCCTTCACTTCATCAATATGTTCCATAATGGCCTCAATCGCCTTCATGGACACATTTGTATCTTCTACATGATTGCTTAATTTTTCAGAAAGTTCCTCGATGGTCGCGTTAACATCGTTGGATGCATGTTGTACCTCTTCTATTTGTGTGGTGATATTTTCAACTGAAGTTTTCGTTTGTTCGGCAAGTTTTCGAACCTCGTCTGCTACCACGGCAAAACCAAGGCCATGTTCTCCTGCTCTGGCAGCTTCAATCGAGGCGTTAAGAGCAAGTAAATTTGTCTCGTCGGCAATGCTTTTAATAAAATCAATCACTTCAGAAATACTGTTCACTTTGTCGGTCAAGCCTTTAAAATTTTCTTTCGATTGCTGGAATTCCTCAATCATCGCCAGGAAGTTAGTAAGGGAGGATTCAACTATATCTTTACTTTCCCCCGCTTGTTCAACCATCGTTTTTGTTCGTTCAGACGCATTACTTGCCGTAGATGCAATTTCTTCAACTGCTGCATTTAATTGTTGTGTCGCTTGGTTCACTTCATTTGCTTCAGTAGTTGTTTGCTCCACACCTGATAATAGATTGCCAACTTCGTCTACTTTTGTAACGGCATCCATTGCATCACTTACATTTTCAATCAGTAGAAAATCATTGGCTTCTTCGTACGCTTCTAAAACAAGAATCGTGTCGAAAGTAATGATTCGGTTCAGTGCAACGATGACGTTCGCAAGCTCTTGGGGCTTAGATGCAAGTCGGGATGAAATAAATGGAATTAAATATTCGTACACTCGCATGTAAGAACCTATAAACCATTCTTCCGTCAGTTGAATCCGACTATGGATTCGTCCAATTTTTTTACGGTACTCGACATAGTCATGGTCTAGTTCCGGTTTCGTTAATTGTTTAAAATAGTTTGTAATAGCTGGTACATAGCGTTCATAGGTCGTATATGTATTAAAAATTTGCTTCAGTTCGGGAATTTCCATGAGCATATGATAGTGACGCTCTGCAATAACTGGCGCGTGTTCTTCCATCAAATCGTCAATCAGGTGTAAGTATTCGATGTCTTGCTGTGTTAGTTGAATAAGTTTCATAATTTCGTGAGTGCTGTCCGGCAACGCTTCAAGCGCAAGGTCGGTTTTCGTAAATTCAGGAAGATATATTTTCTTATTTCTATTCATTAATTTCGTAAACATGCTGGCACCTCCATTAGGACTAATCTCCTTTAAGATTATCATAAAAATGGAAAATAATCTCGAAATTAAGACCTTTATACCTAATGAAATTGGGCTATTGGTCATTCCAATTTATTCATAGAGTACATAACTGAATAGTTATTCAGTACATGGTATGATAGGTTCCAAAGGAGAATTGAGCTTAGGGGGAGAGCTTGATGCTATTCAAAAAACACTTTGAACAAAAGACAGTGAAGGATGTCCAAATGGGGAATGGAACGGTAAAATTCCAACAGATCAAGTTAAATGTATATTGTTTTTTTGTTGACGGAGTATTAATTGACACAGGAGCAAAGGCAATCGAAAGAGAATTTAAGTCATTTTTTAAGGAATTGGATATTGACCAAGTGGCAATCACGCATTTTCATGAAGATCATACAGGAAATGCACATGTTTTACAGGAAGAACGGAATGTACCTCTTTATATGAGCGAAATAAAGAGAGAGTACTGCATGACGAAAGCGGATTATCCATTGTATCGAAAAATCTTCTGGGGAAAGCGCAAGCCGTTTAGAGCAGAGCCAATAGGTGAGACATTTACTTCTCGAAATGCCACATGGAAAGTAATCGAAACGCCTGGGCATGCCATTGATCACCTAGCTTTCCTAAACAAGGAAACAGGCCAGCTATTTACAGGTGACCTTTATTGTCAAGAGAAAACCAAAGTTATTTTAAGGGAGGAAAGCATCCCAACGATCATCGACTCACTGCAAAAGGTGTTGACGTATGACTTTGGGGATGTGTTTTGTAGTCACGCTGGATATTTGAAAAATGGGCGTGAGGCTTTGAAGAGAAAACTAGATTATTTGCTTAACATCCAAGGGGAAACTTTAAGGATGTATGATGAAGGGAAGCCACCGGAATCTATTAAAGAAACTTTATTTCCTAAAAAGTATCCGATTATACTTCTTTCAACAGGTGAGTGGGATTCGATGCATATTGTGAATTCGATTATTAGGGATAGAAATGCTCCCTAAAGTAAAGGCTTAGGCGTTTCCATTAAGCTCAATCTGTAGAAAGAACCAACAAAAAGATCCACATAAATGAAGAAGCTATTCTACAGGAAAAATAAATAACTGTAAAATAGCTTCTTTCATATTCGTGGATTGCTGTGAGTGGGCTAGGGTGTTGTATCCAACCCCCACTTCTTAATCTGCTATTCCTATGAGTAAGGATATTCTATTTTATCATGCTGCACCGAGATCCATTTGGTCGTTGTAAAGGCATCAAGACTCCATTCCCCATTTAACCGTCCAATTCCCGAGTTTTTCATACCACCAAATGCAACGTTTGGTTCGTCATTGATAGTCCCATCGTTAATATGAATCATACCAGTGTCCATTTGTTTTGCAAGTTCGGCGCCACGTTCTATATCACGTGTATGAACAGCTCCACTCAAACCATATGCTGTATCATTCGTGATTGATAAAATTTCCTCGTCGCTCGATGCTTTCATAATCGACACAACCGGTGCGAATAATTCTTCTTTAGTAATCGCCATTTTAGGTGTCACATCTGTAAACACAACTGGTTTGACGACATTACCTTCGACTTCCCCTTTAACAATTGGATTAGCACCCTCTTCAATTCCTTTTTCAATGAGTGTGATTGTGTTTTCAACTTGACGTTCATTAATCAATGGGCCAATAATCGTGTTAGAATTTCTTGGGTCCCCACAAGTGAGATTGGAAACTTTTTCAACATACTTCTCGACAAATTCATCGTATACTTTTTCGTGAACGATAAGACGATTGGCAGACATACAAATTTGTCCTTGGTGAGTAAATCTGCTAAATACAGCTGCACTTACAGCCAGGTCGATATCGGCATCATCAAGAACAACAAGCGCACTGTTTCCACCTAGTTCAAGCTGGATTTCTTTTAAATTTTTAGCCGCGACTGAACCGATATGCTGGCCAACTTTTGTTGATCCTGTAAAGGAAATCGCACGAGGAATTGGATGTTCCACAAAATGGTCTCCAATTTCGGATATTTCAGTTGTCACCACGTTTAATAATCCCTTTGGTAGACCAGCTTTTTCAAAAATCTTGGCAATCATCGTTCCACCTGTAATGATTGTATGTTCATGTGGTTTTAAAACGACGCCATTACCTGCGGCTAGAGCTGGTGCGACTGATTTCATAGATAGGAAGAATGGGAAGTTAAATGGGCTTATAACTCCTATGACTCCCATTGGTACGCGGTAAACTCTGTTCTCTTTTCCGTCTGTAGGAGAAGGAAGAATCTTACCTACCATCCTGAACGGAAATGTGGAAGCTTCCTTAATTATATTTTTAACGAGGCCAATTTCAAATTCAGCTTTCAATCGTGTTCCACCGATTTCGTCAATGATGACATCAACAATGTCCTCATGGTTATCTTCAATGTATTGAAATGCTTTATCGAAAATCGTTCGTTGAGCGACAGGATTTGTCTTTTGCCATTGCTTTTGGGCCTTGGCTGCTGCTACATATGCTTCATCTAGATCTTGAATGCTTGCCGCTTGATAAGTTGCGATAAGATCTCCGTTGTAAGGGTTGCGGTTTTCCATTGTTGTGTGGCTTGTTCCATCACGCCATTTTCCACTGATATATTGACTTTCAAGTTGTTTTAAAAAGTTCATTGAAATGTCTCCTTTAATAGTGTAATAGTATTCTGTTATTCTTTAATTGTGATGTTTTCTTTGGCTAAATCTGCTAAGGTATGAACGTTTGAATTAATTTCTTCCATGGTAGCTGTAAGTTCCTCGATGGCACCTGATTGGCTGTCAGATTCTACATTCACTTCTTGGATGTGTTCATCCAATGACATGATTACCCCTTTAATTTGTTCTGTAATAGTCTGTATTTCTGTTACTTGTTTTTTGGAGTTCGTTGCCATCCTTCTAATTTCATCTGCAACAACAGAGAAGCCCTTTCCATGCTCTCCTGCACGTGCTGATTCAATCGCTGCATTAAGACCGAGTAAATTACTTTGGTCTGCGATTTCTTTCACGACGTTTGACACTTTTTCGATGTTTTCTGTACTTTTATTCACTTCCGTTGCCTTTTCTGACACTAATGTCATATTTTCTGCAAGTTCGGAAACAGACTGAGCCATATCTTGTATGGTATTCGTCACGTCATTGACGACAGAAGATAAATTGGAAGAGATGTCAGATAGTCGTTGGGCGTTTTCAATACTTAATCCGACTCCAACGCCCCCTACAACACTTCCATTTTCATCGTGTAGTGGGATAGCTCGTGCAATAATATCGACACCAAATAATTCAGCTGGAACTGAATCAATCATATTTTTATTCTGCTGAATGGCATTTGTGACAATATCACCTTCAACTAGTGGATCACCTGGGTTAACATTTAATGAAAAGCTTTTTGCAGGATAATTAATGATTAATTTTTCAGTATCATAAATTCCAACAGTAATATCATCATTAACTAGTGCTTGTAATAAAGGGCCAACCTTTACAAATGCCTCAATTAAAGGATGATAACTATCCGTTATTTCTAAAGATTCCATTGTAGCAATACCTCCTTTTTTATTAGCTGTTCCTTATTTTATATCGACCGAAATTTAAATGTATGTAGTGTAAGAATAGAGGCAATAAATAAAAATTAATAATGGCTTCCGTAAAATAACAAAAAAATCTCAACATCGATTTATAAAAGAATGAATTTTGTCGATAAAATATATAGAAATCTGTTTTTGTGGCTTAGAAAAAGTATTGTAGAATGTATGGATATTAAATCAATTAAATTTTAAGTAGATAAAGGGGAAAAAAATGAATTCAGCAAAAAAAGATGACATCCTATTAAGTTCTGGAACGAATGAGTTAGAAGTGATTTTATTTAATGTAGGAAATAATTTGTATGGTGTTAACGTGTTAAAGGTAAGAGAGATTATTATGCCTATGCCAACTACAAAATTACCCCAATCACATGAACATGTTGAAGGGGTTATTCGTTTGCGGGATGAAGTATTGCCAGTCGTTGATTTGGGTAAAGTGTTACATGCTTCACGTAAAGAGGATAGCAAACAAGATAAATTAATCGTTTGTGAGTTAAATCAAATAAAAATTGCTTTTCGAGTTCATGATGTACATAGAATCCACCGCATCTCCTGGGAGCAAATTGAAAAACCAAGTGAACTTTCAGCCGGAGAACAAGCCTTTGCAAGCGGAATTATTAAGATGGATGATGAAATAGCTATTTTACTAGACTTTGAAAAGGTAGTTATTGACATTAATCCAAAAGCAGGTATCGATGTTGAAAGGGTTAAAGAACTTGGCCCGCGTGAACGCAGCATGAAAAAAATTATTGTTGCAGAAGATTCAGCTGTTTTACGGGAATTGCTAGGCGATACATTGTCTGAGGCAGGTTATACGGACGTGCAATTTTTTCAAAATGGAAAAGAGGCATGGGAATATTTAGAGTTCATTTGTGAGGATAATAAGAAAGATCCGCTAGAACTTGTACAACTCATGATTACAGATATCGAGATGCCACAAATGGATGGGCATCATTTAACAAAGCGGGTGAAAAGCCATCCTCGTCTCAAAAATATCCCAGTCGTTATCTTTTCATCTCTTATTACCGAAGACCTGCAGCATAAAGGAAAACAAGTAGGTGCCGCAAGTCAGGTAAGCAAGCCAGATATCGTTCATTTAATACAAGAGATTGATGAGCTTGTTTTGTAGAATATGATGAGATGATTAGCTACGAGTAAAGGAAGAATATAAACTAATTACTTTATTTTTTTCATTACACAAATTGTTCTTGTTATTCACTATTAACCACACTAAAAAGGAGAGATATACAGTTAGTATTACTGTAAAATCTCTCCTATATTTATAATCCCTGGACGAAAAGGTTATTTAACAAATATTAATACATTCCGTCCTTTTCTTCTTTTGTACTGATAAATATATTTTTCGTTTGAGTATAGGCGTCGAGAATGCTTTTATACGTTTCTCGCCCAATTCCTGATTTTTTGTAGCCACCAAATGGTGCACCGGCCGCGAAGTTGGAGTATTGGTTGACCCACATACGTCCAGTTTGAACGCCACGTGAGACGCGAAGTGCTTTATTAATATCTCTTGTCCATACACCCCCACCAAGACCATATTCAGATGCATTGGCTAAGCGAATCGCTTCTTCCTCATCTTTAAATTTAATTACCGTTGCAACCGGGCCAAAAATCTCTTCCTGAGCGATGCGCATGTCGTTATTGGCATCAGCAAGGATGGTCGGTGCAAGGAATGAGCCGTTTTCCAGACCATTTTCTTTAAGCTGGTAACCACCTGTGAGCAATTCTGCCCCTTCTTTTTGACCAACATCAACGTAGCCTAAAATTTTATCCAGTTGACTTTGATTGATTTGTGCACCCATTTGGACACCGTCTTCCCAAGGAAGTCCAACTTTTACATTTTCAAATGCTTTTTTCATCTCTGCTACAAATTCGTCATAAATATCTTCTTGTACAAAGATACGTGAGCCTGCACTACATACTTCACCTTGGTTAAAGAGAATTCCAGATTGTACACCTTCTAAAGCACGTTCCCATGGTGCATCTTTAAAGACGATGTTTGCGGATTTACCTCCCAATTCAAGTGTGGAAGGGATTAAACGCTCTGCTGCAGCTTTTGCCACGGTATATCCAACTTCTGTTGAACCAGTAAAGGCGAGTTTTTGAATACCTTCATGGTGAAGTAGATAGTCTCCAGATTTGGATCCTCGGCCTGTGACAATGTTAACAACGCCTGCTGGTAGGACTTGATCTAAGATTTTTGCTAATTCTAATATACTTAATGGTGTAGATGAGGATGGTGTAATGACAATTGTATTACCTGCTGCAAGTGCAGGTGCTAATTTCCATGCTGCCATTAATAATGGAAAGTTCCATGGAATAACCTGTCCTACGACACCAATTGGTTCTTTGAGGATAATCGTTAAATTATTTTCATCTAGTTGCTGTGCTGTTCCTTCTTCTGAACGAATCACTCCAGCAAAATAACGGAAATGATCGATGCTTAATGGAACGTCCGCTCCACTTGTTTCTCTTAAGGACTTTCCGTTATCTAAGGTTTCGACCATTGCTAAATGATCTGCCTTTTCTTCCATTAAATCAGCAATTTGAAGAAGCATGTTACTTCGTTCTTCAATGCTCACCTTTTTCCAATTAGGGAGTGCCTTTTGTGCTGACTCTACTGCTGCATCAACATCTGCACTAGATGCATCAATAAAATCAGCAAGTTTTTCTCCAGTGCTAGGATTGATAGTTTCTATCGTTTTTCCTTCAGAACCATCAGTCCATTCACCATTTATATAAAGCTTATAGGATGAATCAATATAGTTTTCTACTTTTATAGATTTACTCATGTTGTTATTCTCCTTCCCGTTGCTTCTATTAAATACAAACTTAGTAAATATCTTACAATTGCATTTTAGCACCGCTTACATAGGAGCCCAAGATATTTGCTTGAGCCATGCGGGGCAAGTTATGTCCCAGACAGCATGTAAATGCTTATATCATTCTTTTAACCTAGTCCGATAGGCTCCTTTTTAATAAGATTTCATTGGTATATAAATACAGTGTAAAGAAGGCCCGTTCTTTTAGACTAAAAAAGTAGGCTATTACATCTACCTATCAAATTCACGCTTTTTGAAAATCTTCCTTTTCTCCTATTTAGTTTCCTGGATTAATAGATTACGATATAAGCAAGACTAGTCTTATTATTATTCTGAGGAGGAAACAAGCGATGCGGAAAAAGCTTTGGATCATTGTAACCGTGCTTTTGTTGGCTGTGGGCAGTATCATGACGATGAATGTTGAAGCGGCAGGCTCTAATCATGGCAAAGGAAAAGGGAACAACCCTTATCCAAACAATGGGAAGGTTAAGAATGTGATTGTGATGATTGGGGATGGAATGGGACCGTCCTATACAACGGCCTATCGTTATATGAAAGATGATCCTATAACACCTCATATGGAAACGACCGTTTTTGATGATTATTTAGTTGGCATGTCAATGACGTACGCGAATGATCCGGAAGAAAATATTACGGATTCTGCAGCAGGGGCAACTGCAATAGCGAGCGGTGTTAAGACATACAATGGAGCTATTGGTCTTGACGTTAATAAAAACGAAGTGGAAACGGTACTTGAGACAGCTAAGAAAAAAGGGATGTCTACAGGCCTGGTTTCTACATCACAAATTAACCATGCGACACCAGCTGCATTCGCGGCACATAACGAATCCAGACAGAATTATAATGAGATTGCGGATGAATATTTTGACGCCAAGATTAACGGTGAACCTAAAGTAGATGTCATGCTTGGCGGTGGAACAGACTACTTTGTCCGGGAAGACCGGAACCTGGTTGAAGAATTTCAGGAAGCCGGCTATCACTATGTTACAAATCGTGATGATATGCTGGAAAACGAAAGTGAACAATTACTAGGATTATTTGCGCCGGTTGGATTGCCAAAATTAATTGATCGGGAAGACAGCCCATCACTTCAGGAAATGACAGAGGTCGCTTTAGAACAATTAAGTAAAAATAAGGACGGCTTTTTCCTAATGGTGGAAGGCAGCCAGATTGACTGGGCAGGCCATGCAAATGATTCGGTTGGGGCAATGAGTGAGATGGAAGATTTTGCACAAGCATTTGAAACGGTGATTGAATTTGCCGAGAATGATAAACATACCCAGGTAGTTCTGACAGCGGATCATTCAACAGGTGGCTTCTCCATTGGTCTTGATGGTGAATATAATGTGTATCCGGAAGTAATTAAAGCTGCTGAGCGGACACCGGAATTTATGGCCGAGGAAATCCTTGCTGGCGAAGAAGTCGATACTGTTTTAGATGAATATGTGGCTTTTGATTTTGCCGGGGAAGAATTGGAAGAAGTGAAAAATGCTGCCGAAACAGGTGATTTTGACACACTTTATGCTGCGATTTCTAAAGTTTTTAATGAACGTGCCGGGTTTGGCTTTACGACTGGGGGACATACCGGGGAAGATGTTCCAGTTTATGCCTATGGCCCAAAAAGCGATGTGTTCTCCGGTTTGATAGATAATACTGATATAGCGAATGAAGTATTTAGGTTTTTGCAATAAAGATGACAAGATAAATACAGATCTAAAAGTTTGTTCATGCTGGAAAAATGCTAGATAAATGCTTAAAATGTGTCATATAGTCTATAAGATTCACAAAGGATGAGGCATGATGAACTTTAAGTCCTTGCTCTATAAGTTGTTGCGCCTTTCAAATGATGCAAAATCTATCAAACGCGGAACTTATGGAAATAGAGTGCTTAGGTGGTATGCAAGAAGAGCAATGAGAAAGTTATTAAGAAAAATGTTCAAGTAGCTGTAGGGAAAAGTCTGGAATCAAGGGCTTGATGTGAAAAAGAACAGGCTGAGAGCAAACAGCCTGTTCTTTTTTGAATATCTATTTATTTAACCATTTTAGAAAGAGCTCAGAATTCATTGGAAAGCTCCAGGACAATGGCTAGGATGAATACGAGGAAAGCGTATTTCAAGCTGAATATCATCCAAATAAGAGTGAAAAGTCCAAATGTGGCAATCCAAAGGGCGCCCGATAAAAGACCACGCTTTGCTGCGAACTGGAGATCAGCCCACTAAATCCCAACTCTCTCAATTCTTTAAAAAGCATAGAGTCTCAATATTTGTCAGCCAGTTTAGATCGGATGCTGATATTTTCATAACCATCCCCTTTGATATTCCGAAACATGCTGAAGTAGATATCAAACTCCCTTAAATTACAATCAGTCCGTTTAACCCGCGCATCATGGAAAAATAAACCCTTGCCTGTAGAGTCTCGTCCTTCATTGCTTAATACATCGACCTCAAATTTATATTTCCTTTCAACATATTCTTTAATGTCTTCGTCAGAATTTCCCCGGGTGCTTTGAAAGTCATTTAACTTTTTTACAAACAACATAGAACTCATCAAAAATATGATGAGAGTAATCCCACTGGCAACAATCAATAGAACCTTTACACCTTCTAGTTAGGAATGAACTGTTTTTTCTCAAAAACATGCAGTTATTATTGAGCGGTAAACAAATGATTATTAAAAGCTGAAAATCTAGGATTCCTACCTCCCAGATACATATCAAAAGAACTATAAATTTGTATGTACAATTATTGTAAAATTAGATTAACTTTTAATTGAAGTATGATTACTTTTAACACTCTTGGAGGAATATTTATGAAATATTATTCAGCTTTGTTCTTAACCCTCACAATGATTTTTTTATCCGGCTGCCAATTGTCGAACGAAAGTCCGAGTGCACAACCAAAGGATGAGCAAAAAGAATTAAAACCAGCAGACATGGATGATGAAGATTTACCGGATATGGGCGCTTTTCAGGATGAATTTACTAGAGGATTTCTTCAGTCTACAGAAGAAACACGAACGGGGTATTATCCGTTTTTATCAGGGACAGGTGCTTATAAGATGGATTTTCCCGCAGAGGGAGATATTGTTGAGGAGTTTTATAATATCAAAGATAAAAGTTTTGAAGCCATCATGATTAGCGATGGGAATGAAAAAGCAAATATTAATCACATCATAACTATTGAGTATTATGATCATTTAACTGAAGTTCATAAAGATAGCAGGATTGGACAATTATTATCTCAAATTGGGGAAGATGCTCAATTAACGGAAGTTGAAAAAAACCACCAAACATTCTATATTGCACCTTTTAAAAGTAAAGAAGAGGCAAGTAATCTTGATATTTACGGATATGGCACTTTTGTTTTAAATAACGATGGACAGGGTGGAGTAGAAATTATTCTCACTTCTTATTGTGAGAATAATTGTGCGGAGTTAAAAGAAAGTGACGATCAAAAAATGTATGATTGGATTATGTCTTTAGAATTCACAAAAAGCTCAATGGAACGTGATCAAAGTGAGAAATGATCAGGTGCTTATTACGAAAGAATTACGCATGAGGATTACAGACTTGGAGTACCAATATAATTGGGAACCAAGTAGTTTGTCAGAAGAAGAATTTATTCGGGAAATTGAACGCATCTATTTAGAGGAAGTTGGAAAGCAAATACCGACAGATATTAGTGTCTATAAATCTGCAGAGTCTGAAATATTAAAAGATGATAATGGTTATGATGGTACAGCACTTCATTTCTTCTCAGAACAATATTGGTAATAAATGGGAATAATATCTGTGGATAAGTTGGAGTTACCCACAGGTTCGAAATGCAGGATTATAAAATCATATTAACTTTTCTATTTGTGCATTTAGTCTGAACTGATTGGAGGCTTATATATGCGGTTTAACTTAGGCTTATTATTTATTGCAACAATAGTTGTATTAGGAGGATGCCAAATGTCGAATGAAAATCCGAATGCACAAACAAAGGATGAGCAGGAAGAATTAAAGCCAGCAGATATGGCAGAAGAAGATTTGCCGGATGTACGAGCTTTTCAGGATGAATTCACAAGAGGATTTCTTCAATCAACAGAAGAAACACGTCCGGGGTATTATCCGTTTTTATCTGGGACAGAACTTTTTACAATGGATTTCCCTGGAGAAGGAGCGATTAGTGAAAAGGCTTATGCACTAAAAGGAAATGAATACGAAGGACTTAGTATAGGGGTGGGAAATGAAAATTCCAATATAACAGCTTCTATAAATATTACATACCATAGTTATCTAACAGAGCAATCGACGAACTATATATTTGGTCAGATACAATCCAATATTGGGAGGGAATTAAATTTTGAAGAAATTAAAAAAAATGAACAAACTTTGTATATAACACCATATGAAGATGATTTTGATGAAGGCGAATTAGTAACGTATGGTTATGTAGGCTATATACAAAATAATAAAGATAGTGGAGGCATTAAGTTTATTTATACCTCTTATTGTGAAGAACACTGTGATGAATTGAAAGAAGATGATATGAAGAGAGCCCACGATTTAATAAAATCTATAGATTTTATTGGGAAAACAAAGGAAGATGATGGATGAGCAATAAATTTATAATTAAAAGAAAATCTTTCCTTCATAAAATAAGATTACCTAAAAGTTTAAAAAAGGGCCTGTTGTTGAGCCTATAGAACACATCCAAAGAACTATGTATTTGTCGGTTAAATTATTATAAGATTAGGATAACTGTTTAAGCATGAGGTGAGCTAAATTGGAGGCTGTCATATGAGATTGAAATTAGTCTTAGTATTTATTGCCATAATTATTGTGTTAGGAGGATGCCAAATGCCGAATAAAAATCCAAGTACACAAACTGAAGGAGAACAAGAAGAATTAAAGCCAGCAGACATGGATGATGAAGATTTACCGGATGTGCGAGCTTTTAAAGATGAGTTTACACGTGGATTTTTACAGTCAACAGAAGAGACGCGGCCGGGATATTATCCATTCTCATCAGCAACTGGTGCTTATAAGATGGACTTTCCTGCAGAGGGGAAAATTGGAGAGAAGTCATACAATATTAAAAATAAAAGTTATGAGGGTGTATCCATAGGAGTCGGTAATGAACAATCAGATATAACGCATACAATAAAAGTTAAATACTATAATCATTTAAGTGATGAACTTAAGGAGAGCAGACTTGGTCAAATGGAGTCTAATATTGGAATGGACCTTGAATTTGAAGAAAAAACGAGTGAAAATCAAACTCTATATTTAGCTCCATACCAACATGCCGAGGAAGAATATAATAAGGATATATATGGATTTGCAGCATTAATTTTAAATGAAAAAAAATTGGGAGGAATACAAATCATATATACTTCTCATTGTGCAAATAATTGCGGGGAACTCAAAGAAATGGATATGAAACAAGCACAGGAGTGGTTGAAATCGGTAAGTTTTTTAGAAGGGTTAAAGGATAGTGACGGGAATGCAAGATGAACAAATTTTTATTACAAAAGAATTAAGAATGAGATTAATACAATTGGAATATAAAAATTTGCCAGAGGAGCAATTAATCCAGGAAATTGAACGTATCTATTTAGAAGAAACAGGTGAACTCTTACCGGCGGAAGTGAATGTTTACACATCCTCGGAATCTTCTAAACTAAAAGAAGATAGTTCTGGTTATGATGGTACGGCTCTTCTTTTTTCTTCGGAAGACAATAATATTGATGAAGTTTACATTATATCTCAAGGGTCACAAGGTATAGTAGATTGGTCGTATAACATAGAGTCAATGCTTGCTGGGAAAAACTATTCACAAGCTGAAGCAACACATGACTTTACAGTAGATGCTCTTGAAGAATTTGGTATAACTTTTAATGAAAATGAAATGGATCAAGTGGAAATACCTGTTGTAGGATTACATTCATTGGCACATAATAACAACATAACTTCATATTTATTGTACGATACATTCAGCAAGGTTTACAGTGTAAATGGTGCTCAGACCAATTATTATCAACTATTTGATGCAGATGGAAAATTTGAAAAGAGATTAAAAGATGAGTTCCCTGTTTTGGAGTACGATTTGGATGCCATCTACTCCCTCCCCCCAGCAGACATCGAAGCGATAGCCAAAGATTTCTACGCCGACAAAGCAAAAAACATCTACCAAGACATTTCAATACACGATCCGTTATACGCTATTAGTGGTGTCCGGGGATTTTTTACTCTAGGTAATGTTACACCTCATAAAACTAGCGATAACCATCAGGGACTCAGAAGAGTAGCCGATAAAATACCGGATGATGCGGTGGTTGCTCTTCAAAAACTGGCCATTGACTATACGGTAGCTAAGGAAAATGGAAGTATGGAGGACATTATTAAAGATTTAACAGGAGTGGACATGGCGGTTGTGGAGCAGTTTGACGGTTTATGGGGCTCGGCTAAAACTTATTTTGGAAGTGATTTTACAGAGATGGTTCCGGGTGTTAATGAGAAGTTGCCTGGTCTGATTGAAAATGTGCAGCTTATTACAGGAAATGCGGAAGTTATTTTCGATGAGCTGATGGGCGCCACTTATATTACTAAAAATCAACGCGATGAATTAGTAGAAGTATTCACGGAGATTGAAAAAGAATTATTGCTCATTCAAGAATCATTTGCATCGATAGAGTTTAATAGAAGCACCAAAGGTATTAGTGCTATAGGATCCGACTTGAGCAATGCTGGGAAACTTTACTCTGCTATTCAGAGATTGACCGATTTGTTTGGCCAATTAAATAAAGAAGAATACCAAGACATACTCGATATGATTGTTGCTGGCCATAGCATTGGTGAGATGATTAATGCTATTGGGGAAGGAGAAAAAAGCTACTTAAATGGTGATTTATTAATGGCGCCGAGCAACGGCGGAGGTGGTAAGGATATCTGGGTGAATATTTCTGCTGCATTAAGAATGTATACAGAGGGGAAGGTTGTTTTGGAGGAAAGAACCGAAGAAATCACACGGCTTGTGACAACAATCGGTGAAGAAGTCACACAGTTTTTTAAACATGAAAAGAAAAGGCTCCTAGATAAAATAAATGATATAGAGCAGAATCCATCAGCTTATTCTGGTATGGTTCAAGAATATGCAACAAGCACGGTGAAAGGTGTTGAGAGAATAACTGTTTATGATGTGATTACCTCTAAATTAAATGCTGATCATGACTCTGAAATAAGGCTCCTTAATATGAGTGTAACCGATGGATATACTTTCATTGAAAAGTATCGAAAGGCCATTGAAGATATGTTTGATGAAGAGGCAAAAATTGCTGAAAGATTTAATTTAGCGGAGGTGGTATTTGGTGATTGATACGGAAATGGTAACTCGAACAGTTAGTTTTACAGAACAGCTGTTGCCTAGTGAAGATCTAAACCACAAGATAGAAATATTGAATAAGCATGTTGACGCATTAAATGAGAACTCTATGAAATTTATTCAATTGTTTTATAACATTATCATCAATGGAGAGCAAAAGGGTGAGATTGTAGAGGCGATGGAAGGGTTGATGAAGGAACTACAAACCCAACATTCTATGTATAACAATGCCCTAGGTAAAAAAATAGAATCGTCGTTAATCAACTTGATACAATTGTCGAAGAAAACAAGACTCAAAAAATGTCGGCAATCTACTATGTAGATAAAGAATAGAGAGGAGACAGAACTACTGTCCCAGAGGATAGATATTTATACTGATTTAACATGAACAGACTTCTTTCTCAAGTAATAAAAAACTATCAGTAGTATTTAAATTAAACTTCACTCTAGTCCCTCGCCTCGAAATAGCACATCCCCCCTTAAGCTCAATCACTACTTTCTTTAAAGAAACAGTCCCACTTAAAATCGATTAATACAAAAGACCCCTGCTATCCACAGCAAGGGGCCATATCATTTATCTTTTATTATTCTCACTCGGAACAGCATTATGTCGTTCACCGCGGTCAAGACTATCGATTTTTTCCATGTCTTCCCTGCTTAATTCGAATCCTAAAACATCTAAGTTTTCCTTCATACGCGAAGGAGTTACTGTTTTTGGGATGACGATGACATCGGATTGTAAGTGCCAACGCAGGATAATCTGGGCTGGAGTTTTGCTGTGCACCTCAGCTAACTTCTTAATAACAGGATCTTCGAGTACTTTTGTACCATTCATTAATGGACTATAAGCCTCTAGGATGATGCCGTGCTTTTTGCAAAATTCCTTTAGCTCTTTTTGCTGTAAATAAGGGTGACATTCAACCTGATTCACGGCTGGAACAATGTCACATTCATCCATAATCCGTTCTAGGTGCTCAATATCAAAGTTACAAACGCCAATGGATTTGGTGCGACCGTCCTTGTATAATTGTTCGAGTGCTTTATAGGTTTCTACATACTGATCATACTTTGGTGTTGGCCAGTGAATAAGATAAAGATCGACGTCATCAAGGCCAAGCTTTTCCAGGCTACGATCAAATGCTTTTAGTGTGTTTTCATAACCATGGTCTGCATTCCACACTTTTGTTGTAATAAATAAATCCTCACGTGCCACGTTACTAGTTGCAATTGCCTTTCCAACACCTTCTTCATTACCGTACACTTTTGCTGTATCAATTAAACGATATCCAGTTTCAAGAGCTTTTTCAACAGCAACTGTAGCTTCTTCATTTGGTACTTTCCATACACCATAGCCCAGTTGCGGAATCTGCAGGTCATTATTTAATGTTTTATATTGCATCAGAATCACTTCTTTCATTGGATTATTACTTTTCAGCTTATCATATGCTGGTAGGATCTGACCATTATAGTGAGGACTTTTAAGAATTTTTAAATATAATAACTCCCATTAAGACATACTAAAATAGTCCTCACTAGATTTATATTTTGCTAAACTAATTAAAAGTAACCTATAATATGAATGTGTAAATGAAAAGGGTGAAAATTAATGAAAGAATATGGTATAGACTTAGACAATGGCCTTGAGTTTGGTATGTATACGTTAGGTGACCATCTTCCTAATCCTATTAAGGGAGAAAGGATTTCTGCAGAAGAGCGTGTTCATGAAATCATTGAATATGCAAAATTAGCAGAGCAAGCTGGACTAGACTTTTTTAGTGTAGGTGAAAGTCATCAGGCGTATTTTGCGACTCAAGCACATACTGTTGTATTATCAGCGATTGCCCAAGCCACAGAGAAAATAAAACTTGGAAGCTCATCAACGATTATAAGTACATCAGATCCTGTTCGGGTTTATGAAGATTTTGCAACGATTGATTTGATTTCTAAGGGGCGTGCGGAGATTGTGGCAGGTCGTGCCTCAAGGGTTGGTCTTTTTGAATTATTAGGATATGATCTTCGTGATTACGAAGAATTGTATGAAGAAAAGTTTGATTTGTTACTTAAAATTAATAAGGAAGAAACAGTTAATTGGAGTGGAGAGTTTCGTGCTCCATTAAAAAATGCACAAGTTTTGCCCAGGCCACAAAAAGGATCGCTGCCAATCTGGCGTGCTGTAGGTGGGACACCGGCAAGTGCCATTAAAGCGGGGTATGCAGGTGTTCCAATGTACTTAGCGCATTTAGGTGGTCCTGCTTCCGCTTTCAAACAATCAGTTGTTGCTTATCGGATAGCAGCAGAACGAAGTGGTCATGATCCATCAACGCTTCCTGTTGCAACAGCTGGCTTCTTTTATGTTGCGGAAACGTCACAACAAGCCTTGAAAGAGTACTACCCACATATTAATGAAGGGATGAAACTGACCAATGGGAGAGGGTTCTCAAAACAACTTTTTGCTCAAGGGACAGACCCGCATAATATTATGAATATTGGAAGCCCACAGCAGATTATCGAAAAAATTCTTTATCAATACGAACAATTTGGCCATCAGCGATATATCGCTCAAATCGACTTTGGTGGCGTGCCTTTTGAACAAGTATTGAAAAACATTGAAATTATCGGAACTGAAATTTTACCAGCTATAAAAAAATACACAAAGAAAAAGTAGGGGGATACCATGAAAGTTGTTGGACTATCTGGCTCCATTGTTGGCTCAAAAACACGAACGGCAATGGACTATGTCATTAAAATGATACAAGAAAAATATCCTGATTTTGAAGTGACACTTCTTGATTTAGCAGACTATGATATTCCATTTAGTGACGGACGAAATTATTTGGAATATGAGGGGGATGCCAAATATGTCACCCAAACACTAATGGATGCCGACGTGATCATCATTGGAACACCTATTTTTCAAGCATCTATTCCAGCGACATTGAAAAATATATTTGATTTACTACCTATAAAAGCATTCCTTGACAAAGTGGTTAGTGTATTTGTAACAGCAGGTTCTTCGAAACATTATTTAATTCCCGAACAACAATTAAAACCAATTTTAGCTTATATGAAAGCACAGATTGTTGAGACCTATGTGTTTATTGAAGAAAAGGATTTTTATCGTAAAGAAATTATGAATGATGATGTCATATTCCGAATGGAAAGATTAGTCGAAGACACCGTCGTGTTAGCAGAAACTTATAAGAAAATTCGTGAAGCAAAAGAAGCGGAATATGGATTTTAACTTAAAAATTTGTCCTTT
>DATGTS010000015.1:0-20077 GCA_035301745.1 Candidatus Avamphibacillus sp.
TATATAGGAGGAATGGAAAATGAAATGTCAATATTGCCAAATGAATGATGCAACAGTGAATATGCAGATGCAGATAAATAATCAAAGAATGCAAATGCATTTATGTAATGAATGCTTTCAAGAACTTCAAGGCAAAATGGCTAATCCTGGAAATTTCTTCTCTAACGAAGGTGCATTTTCAGGTGACTTTTTCCAACAAGGTGGGTTCCAAGCAGGTGGACAAGGTCAAACTGGTACCCGCACAAAACAAAGAAGTAAAAAAGGAAATGGTTTATTAGATCAACTTGGAAAAAACGTAACAGATGATGCTAGATCTGGTTTAGTTGATAAAGTTATCGGCCGTGATAATGAAATAAAACGAGTAATAGAGACATTAAATCGTCGTAACAAAAACAATCCAGTATTAATCGGTGAACCAGGTGTTGGGAAAACAGCCATTGCTGAAGGCCTTGCCGTAAAAATTGTTGAAGGCAGTGTACCTGCAAAATTAATGAATAAAGAAGTGTACTTGCTAGATGTAGCTTCTTTAGTGGCAAATACAGGTATTCGTGGTCAGTTTGAAGAACGAATGAAACAACTTATTCAAGAATTAAAATCTCGTGAAGATGTTATTTTATTCGTTGACGAAATCCACTTACTAGTTGGTGCTGGAACTGCAGAAAGTTCTCAAATGGATGCAGGAAATATTTTGAAGCCAGCTTTAGCTCGTGGAGAATTACAATTAATTGGTGCAACAACATTAAAAGAATATCGTCAAATCGAAAAAGATGCTGCACTGGAACGTCGTTTGCAACCAATTATCGTTAAAGAACCAACTGCTGACGAAGCGATTGAAATATTAAATGGAATTAAAGATCGTTACGAAAATTTCCATGAAGTTCGTTATTCTGAAGAAGCGATACGTGCCTTTGTCACCTTATCTAATCGCTATATTCAAGATCGTTTCTTACCAGATAAAGCGATTGATTTGATGGATGAAGTCGGTTCTCGTCTTAACTTGAAAAACTCAGAAAAAGATTCTGATTCCATTGAACAACGCCTTAATGAAGTGACAAAAGAAAAGGAAGAAGCAGCTGAAAAAGAAGATTATGAACGTGCAGCACACTTACGTTATCAAGAAATTCAGCTGCAAAAACAACTGGAAAAAAGCGAAGATGCTGAAAAAGTAATCGATGTCGATGTGTCTGATATCCAGTTACTGGTTGAAGAGAAAACAGGTATTCCTGTGACAAAACTTCAAGCAGATGAACAAGAACAATTGAAAAACTTAGGTAAAAACTTAAGTGCAAAAGTGATTGGTCAAGATCAAGCAATTGATAAAGTAGCGAAAGCAATCCGCAGAAGTCGTGCAGGTTTAAAAGCGAAAGAAAGACCAATCGGCTCCTTCTTATTTGTTGGACCTACTGGTGTTGGTAAAACAGAACTTACTAAAGTTTTAGCAGAGGAAATATTCGGTTCTCGGGATTCGTTAATCCGATTAGATATGAGTGAATATATGGAAAAACACTCTGTGTCTAAAATTATCGGTTCCCCTCCAGGATATGTAGGACATGAAGAAGCTGGTCAGTTAACGGAACGAGTTCGTCGTAACCCATATTCCATTATTTTACTTGATGAAATTGAAAAAGCACATCCAGATGTACAAAATACTTTCTTGCAAATTATGGAGGATGGTCATTTAACGGACTCTCATGGACGTACCGTTAGCTTTAAAGATACAGTTATAATTATGACAAGTAATGCTGGTACAGGAGTCAAAGAAATTAACGTTGGCTTTAATACAGAACAACATGATTCAGTTACTACTTTAGAAATGCTAAGCGATTACTTTAAACCTGAATTCTTAAACAGATTTGATTCGATTATTCGTTTCAATGAACTTTCCAAAGAACATCTTTTAGAGATTGTTGACTTAATGCTTACTGAATTGCAGGATACCATTGAAGAAAATGATATCAGCATTACGATAACAACTGAAGCAAAGGAGAAACTTGTTGAACTAGGATATGACCCACGCTTTGGAGCAAGACCTTTACGCCGTGTTATCCAAGACAAAGTAGAGGACCAGTTAACAGACTTAATCCTAGAAGAACAAGATATAGAAGCTGTTCAAGTAATGGTGGAAGAAGAAGAAGTTCTTGTTAAAAAAGCATAAAATAAAATTTTATTAGATAGTAATCTAAGAGGTCAGGTTCATGATAGAATCTGGCCTCTTTTTTATAATAAATTCAAGTTTTGCAGAGTATATAGTATAGATAACTTCTGGTGGAATAAATTAGATTAGCAATAAATTGTTCAAGTGGATATTTGAATAAATAACTCTGAGCAGTTCGCATACATCTAGACTCCGAAGTTTTTTCGTTAATTTTGCTGCTGTTACATCACATTTGATGTAAAATGCGACATAGTTTTAGAGCTTTCCTTCTATCCTTTAAAGATGAGAGATAAACTACCGCTACGGAAAAAACACTACGCGCATCCAGAGGCGGCTGATGAGCCTCCGAATGCTACCGCATTTCGGGGTCTCATCAGCCTTTCGCTCCCACAGGAGTCTCCGTGTTTTTCCTTCGCTAGTGTTATGTAACTTTATACCATTTAATATTGCTTGTTACTTAACTATATCGTATAAAAGCAGTCCACTCTTGTAAGCGTTGTTTGGAGCGGAGGACCGCCCGCTCCAGCGGGAATAGCAAATGGTTTTCGATGGGACGAACGATAGTGCAGTCCCACGTGTCTGAAGACCCCGCAGCGGGTATAAAGGAAGGCCGACTAAAACCGCCCTTTGCGGGCAACGTCGACATACCCCTTGCCGGGGCAAGGAGGCTGAAGCCGTGCCCGCGGAAAGCAACGGTCCGCAGCGGAAAACAACTGAGCACTTATGTCGCATTATATATATTATGTGCAAATAACAATAATTATTTTGTCAGGTCTGAGGATTTATGTGCGGCTCTATAGTGATGTTTTCATTGACTGGGACTATGCAAGGGTAGTTAATGAATTTACATGTGACGCAACTGGAATTTCTTATCAGACATGCTTGAGGCTGAGTAAGGCGGTTCGCTTTTTTTCGCATATAATCACAAAACTTGTGAAAAAATAAAGGAACATTAACAATAAAGGAAGTTATGTATGCGTCGAATTCAGTTAGGCATTATCTTTATATTGTTTTTGTTCTTTTTATTTTTACCAATAAATGTAATTTATTTTGCGGAAGAACTTCCGAAAGAAATGAAAGTTCATTTTATAGATGTAGGACAAGGGGACAGTATATATATTAAAACACCAAATGACAAACATATTCTAATTGATGGTGGCAGGCCAGAGTATGGGGAAAAGGTAGTCAATTATTTAGAAAAGCAAAATGTTGATAAACTTGATGTCATGATTGCTACCCATCCTGACTATGATCATATTGGTGGATTAATTGAGGTGATGAAACAGTTTGAAGTGGGGCATATTATTGATTCCGGAAAAATGCATAATACAAAAACATATGGACGCTATTTGAATGAAATTCGCAAACAAGATAGTTTGTTTAATTTAGCTATAGAAAATGAATCAGTTGACATTGATTCTGATCTTAAAATTAAAATTTTAAATACACATGACAAAGGAAAAAATAATAACCAAGCCTCAATTGTGTTAAAGATAACTTATCAGGATATTAACTTTTTATTAATGGGGGATATTGAGCGAAAGCAAGAGAAACGTTTGATCGAAGCATATGATGTTAAAGCGGATATTATAAAAGTGGCTCATCATGGATCCAAAACAAGCAGTTCTATGGAATTTTTAAAAGAAGTAGATCCAAAAGTTGCGCTGCTCACCTATAAAAAGAGAAATCGATTTGGCCACCCAGTAGATCGGGTGATTACGAATTTAAATAAACTTGATACCCTTATTTATTCAACGGCTGTTTTTGGTAATATTTTGATTCATACAAATGGGGAGGATTATTATATTCATACGGAGAAAAATCCAAGTGAGGGCATTTATGAAGAGACGGGTTAATTATTAACCAGTGTTTTTTCTTTTCTAATTTTCAAAAACGATTTTGCTCATATGGCAAAATCGTTTTTTTGTCCTGTATATTATTCTAATATTTTTAATCCGACTGCTCCAGAAATGATGAAAAATAGAAAAATGATTCGTTTCCAGCTAGCTGATTCATTGAAAAATAAAATTCCCATTAATACCGCTCCTGCAGCACCTAGTCCAGTCCAGACTGCATAAGCCGTACCTAATGGAATACCACGCATTGCCATCGACAAGAATACAAATCCAAATCCGAATGAAATGATGACTAAGAAAAGTCTACCCATTGTTTTTCTTTGAATATATAAATTGATGCTCATAACACCAAATATTTCTCCGAAGCTTGCAATAACTAAAAAAATCCAATACAAATCATTCCGCTCCTCTCGCAGTTGACTTTTCTTTTTCATCGTCAACACTATCATCGGTTGTTATCTTTATCCCAACTACACCTATAATGATTAGGCCGATAAATAACAATTGTGCAATGGAAAAGTCAGAACCAAATACAAGGGCATCAATTAAAACAATTGCAGCGGCACCAGATCCCGTAAAGACCGCATAAACGGTTCCTGAAGGAAGTTTTTCACAAGCTTTAATAATAAAATAGAAACTAAAAACAATTGCAATAATTGTACCGAGCCATTCGAGTATAGAACTTGAATACCTTAGTCCTATAACCCAAAAAACTTCTACAATCGCTGCGAATAATACATATGTCCAAGCCATTATCTTACTCCTTTCATTATATAGCAACATGTAAGAAAGCTTACCATACATTCTCTATTCTAGCACACATTTCATAAAGGTTTTGGGTATGAACTTATTTGTGGAAAAAGGAGAAAAAACCAATATTAGATTACAAATTCATTTACTTATTCACAGATATATACACAATATAAAGATTGACCTTAAAACTTCTCAACAAGTTATGCATAGTATCCACAAGTGTCTTTCGGTTTTTTCCACAAAAATCTGTGTATAAGGTATGATGAAGAGAAGTAACTCTTCTTTTAAAAAACTAATTGTGGATAAATAGGCCAACCATTAAGGATGAATCCTATGATTGGCCTTATTTTTCAAATAACGTCTTCAGTCCCTTTCAATGGTGTCGTTTGTTTATATGACTGATAAAGATGTGAGGGAATAGCGTAAAGGTCATAAATATCCCCTTTTGAATTTACTGTTTTATAAAATTTAGGATAAACATCATTAGCCCGGATTACGTAAGGGAGTTTTGCAACGGCTTTTGCAGATCGTTTGTTTGTTTTCCTTACCTTCATAAAAATTGTTTTGATATTATAACAATGAAATAGATCATCAAAAAACTCTTCCTTGGCCGCCCGATTGTATCCCATACCAAAATAAGGCTGGCCAATCCATGTTGCTAAAAACCCGATAGATTTTGTAATATCAAACAAGCTAATAACCCCAATTGGTTGACCATATTCATTTAAAATTGTTCGCGAAATAAGTTCGCCTCTTTCTTCCGCTTCTATCGTTTGTTTCGTAATAAAATAAAATTCATCAAGCGTATTTGCCTTTTGGCGAACGAAAGGATACACTTCGGGATGGGATACTAGCTCATATAATCTTGTCACCTCGGCTAATTCACGTTTTTTTAACATAGAAAAGACCCTCCTTATTTTTTCGCAGGAGGGTCTTACAGCTTTAAGGAAGTGTTTACCCACCCGCGAATTTTTAGTTAACTTGCAACAAAAATTCGGGGTGGGAATCGAACCCACTAGAACCAGCTATATTGCTGGTGGCGCACCATTTGCCTTCCCTAAACTCTTTTTAAAAAATAATATTTATATTTTACAACGAATGATTGTAAAATGGAATCCCTAAATTTAATTTTTTAAGTCCAGCTTGTAAGCAGCTTTTTGTATGGATTCTGTTTCGTGATATGATAGAACAAAGGACGTGATAAAATGACAAAAATAGCTCGAATTACCACTCAAAAGAAAAATAAACAGCGCTATAATATATTTTTGAAAGAAGAAGACGGAGAAAAATATGGTTTTAGTGTGGATGAAGCTATTTTAATCGAGTATCGATTAAGAAAAGGGCTCGAACTTGATGAGTCATTTGTAGAAACACTCAAAAAACAAGATACTTATTATCAATCCTATGCACTAGCTATACGCTATCTCAGTTATCGCATGCGTACCAAAAAAGAAATGTATGATTACTTGAAAGAAAAGATTGATGAATATCATATTCCTGATATTATTGATCGGTTAGTTAAAGAGCAGCTACTTGATGACAGGGAATTTGCCAAAGCATTTGTCAGCACTAGAATAAATACCTCTACAAAGGGTCCTCAACTCGTCAAAAGAGAACTCATTGAAAAGGGGGTTGCTATGGTACTTGCGGAAGAGGCAATTACTCAATATACTTTTGAAATTGAATATGAAAAGGCAATGAAATGGGTACAAAAGAAACTACGATCAAGCAAAAAAGATTCATTTCAAAAGCAACAACAGAAAATACAAGCAACACTTATGCAAAAAGGATTTACACAAGATGTTATTCAAGAAGTAATGGCAGAAATAAAGCAAGAGAAAGATACAGAACAGGAACAAGAAGCGTTAGAGCACCATGGAATAAAACTAATACGCAAGCATCAACGAAAGTTTTCTGGATTTGAGCTTATACAAAAAGTGAAAGAAGGGCTTTATCGTCAAGGATTTCAAATAGATAAAATAAATGATTTTATCGAAGAAAATATAAAAGAATAGAGGATATCCCCCTATTCTTTTTTATACTATCGGTCAATGAAAATTTCTTTTCTTCCATCATCTTCTTTAAAAATTTGTTCGGCTACCACTTCAGGTCCTTTTAAGTGAGAGGCGTCTTTGACATGGGTCGAATTATCCCAAAAAGGTGTATTCATTCCTCCCATATAGACTGCCGTTATTGAATAGTCCTCATTTTCCCATTCTTTTTGCAAACTTTCCGTAAACCCTCTTACTGCAAATTTACTTGCACAATAAATAGATTCATTTACTTTTCCTCTAAGCCCTGCTGTAGAAATAATCGTTAGGATTCGTCCTTTACTCTCTCGTATAAGCGGTAGTGCATATTGTACAGTTAGAATTGTACCTTTGATATTTGTATCCAGTGTGTGATCAACATCCTCATTCGTATACTTTTCAACAGGTCCAAATATACCAATCCCCGCACAATTAATAAATACATCTAGTTTACCTATTTGCTGGAAAGCAATACTAATGGAGGCGAACTCACTCACATCACAAAGAATGACTTCAGAATGACCACCTAATTCCTCAATTTCTCGTCCTACGGTATGTAATTTATTGTCTGTTCGCCCCATTAAAAAAACTTTATAATTATGTTTTGCATATTCGAGAGCTAAAGCACGGCCAAGCCCACTTCCCGCACCAGTTATCGCAACTGTAGGCATATTTTACCTCCTTTAATAAATTAACTTTAATCGAATAATGAAAGGTTTCTTATTCCCATTGTCCTAAACTATTGGTAAAATGTAAACTAGTAAAGGGGAGACTATAAAAGATGAATTATTTTCGATATAGTGATTATACAATAGAGCAGTTAAGAGAAGAAGTAGGAAAGTTAAAGGAAAAGGCTCAAAAAGCGGAGCAATTAGGTAATGTAAGTGAAGTAGCCGTAAACGAGAGAAAAATGCAAGTTGCTATGGCGTATATGTTGAATCCAGAAGATTTTATGGCTGATGAAACATATGAATTACCTACAGACCTAGGTCATACATTTAAAGTAAATTACATTAATGGAGTATTTGCTTGGGGGCATCGAATAAATTTACTCAATGAAGAATATGAAAAAGAAGAAGCGATTCCGATATCCCTATTGGGAAAAAAATTAAACGAATAAAAGGGATGTAAGTATTAAAGACAAAGAAATCCGAACAATGATTCACTGTTCGGATTAATTGTTTTAAGATATTTTGTCATTCATTACAAAAATTAGCGTAGTACTTTTTCGTAGCTATGGGGATTAGCAATGTTTTAAACTGGGTTTTCTTCTACATATAGTTTATTTTGCAATTTACGTTCGGAGTATATCCAGCCTGTGTAGGAAGTTATGATATTCATATTGTCATCAATTTGAACGACTGCGACAAAGGGGTAGTAATCCTTAGAGCGATAGCGTAAATCAATGAAACGAATTTCTGTGAAATCATCATATTTAGTTGTTTCCCAACGGTAGACTGGTGAAAATGATAAAAAGGCAGCAATGTTTTTATCTTGTGTCGCAATTTCCATCATTTTAGAATCAGGTAATGGCACTTTTTCAAATTCATCAATGATTAAAATATGGCCATTATCCACACTGCCAACGTAAAATCTGTCAGTAGTTGTAATAGCGACTCTCCAATAATTTTGTTTTATCGTTGGAGATGTTGCTATCCGTTCGGTTGTTGGAAAGTAATCATAAATTTTTTTAACGATTTCTCTTTTATCAAGATATCGTTTGATATAGTACAATAAAATAACCGTATATACAATTAACCATGTATAACCAGGATGAGCCCCAAGCACCCATGCAATAATACCAACGATATGCAAATTAAAAATGTAAGGGTCAAATGTGTTAATAAATCCGTGTGCAATCCATTTATTTGTAAATGGTTTTAGGGCTTGTGTGCCGTATGCGTTAAATATATCAACAAAGACATGTAAGCCAACAGCTAAAAATGTCCAACACCACAAATGTAAAAAATTAATTTCTGGTACAAAAGCATAAATAATCGATGCAATTAAAATGCCCCAAATAACAATGGCTGGCAGCGAATGAGTTATACCACGGTGATGCCTAATATAAGTGGCATTGTTTTTTAATTTTAATACCGTGTCAAAATCTGGTGCATGAGAACCAGCAATCGTACCAACTAGGACTGCATGAAAAAGTGTTGGATCACTTTGCACTACAGGGTCAAGCGTAGCCAAACCACCAAGTGCAACACCCATCGCAATATGGGTTCCAGTATCCATTAGTCGGTGTCCTCCTTAAAATAACTACTAGGATATATCTATCTATAATACATTTTTATTATACCATAAGGGAAGTGATTGTATGCCTGCAATGGTGTTACGAAATTTTAACATTTCACAGTTTCAAGAGGATTTATTAAATTGGTATGACGAAAATAAAAGAGATTTGCCCTGGAGAAAAGATCAAGATCCATATAAAGTTTGGGTCTCTGAAATTATGTTACAACAAACAAAAGTGGATACTGTCATTCCATATTTCCATCGTTTTATGGAACAATTTCCAAATGTTTATGAACTAGCCTCTGCTGAAGAGGAAAAAGTTCTTAAAGCTTGGGAAGGTTTAGGATACTATTCTCGAGCTAGAAATTTACATACTGCTGTAAAAGAGGTTGTAAGTGAATATGATGGAAAAGTACCTGACAACCCAAAACAACTAGGGAAACTTAAAGGAATTGGTCCCTATACAAGAGGGGCAATTTTATCCATTGCTTTTAATCAAGCCGAACCTGCTGTGGATGGAAATGTGATGCGTGTTCTTTCAAGAGTGTTAAAAATCGATGATGATATTTCACTTGGTAAAACCAGAAAGAAATTTGAAGATATAACAAGGGAACTTATTTCTGAATCTGATCCCTCATCATTTAATCAAGCTGTCATGGAACTTGGTGCTTTAGTTTGTACTCCCAAATCACCAATGTGCATGTTCTGTCCCGTTCAAGAATATTGCAGTGCTTATAAAGAAGGTGTTCAGGAACAATTACCTGTAAAAGCCAAAAAGGCTAAGCAAAGGCGAAAGTCTTATTTAGCTATACTTATTAAAAACAATCAAGGACAAGTTGTGATTGAAAAGCGTCCAGATACAGGATTGTTAGCTAATCTTTGGCAATTCCCGATGGCACCGGTTAAAGATGTCATGGATGCGGAACAGTGGTTATATAAAGAGTATGGTTTAGATGTTATTTTACAAAAGAAACAAGGGAAGTTAAAACACGTTTTTTCACATATTATTTGGGAACTTGAAATTTATGATGCGGTTCTCGAAGATAGTGGTGTTTTGGATGAGCGATTGCAGCTAGTTGAAATAAATCAACTAAATGAATATCCATTTCCTGTTTCACATCAAAAAATGATGAAATATTTGTAGGTTTTTAAGTATCTGCGCATGTTTTTTCAGAAAAAGTTTTATTAAGTATGGATAACATTTAACAATCTGGAGAAATTATAAATGCGGAGGTGATATTGATGGCTAAAAATAATCCGAAAAAAGCTGCTGGAACCAACGTACAAAAAGTAAAACAACAAAATCAGCAGGCTGCACAAGGCCAGCAAGGTCAGTATGGTACTGAATTTGCATCTGAAACAGATGCTCAACAAGTTAGAAAGCAGAATCAAAAATCTCAACAAAACAAACAATAACGTATCACATCCTCAGGATACGTTACTAAAAAAAGAGTTTCCTTTCTCCAAGGAAACTCTTTTTGTTATACTTTTTGAATTTAATTGTAAAATTTCGTTGCGGAAAAACCTATACATTCCGCAGAATCAAAAATAATAATTTCCGTTCTGAGAAGGTTGCATAATGCTTTAATTTTTTAATTATTAGCTTTATACTTGATAAGACTAAACGTTTAGAGATAAGAATGGGATTTTGTTTAGGGGGACGGAAAGGAAGATTAGATGGTTGCTCCAAAAGTTGGTGAAGACATACAGATAAAAAGTTATAAGCATGACGGTAGCTTACATCGAGTATGGGATAGTAGTATAGTTTTAAAAGGAACAGAAAAGGTTGTCATTGGAGCAAACGATAAAACAGTTGTCACTGAAGGCGATGGCAGGTCATGGATAACAAGGGAACCTGCAATATGTTATTTCCATGTAGAACGTTGGTTTAATATCATAGGAATGCTTAAAACAGACGGGATACATTATTACTGTAATATAAGTTCCCCTTTTTTATATGAAGAAAAAGCATTGAAATATATAGATTATGATTTAGATTTGAAGGTTTTTCCTGATATGACGTATGAAGTTCTGGATGAAGATGAATACGAAGAGCATAAAGTACAAATGAACTACCCGAGGATATTGGATCAAATTTTATATAATAACATTGATCAATTAATACAATGGGTGCATCAGCGAAAAGGTCCCTTTTCCCCAGGTTTTATTGATCAATGGTATGAACAGTTTTTAGTTTTTAGGTGGTAAACAACCTTGCTACATTTAAAAAGTAGCAAGGCTTTATTATGTCATCAAGAATTTGAATAGTTAGGGAAGGGGTATTATGAAAAGTATAAAGCAATATATGAAGTTTGTCGCTCCATATAAGTGGAAGATTCTTTGGACGGTTTTAATAGGTATTGTTAAATTTGCAATACCATTATTAATTCCACTTATTTTAAAATACGTTATTGATAACATCATTACGATAGATACGCTAACTCAAAGTGAAAAAACAACTCGCTTATTTTGGCTCATGGGTATCTCTTTTGTTGTATTTCTGTTTCTACGTCCGCCAATTGAATATATTCGACAATATTTAGCACAGTGGGTTGGGAGTAAAATACTCTATGATATCAGGGATAAACTGTTTGATCATCTCCAAAAATTATCTTTAAGATTTTATTCCCAGACGAAAACTGGCGAAATTATTTCCCGGGTAATACATGATGTCGAACAAACGAAGATTTTTGTTATTACAGGTTTAATGAATATATGGCTGGATTTAGTAACGATTTTAATTGCTGTTGTTATTATGTTAACGATGGATATACCATTAACGATTGTTGCTGTCATCCTATTTCCGATTTTTGGCTTTACCGTTAAATACTTTTATGGAAGATTACGTCGATTAACGCGTGAAAGATCGCAGGCACTTGCGGAGGTACAGGGACATTTACATGAACGTGTGCAAGGCATTCCTGTGACGAGGAGTTTTGCTCTTGAGGATTACGAACAAAAACAATTTGACAAACAAAACAGTAATTTTTTAGAAAAGGCAATTACGCATACAATTTGGAATGCAAAAACATTTGCCGCAACAAATACAATTACAGATCTTGCACCGCTGCTTGTTATTGCTTTTGCAGGATATCAAGTGATCACTGGTAATTTATCGATGGGAACGATGGTTGCGTTTGTCGGATATATGGAAAGGGTGTATAGCCCGTTAAGAAGGTTAATTAATTCATCCACTCAATTAACACAATCCATCGCATCAATCGATCGTGTGTTTGAGTTGATGAATGAACCCTATGAAATCGTTAATAAGCCAGATGCTGAACCTTTATCAAATGTCAAAGGTAAAATTGATATTGAAAATATATCATTCCGTTATGAAAAAACAGAACCCGAAGTGTTGAAAGACCTGACTCTTCATGTTAAAGAAGGAGAAACGATTGCTCTTGTTGGTATGAGTGGGGGAGGAAAGTCAACATTAATTAGTTTAATCCCACGCTTTTATGATGTCACTAGTGGTTCCATTAAAGTAGATGGAAAAGATATTCGCGATGTTCAGGCACGTTCTCTAAGAGATAATATTGGAATGGTTCTGCAGGATAATATTTTATTTAGTGAATCCATCGAAATGAATATTCGTATGGGAAATCCACATGCAACCGATGAAGAAGTAATTGAAGCTGCGAAGGCTGCAAATGCGCATGAATTTATTATGGAACTCCCATATGGATATGAAACAACAGTTGGTGAGCGCGGGGTGAAGCTTTCAGGCGGTCAAAAACAACGAATTGCGATTGCGCGTGTGTTTTTAAAAAATCCACCAATTTTAATTTTTGATGAAGCAACGTCAGCGCTTGATTTAGAAAGTGAACATACAATCCAAGAAGCAATGGGTAAACTTGCTGCTGACAGGACAACCTTCATTGTTGCACATCGCCTAGCAACAATAACTCATGCGGACCGAATTGTCGTTATTGAAAATGGAATGATTAGTGAAATCGGATCTCACGAAGAACTGATGGATAAAAAAGGAAGTTACTTTGATTTATATCAAGTTCAAAATTTAAATGATGCATCTCAGAAGTTTCCTGTGCAGAAAATGTAGCTTAAGAACCCGCTCTATAATCTATAGACCTTTATAGTTATGGAGCGGGTTTCTTCACTTGTCAAACTTTATTTAGGAAGACGCTCACTTTTAACTTAGTGACAGGGTCTCCCCACCATAAAGTTGACCAAATTTTAGACAAGCTTTTTATTTTCCTGCATACAATGGTAAAAACAAATATACAAAGGTGATAATATGTCAATTCTATCATGGCTTTTAATTGGTGGTATTTGTTTTATCGTTGTAAAGAGCGTAGCAGAGTTTATTAATGGTGGACTAAATAAATCGAATGAAAGAATGACAGAAGGGCGTTTTTCGGTAGAAATTTTTTATACATTACTAATCACTTATAGTATTGTCATCATTGGATTTGGACTTATTTATTTTATACTTTCCTTCCAAGGAATTATTCTTGTTGAAGGGGATGAATTGAGGAAGGTAGGTAAACTTGGATCACTTATTCATTCTTTTTATTTTAGCGGTGTCACTATTTTGACGATAGGGTATGGAGATATTGTGCCGATTGGCATTGGCAGATTGGTTGCTTTAATCCAAGCCTTGATTGGTTACATATTACCTACAGCATTTGTTTTGCGTCTTGTCATAAAAACACAGGAAAAGGTGGAAGAATAGATGATTCTTCATTGGAATGTTATGATAAAAGTAGAAAACGTTGTGGAGGTTTTAATATGACAGTTGAAATAGGACAAAAAGCACCTAATTTCACTTTGCCAAATCAAAATGGGGAAGATGTAAGCTTATCAGATTTCAAAGGGAAAAACGTTGTATTATATTTTTACCCGAAAGATATGACCCCTGGCTGTACGACACAAGCTTGTGATTTTCGTGATCATCATGAAAACTTTAGTGAATTGAACGCTGTTATCATTGGAATAAGTCCAGATCCAGTTACACGCCATGAAAAGTTTATTGAGAAACATGATTTACCATTTTTACTTCTAGCCGATGAAGACAAGGTTGCAGCAGATGCTTATGATGTTTGGAAATTAAAGAAAAACTTTGGCAGAGAGTATTATGGGATTGAACGTTCTACTTTCATTATCGACAAAGAAGGAAACATCCAAAAAGAATACCGTAAAGTACGTGTTAAGGGACATGTAGAAGAGGCACTCGAGTATGTGCGTGAAAATTTAAGTTAGTGAAACAAAGAAGGAAACCACTTGATTGAATTGATAATCAAGTGGTTTTTTTACGTGTCTTTTCAATATATTTGGTAGATTAATTGGATAAATCTAAGGAAAATTAGGGAAATGCTTAATATATTGGATGATTAATAATAAATGAGCATATTTCGGATATTTTCATGTTTGCCATTAGTGTAAATAGAAGATATATTAATAAACGTGCTTAATCAGAGGGGTTGAAATAGTTTTCAATCATAGGAGCGTTTTGATATTAATTAAGGGGGATTTTATTTATATGTTTACTAACTTAAAGAAGTTAGGAAATAACAGATTTTTTTCAACGAATGTACTATTAGTTGCAATTTTTGCAGGAGTTTTGTTGCTTGCAGCATGTTCGGACGGTGGAACAGAAGATTCAGACAGTGATTCGACAGAAGATCAAAGTAATGAAGAAGCAAGCGCAGTGAATTACAGTGAGGAAGTGGATTATACGATCACTGGAATTGAACCCGGGGCAGGAATTTCTGTCGCGACGGAAGCAGCGATTGAAGAATACGATAGCTTACAAGGTTGGACTGTTGAATTATCTTCAACTGCCGCGATGATGTCAGAACTCGATAAAGCGATGGGTGATGAAGAACCGATTATTATAACAGGTTGGAATCCACATTGGATGTTTGCGAAATATCCGGATATGAAATATTTGGATGATCCAAAAGAAATTTACGGTGCGGAAGAAGGAATTAACTCATTAGCAAGACTGGGATTGGAAGAAGACAAACCTGAAGCGTATAAGCTGATTGATCAGTTCGAATGGGAAGTAGAAGATATGGAACAAATTATGTATGAAGCCCAAGAAACAGGAGAAGAAATAGAGGATGTCGCTAAGCGCTGGGTAGAAGAGAATGAGGATAAAGTAGCCGAATGGACAGATGGAGTTGACGATGTGGATGGTGTTGAGGTCGAATTAGTTTCAACTCCATGGGATTCTGAGAGAGCTTCTGCAGGAGTATTAAAAGAAGCAATGGAACAAAAAGGTTTTGATGTTACAGTAACACCTGTAGATGTTGCTATCGTTTTTGAATCCGTTGCAAATGGGGATGCTGATGCATCAGTTGCTGCTTGGTTACCAATTACACATGCAGAGTTTTATGAAAAACATAAAGATGATTTGATTGATTTAGGACCAAATTTAATTGGAGCAAAAATTGGAATAGTTGTTCCAGAATATATGGATCTTGATTCTATAGAAGATTTAGAAGCAAAATAAATAGTACAGTGGGTTAGGAAAAGTTCAGCTTAGGAGTTCAATATACTCCAAGTTGAACTTTTTTAAGTGATAAAACTTGATTTTTTGCAGTGATTTCTAATTTAAAACAGGTAATATCTTCAAATTTCATTGAATAGGTTATAGTATTACGTTTCACTAAAGCTATTATTTTTCAATACTATAAATCGAGGTGTTTATAGTGGAACTATTACAGAGTGTAAAGCATAAGTCAACGTATTTTATGCGAGTACATTTTTATTTTTTTATAAAACGCCTATTCGATATTTTAATGAGTGGTGTATTAATTTTATTATTTTCTCCTCCTTCGATATACATTGCCTATAAAATTTATAAACGGGAAGGAAAACCAGTCATTTTTAAAGAAACTTATGCAGGGAAGAATCATCGAATATTTACAATGTACACGTTTCGTATTAAAACCCCTAAGAGGCAGCTTATTAAAGCACTGCCACCATATCCATTTCCAAGTAATTGGCAGCAAGGTGTACCTGATAAATTTAATTTCAAACGAGATGGAGATACTTTTTACACGGTAACAGGACTTAAATTAAAGAAATACTTTTTGCACCATTTGCCTCAGCTTTGGAATGTTCTTAAAGGAGATATGAGTTTTGTTGGACCTAAACCTGAAAGAATGGAAATCGCCAGTTACTATAATCGATATCAAGAAAATCGATTAAAAGTAAGACCTGGAATAACTGGCTATGCACAAATAAATTTAATGGAGAGATCGGGATATAATGATATGATTCATCATGATATCTACTATATAGAACATTTCTCACCACTTTTAGATATAAAAGTTCTTTGCCTTAGTTTTTTAAATAGTTTTTTGAAATAGGAATACTAGTGATGACAATAAAAGCTTTCTACTGTTTAATTACTATTAAAACGTTTAATATAGTATTATATAGTAAGAGGAACAGTGGGGGGCATGTTTGTTGGCTATATTATTTTCTTTGAAAATCTCAGATGAAGATAAGAAAGAACTTAAAGCAAATTATCGACAACAAGAATTTATTTTTTGTGAAAATATGGACGAGGCTAAAGAACATATTAGTAAAGCAGAAGTGATTGTAACTTATGGTAATGATTTAAATGAAACGTTAGTTGAACAAGCAACTCGCTTAAATTGGGTATGTGTCCTGTCGGCTGGAGTAGATGGATTACCATTTGAGGCATTAAATAAAAAAGATATTTTAGTTACTAATGTAAGAGGAATTCATAAAGTACCTATGTCAGAATATGCAATTTCGATGCTTATGCAAGTGTATCGCCGTGAAAAGATATTGATGGAAAAAGAACGAAACCATGAATGGTATCGTTCTAGTAGGCCTTTAGAGATATCTGGCAAAACAATGCTTATTGCTGGAACAGGAGCTATTGGCAGGGAAGTTGCCAGACTTGCTAAAGCATTTCATATGAAAACAATTGGGGTATCTCGTAGCGGACGAGAGCTAGAGTATTTCGATGAAAATGTGACAACAGATAAAATAAAATTTCGTTTACCAGAAGCTGATTTTATTGTTTCTGTTTTACCAAGTACGAAAGAAACGAAGCATTTTTATACATATGATTTTTTTGAAATGATGAAAGATAGTGCGATATTCCTAAATATGGGGCGCGGTGATGCAGTAGAAAGTGATGTTATCGTAAAAGCAATCAAAGAAAAAGAAATCATGCATGCTGTACTTGATGTGTTTGAAGAAGAACCACTTCCAGAAAATCATCCATTATGGAATTTAGAAAACGTAACGATTACACCACATATATCTGGTATATCGCCAAACTATTTACCACGAGCACTAGAAATTTTGAAGGAAAATCTGGACATATATACAAAAGGTAGAAGTGATTTTATTAATAAAATTGATATATCAAGAGGATACTAATTATAAAATAAGCTACAAGTAGGAGGAAATAGAGACTTAAAAATACTTAGTTATAATAATTATCAAATTATAATATACTTATATTGACAACAAGCTATTTAAGAAGGTACACTAATTATAAAAATTATAAAGTAATAATATTATTAAAATCAAACAACAAATTGAAAGCGAGGTGCATGACGGTGTCCGAAGAGCAATTAGAACAAGCAATAGTTACATTGAAGGAATCAGGTGTTCGAATAACGCCTCAGCGTCATGCGGTGCTTGATTATCTCTTAAACTCACAGGGACATCCAACAGCTGATGATATTTACAAAGCACTAGAAGGAAAATTCCCGAATATGAGTGTTGCAACTGTATATAATAATCTTCGTGTACTAAAGGAGATTGGGCTTGTACGTGAACTAACATATGGTGATTCATCAAGCCGATTTGATTGTGATACAGCAGAACATTACCATATCATATGTGAAAAATGTGGAAAAATAGTTGATTTTTATTATCCAACATTAGATGAAATAGAGTCATTGGCTGAGCAAGTAACTGGGTTTGAAGTTAGTCATCATCGACTGGAATTATACGGTACATGTAAAGATTGTCAAGAGATGGAAGTATCATCTTAAAATTATCGATAATATAATAATGATAAGCCATGCAAATTAGCATGGCATTTTTAATATTTAATTTGTTGAAGTAAAGAGGTGTTTCCATGTCACTACTAAGCAAAAAAGAGAGAAGTGCGCAATTAATGGGTAACCTTGAATCAATGATTTGCCCTATCTGTGAATCGGCAATGTACATAGAAGACTTAAGATTAATCTGTAAAAATAGACACGCTTTTGATATAGCAAGACAAGGGTATGTGAATTTATTAAATCAATCGATAAACACAAATTACAATAAACAATTATTTGAATCGAGGAAACGATTGATTACAAATACTGCATTTTTTACAAATTTGCATGAAAAAATATCTGAAGTGATTTTAAATGGCCGATTTAATTCAACTATCAATGTACTTGATGCAGGATGTGGAGAAGGATCTCATTTATCACAAATACATCATTCATTAATTGAATCAGAGGCTAACATAAAAACTGTGATCGGGATCGATATTTCCAAAGAAGGAATTTTAGAAGCAGCAAAATATTATCAAGATCAAATGTGGTTTGTTGCTAACCTATCTAATTTGCCATTTAAAGCTCATACTTTCAATATTATTTTAAACATTCTATCTCCTGCTAATTATCGTGAATTCGCAAGGGTTCTAAAACCAAATGGGATAGTTATTAAAGTAGTACCTCAAAAAAACTATTTAAAAGAATTGCGTCTGTTCAGTGATGGAGATGATAATCATTCATTCTATTCAAATGAGAAAATGGTTGATTTATTTCATGAGCAATTTACAAATGTACAAAAAGAAAGGCTTCATTATCAGATGAATTTGGGGAAAACAAATATAAATGAATTATTAAAAATGACACCACTCACTTGGGAGTGGTCTAAGGAAAAAGTAGAAAGGTTTAAAAATACAGCTTCTCATACAATAACGATTGATTTTGATGTTTTAATCGGACGAAAAGATAGGTAATAGGATAGTTTTAGTACGAAGTCAGGTATCATTTAAATAAAACAGCCTTGTCCACTTAGAAAGGACAAGGCGTTGTTTGATAATTACTTTTTAGCTTTCTTTTTGGCTTCCTTCTTGTATCGCCGCGTATTATACTTTTCATCGAATTCTTTGCCCTCTAAATCTTTATCAAGGGTCAGTGGCTGTTTGCAATGCATACAAGCATCAACTCTTCCAAGCATTTTTGTAGGTTTTTCACAAGTTGGACAGACAATAGGAATAGCTTTCGTGGATAACATACCAATCCAAAAATAAACAACACAACTAAAAATAACGGATAAAATGCCCAATGCAAAAAACAAAAGCATTAGCCAACCAATCTTTTTAGATAATAGACCTATATACATTAAACCAATTCCAATAAAGATAAGACTAAGAGCAAAGGTCCGTATTTTATTGATTTTACTTTTATAAACGATATCAGCCATACTTTTCCTCCTCAAAACATCACTGCAAGTATAGCATAAAAAAGAGTGAAAAATGAATTAGAATACTTCATAAATAAGAGATAGATTGACTAACAAAAACTTTCTCTACATATAATAGAGATTTTTTCTTCTCACATAATATAATCGAAGAGTTGGTTTGAAAATCCTCTACCTCATTTACGATATTAGGTTGTACCTTTAATAAAAATAGAAATTGACATAATGAAAAATCCATGATACATTATTAACTGTCGCTAAATTCGTATGTATTTAACGACATTCGTCAAAAAAGTTGTAAAAAACTTCTTGCCAAGCTTAGAAGAATGTGCTATATTATAAAAGCTGCATTTCGAAGCTGCAAGAAGCTAAAAAGTTTTATTTGAAAAAAGGTAAAAAAGATATTGACACATACTTTCCAAAGTGTTATTATGGAAAAGTCGCTAATTTGAAGTGACGAAATGATTTGCTCTTTGAAAACTGAACAGAACAACCAGTATGTCAAGAAGAATAGAAATCTCTGTTTTTCTTTTAAACCCAGAAGGTTTACCTTTTGGATAACGAAGCTAAGACTTTATATAGTTGTTTACAACTAT
>DATGTS010000016.1:0-13116 GCA_035301745.1 Candidatus Avamphibacillus sp.
TATTTGATAGGTTCTTGCCTTTTAGAACCTATCGAATAAATTCGGTTAGCAAGCGACAGCGCGGTAGCCAATAAAGCGTACAAAAATAGAGTGCCACAAATATAGGTGTTATAAGTCGACCGAGAATAACTTGACACATACAGATAACGGAATAGAATGGATAAAGATAAGAAAGTCTGATAAAATCAATCATAGCAATGAATGAGGGGTGAGTCATGTGAAAATTGTTTCAATTGAACCAACACCAAGTCCACACTCCATGAAAATAAACGTTGATAAACAACTGGATGATGGAGTTACTTTTAATTATAAAAACACTGATGACCTAAGTGATGCACCCGATTATATAAAAAAACTATTTACTATCAATGGAGTGAAGGGAATCTATCGAGTCATTGACTTCATTACTGTACAACGCCATCCCCGTATTGCTTGGGAAGATATCCTACCGGAAGTAAGAGATCAACTGGGTGGGGCATCCACTGAAGCAATAGAAGATATCTTTGCTCCTTCTTCCAACATTGAAGAAGATTCCTTTGGGGAAATAGCTGTGTACATTCAAATGTTCCGTAACATCCCCATGCAAGTGAAAGTAGTAGAAAATGATCATGAAAAACGATTTGGTCTCCCTGAACGCTTTACAGATGCATCCATTGAAGCCTCAGCAGCATCAGATAATATGTTAATGGAAAGAAAATGGGTAGAACAAAGTCCACGATACGGTAGGCTTGAGGAAATTGGCAAAGAAGTGGTGGAAGAGATTTCAGCTAGTTATGATAAAGAACGTCTAGAGGAACTCGTTAAGGCCGCTTTTACGGGTGAAGATGGGAATAAGGAACCTCGTAAGAAAAATAAAATCACGCTCGATGCACTCGATCAGCCTGACTGGCGAAACCGGTATGCCGCATTAGATCGGATGGATCCAACGATAGAAGATTTAGAAGTACTTGATAAAGCACTAGATGATGAAAGATCATCAATAAGAAGGCTAGCCACAGCTTATCTTGGAATGATTGAAGAACCAGAAGTTTTACCTTATTTATATAAAGCTTTGAAGGATAAGTCTGTGAACGTGCGCCGTACAGCTGGTGACTGTCTGTCCGATTTAGGATTTACGGAAGCCATTCCTGAAATGATTCTATCCCTATCAGATCCTAATCGCCTTGTCCGTTGGCGTGCAGCAATGTTTCTATACGAAGTTGGTGATGAATCAGCAATCCCAGCTTTAAAGAAAGCACTAGATGACCCTGAGTTTGAAGTAAGAATGCAGGTGAAAATAGCGCTTGATCGGATCCAAGAAGGAAAAGAAGCAGAGGGATCCATCTGGCATCAAATGAACGAAGCAACAAAACATAAGTAGAAAGCACAAAAAAGCATGTAGCATCTGACTGCATGCTTTTTTAAAAATAAAGGGTGACAAATTAGTTCCTGATTATAATATAAATCAAATAGACAAGGTAAATAACTATTAGGGATATTCCTTCTTTTTTACCAATTTTGTACTTTGTCCGGGAAAATGCAAATAAAATAATCGTTAAAATCAGCATAACATACATATCTATGAATACCTGATTATTTACAGCAAGAGGACTGATAACAGAGGATGCTCCTAAAACAAATAATATATTAAAAATATTACTTCCGACAATATTCCCTAATGCAATTTCGCTCTGTTTTTTTAAGGCTGCGGTAACCGATGTAACAATCTCAGGAAGCGATGTACCAATTGCAATAATCGTTAGACCAACCAAAGCTTCACTCATCCCTAAAGCGTAAGCGATAGTTGTAGCATTCTCAACCACTAAATTTCCACCATAGATTACTCCAGCAAGTCCGAGGATTGTAATTAAAATACTTTTTCCCCATGATTTATTTGATGCTTCTGGCTCTCGATGTGTTTTATCACGACTATTCATTGCCACTTCAAATACATAAAATAAAAAAATACTTAAAAACAAAAGCAAAATAATACCATCACTACGATTAATCAGATTGGACGATCCAAGTAAAACTACATCACTCATCATCACAAGCAAAGCAATGCCCGATAGAAAAGTAAATGGAATTTCTTTTTTAATTGTTTGTGTTTCTACTTTCAATGGGAAGATAAATGCAGCAAGCCCAACGACTAATGTTGTATTTAATATATTACTTCCAATGACGTTTCCAAGAGATATATCAGAACTCCCTTCCAGCGCTGCAATAATGCTGACAGTCGCTTCAGGTGCACTTGTTCCAAAAGCAACAATAGTTAGCCCAACTAAAATAGGAGGGATATGCAGTAAACTAGCTATATTGGAGGCACCATCAACGAAAAGATCTGCACCTTTAATTAATAGGATAAAACCAATCACTAAAAGTAAATAAACCATCAAATATTCAATCCCTTCCGTCACTTAAAAAGCATATATATTAGTTTTACCTAATTCTATGTTGACATTCCCGAAAAAACTATTTGAAAGATGTTTATCTTCTTACCAGACCTGAGGATTATTCATTTGATGGCTGTTCTTTTTTCTCTTGTTCTTCATATGCCTCTTTCAATTCATCAACGATAGTCGTTTCCGTCATTTTTACGTTTGCTTTATAAGCCGCTCGAATAATGAGATGGCCAGATGTAGGAGACGTAATAAAAACAAATACAATCCCAAGTAATAATCGAATACTTACCGTTCCTTCTGTCATTAAAAAGTATAGAAATGCACCAACTAATGATAATAATACGGCAAGTGTAGAGCTTTTTGTTGCCGCGTGTGCCCGGCTATAGACATCTGGAAAACGAATAATACCATATGCACTAATGACACTAACAATACTTCCAATTAATATGAGAAGAGCCCCAAGAAATTCATCGGTTACGCTTACGTTCAATAATAACACCCCTCTCAATATATTTAGAGAGAGCAATTGTACTAATAAATGCTAAAATGCCCAAAATCAAAATAACCTCTAAAAATGCTTTCGTTTGAAAGAAAACAGAAATAACAGCAATGCCGGAGATAAGATTTACACCAATAAAATCCAGTGAAATGACACGATCCGGAAGACTTGGACCTCTAATAATACTGTACAAAGCAATGGCTATCGCGATAGCAAAGAAAACCATGGAGGTAATTAACATCCCTTTAATCATTATCGCGTCACCTCCATAATCGCTTTTTCAAATCTTGCTAAAGAACTTAATAAATTGCCCTTATATTTTTCAATGTCCATCGCATGAACATAAAATACATTTCCTTCTGGAGTAACCTCCATAACGACAGAACCTGGTGTTAATGTTAAAAGTAAAGCAATAAGTGGAACTTCCCATTTACCACGGAGTACCGTTTCATACTTAAAAATACCTGGTTTTAAATCTAGTTTTGGTTTCAGTATGGTTTTTAGAACAAGGTAGGCAGACTGAAATAATTCAGAATTAAAGATAAGGATTAACTTAATAATCGCATAAAACCGGTGCAAATAAAACTTTGTCCCAAAAAAACGATACATTAAAAATACAATAACGATACCAACTAGATAACCTTCAAAAAATGTAGTATATAAAAGGACATCCTCATCTTTAAATAACATCCATAAAAACGCAATGAATATATTTAGTAAAAATTGACCAGCCATCTGCATCTCCTCCTTTTTAAGGTACTACAAGCACAGTACCCGGCACTATTTTTCAGGTAAAACCGCCTGAATATAAATTTCAGGATTCATCAGTGTATCTGCTGCATCACTTACATATGCCGATATACTTTCAGCGCCTAATCCAAGTGCAAATGTTGCAATGGCTAGGATAGCTGACGGAAGCAGCCAGCTTATCTTCATTGGCTTTTCATCTTCAATTGTAATAATCGTCTCACCCCAAAAGCAATTCATGAAAACCCTAAGCAATGAATATAAAACAAAAATACTTGAAATAAAGGCGAGCGCAAGTAAGAGATAAGCACCTGTTTCAACCGTCCCTTGACCTACTAATACTTTACCGATAAATCCACTAAAAGGCGGAATACCTGCAAGTGATAGGGTTACGATAAAAAAGAGCCAGCCAAGTGTAGGATAATTTCGGATTAAACCACTCATTTGATTAATTCTTGTTTTTCCGGTCAACAGAATCATCGTTCCAATAAGTAAATACAACATTGCTTTCACAATCATATCGTGAATAAGGTAGTAAATAGATCCTTCAATAGCAACTGGGGTTGAAATCGCTAAGCCTACCATGATAAATCCAATAGCTATAATGACATTAAAAGCAGCAACTTGACGTAAATCTTTATAAGCAATCGCTCCGATACTCCCAATGATTAAGGAAACAGCTGCCATAACCCCAATTAATGTATGTGTAATGGACGGTTCATGATAAAAGATTAGTGAGAATATACGAAACATCGCATACACCCCTACTTTTGTAAGCAGCGCTCCAAAGAGAGCTGCAACAGCTGTTGGTGGAACACTATAAGATCCCGGCAACCAAAAGAAAAGCAACAACCCTGATTTAAGAGCAAATACAATTAAGTACAAGATACTAATCGTCGTTAAAAGGGGGGTCTGTCCAGAATCTGAAACTTTATCTGCTAAATCTGCTAAGTTTATTGTCCCCATTGTCCCATATAAATAGGCAATACCTATAAGAAAAAACCAAGATGACAATACATTAATAGCAATATATTTAATCGACTCTTGTAAGCGTACTTTCTTACCTCCGAGCATCACAAGAATGTAAGAAGCAATGAGCATTACTTCAAAGCAGACGAATAAATTAAATAAATCTCCTGTTAAAAATGAACCATTTACACCTGCTACGAGAAACTGCACAAAAGAATAGAAAAACATTCTTTCATATGCTTCTCCAATGGTAGAAAATGCGTACAGTAAACATATAAGCGTTATAAAGCTTGTTGTTAAAACTAAGAGCATAGCAAATGAGTCCGCGACAAACACAATCCCGTACGGGGCCTCCCAATCCCCAAACTCTAAACTTAAAATTCCTTGGGTTTGGATTTGTTGCAATAAATATACACTCAAAGCCCCCGTCAAAATTATAGAAAGAACACTAAACAGGCGCTGAAGTTTTAAATATGGCCGTAAAAATACCAGAATGATTCCCGTAAGAACAGGAATAATCATTGGCAACACAATCAAATTACTCATCTTTTAAACCCCTCAATGCATCCAAATTATCTGTCCCTGACTTTTGATACGTACGATAAGCTATAACAAGAAAAATTGCGGTAACTGCAAAGTTGATTACAATTGCTGTTAAAATAAGTGCTTGGGGAATAGCATCTGTATACTCTTTCGCTTCTTCTCCAAGTAGTGGTGAGCTCCCTTCTTTCAATCCACCCATCGCCATTAACAATAAGTGGGCAGCATGAGAAAGAATAGCTGAACCTAAAATGATTCGTATTAAATTTTTGGACAGAAATAAATATGTGGCAATCATCACTAATACTCCTGCCAAGATAATAATCAAACTTTCCATCCGTTACACATCCTCACTAATACTTAAAATAATCGTAACCACCACTCCTACAACAGTCAGGGCGACACCCGCTTCAAACAAGGTAACTGTTGATAGAGCGGTTTCCCCAATAAAGGAAAAGTACTTTGATGTAAATGTTTGTGTTAAAAAGGGATCGCCAAATACTAAAGCCCCTAACCCTGTTGCAACAGAAAGAAAAACCCCAACCGCTGCCACTACCATAAAGTTGAGTGGCAATCCTTTATTAATCGTATCAATATCATTTACCAAATAAAGCAAAACAAACGCAGAGGAAAGAACCAGTCCTGCAATAAACCCACCACCAGGCTGATTATGACCAGCGATAAATAAATAAATGGCTAACGTCAATATAATAAACACGACAATTTTTGTAACCATATGCAAAATTACATCATTGGTCTTCAATTTTTTCCCTCCTCTTTTCATTTCTCAATTTAATGAATGAAAAGACACCAATTCCAGCAATAAAGAGAACAACGACTTCAAGCATGGTATCGAACGCTCTGAAATCCCCAAGAATCGCATTCACTATATTCATACCACCAGCAAGTACGTCGGCATCTTCGAAAAACCACGATATGGATTCATATAACTTACCACTATTCACCGAGAGACCAACGACAATGAATACCATCCCAACTAGAAAGGAAATAACTCCATTTGTAATCTTTGATTTAACTGGTGTTTCTTCCTTTGTCCATTCAGGTAAAAAATAAAAGCAAAGCAAAAACAATACGGTAGTCACAGTCTCGACAATCGTTTGAGTTAGAGCTAAATCGGGTGCTCTAAATAATACAAAGAAGAAAGCCATCGAAAAGCCGAGTACACTGCTTAATAAAATGGCTGTTAGACGTGATTTAGCAAACAGAATGGCGAGTCCAGAGGTTATCATAATAAATACAAAAATCCATTCATAGGCAGTAATTGGTGAATCATGAGATATATCAAAGGAAAAGGCTCCTGTATAAATCAAAACACCACCAATAGCAGTCACAAAGAAAAGGTATATATAGACAAGGTAATCCCGTAAGTAACCTGTCATATATCCTTTCGTCACTTTAGAAGAACCTTTTTCCATCCCTGAAAGTGTATAATTATATAGCGCGTCAAGGGAGAATTCCTCTGGGAATAGTCGATAAATTCCTTTCCAATAACGATATAGTAAGAACAACAGACTTCCTAAAAGAATGATTCCGATCGTCATCTTTAATTCCGTATTAAAACCATGCCACGCTGAAATAGGAAAGTCTTTCGCCTTTAAAGCAAAGGTAGGAAAAACACTTTCCATCGCTGGGAAAATAATATTTTTTCCAACTACATTTGGAAAGAAGAAAATTCCTAAAATAAGTCCTCCAAGAATAACTGGAGAAACGAGCATACCAGTAGGTGGTTCAAATCTCCTTTTATCTAGCCTTTTCCCTTTATACTCTCCGAAAAATGTTTTAAAAACAATAATCATAGAGTAAACAAAAGTAAACACGCTTGCAACCCAGGCTACAACAGGGAAAAGCATGCTCCATGTATGTAAAGAGAAAATATCAAGCTCTGTAATATTTAAAACAGATGTGAAAAACATTTCTTTACTTAAGAATCCACTAAACGGTGGTAAACCAGCCATGGAAAAGCTTCCAAGCATTGCGACCGTAAACGAAATTGGCATAAGGGTCATCAAACCACCAAGTCGTCTAATATCCCTTGTACCCATTTGCAGGTCAATAATCCCGATAACCATGAAAAGAGCGCCTTTAAATGTGGAATGATTAACAAGATGAAATAAGCCAGCAAACACAGCTTGAGTATATATTACAGATTCTTGACTGTACCCTAAATGCAAGGCCGCTGAACCCAAGCCAAGCATACTCATAATCATACCTAACTGACTAACTGTCGAGTACGCAAGCAAGGCTTTTAAATCGGTTTGTCGTATGGCAAAAAAAGAACCTACCAAAAGGGTTAGAAGACCAATACCACTCACAAGCCAGAACCATACCTCTCCACCACCAAAAACAGGTGTAAAACGAGCCACTAAATAAATACCTGCCTTTACCATTGTCGCTGAGTGTAGATATGCACTGACAGGTGTAGGTGCTTCCATTGCATCAGGCAACCAGATATGAAACGGAAATTGTGCTGATTTTGTAAATGCTCCTAAAAGAATCAAAACCATAGCTGGTATAAATAGTGCATGATCATGAATTGTTCCTACAGAAGAAAGAATTTCCCTAATACTTAACGTACCTGTCATCATATAAAGCATGATGAAGCCCGCTAGCATGGCAAAACCACCGCTTACTGTTATCAGAATAGACTTTTTGGCCCCATATCTTGATTGTTTACGATGGTACCAAAATGCAATTAGCAAGAAAGAAGAAATACTTGTTAATTCCCAAAACACATATAACACCATGAGGTTATCAGAAAATACGACACCAAGCATAGCACCCATGAAAAGAAGCAGATATATATAAAAATGAGTTAATGATTCTTCGGAAGATAAATAATAGATGGAATACAAAATAACGAGACTGCCGATACCCGTAATTAGCATACCGAATATCATACTCAGTCCGTCTAGATAGGTGGTAAACTCTATACCATAAGAAGGGATCCATGCTACCTTGCTAATAAAGGTCTCACCTTTAGCAATCGATGGAATATATCGAACCAATGCAATAAACAAAATAGTTGGTACGACAAGTATGAACCATCCAGTATGAAACCTTGTTATTTTTTTATTTATTAAAGGAACGAAAATCGCTGCTAAAAAAGGAATAATAATTGCTAAGTTAATTGTTAACAAAATGAAACCTCCAATATTTACTACATGCTTTCAGGATTTTATATCCAAAGCTCCCTTCGCTAAAATGTGTTTGTTCAATAGGAATATTACAAACCAACAGTGGTATAATACCGTTCCAGTGAAAATATAAAAAGAGTACTTGACTTGTTCTTTACCAAGCGGGATAATTAGGGGACAAAAGGGAACTTAGCGCTCAAATGAATAGCAAAAGGTTGATAGGTTAATTATGATTGAGCCTGTTATTTTAGTTGAGGTACAAGACCCTATTTAATTTATTCTTTCTAAATAAATCACTGTTAAAAAACAAAAGAATAAGCTATAGAAATAGAATGATACTATATAATTATACAATAAATTAAAATAGCCTGCACTTATAAGGTTCTTTAGAATTGTAAAAAAACGAGTAATCAAAGTAAATGTATAGTCATTAAATGGGACCAATTGAACTTTTTTAGCCTTTTGTCAAAAAAGGTTTACGTATTGCAAACTACATGTTAAAATAATTAAGTTTTAATAAATAAATATTTCAATAATTAAGGATTAGTGTCTCCTGACTGATATTACTCATTCACAGACGTCGATTTAGACAACTGTAAATTATAAGCATTTTGAGAGGTGACTCGTCATGAAAAAAATAAAAGGTCGTATGGATGAGAGTATTCTTGTTTGTACTTATTACGGTCCAAATGGGGAACGATTAATCAGGCGCGGCCACAAATTGGCGACGATACTTGATTGTCCTTTATATGTTTTAACAGTAGATCCACTTCCATATGATAAGTTTAATGCAGAAAAATCCAATTATGTGGATCATTGGAGAGAGCTTGCCGAAGAGTTAGATGTAGAAGAATTCATGCTCATCGATAATGAAAAGCGCCCAGCTCCTAAAGTAATTGCAGAGGTAGCTTATAATTTGAACATCACACAAATAATTATTGGCCAAACACCTCAAAACCGGTGGGAAGAGATCACAAAAGGATCCTTCGCCAATGCGCTGCTAAGGGAAATGACATTTGTTGATGTTCATATCGTATCAGTCGATCGACGTATTAAAAGTACAGAAGATGCTACATTTGAAAAAGGAGTATTAGGTTATTTACGTAAATATGAGAACGAATACCGCATAAGTTTTACCAGTTCTCACGATAACCATTATGAAGGCATTTTTTATAAAGAAATAGGAACAGACTTTAATAATGGAATATTTAAGTTCGTAATAGATGGAAAAACTTATCAAGTCAATGTACAGGACGATATTGTAGTCGATCCAATTAAGCCACCACCAAATTTAAAAGTATAATGTAAAAGCCCTGATCAAATTTTTGATCAGGGCTTTTGCTATATGTTTCCCCTTTTAGTAAATAATGCAGTAAATACGATAACTTCTGTGTTACCTATTGCTCTTCTAATGTTTGCTGTAAGGCATGTAATTCATTATTCAACTGTTCCATCATTACTTCCATTGCTTCTTTTTTCTTCATTCCTTCAGGTAAATAAATCGGTTCTCCATAAATCAAACATGGTTTTACTCGTTTAAATAAATCACCAAAGGAATTTGGGCCAACATAAGCGGCAGGCACAATCGGCACCTTAGCATGACCTGCAATAGTAACTGCTCCACGTTTAAGCGGAACTTCCTCACTTGTACGCGTACCACTTGGGAAAATCCCTACGACTTTTTCCTCCTTGAGTAATTTGCGAGGAATTTTGATGACACTTGGACCAGGATTCTCTCTATCGACCGGAAATGCATTTAACTTGTTCATTAACCATCGAATCGGCCCTTTTTCAAAAAGCTCTTTCTTCGCCATATAATGTATTTTGATGGGCATCGTTGCAACCCCTAGCCATAATATATCGACCCAGCCTGTATGTGTACAAGCAATAATATAGCCACCTGATTGGGGTAAATTTTCTTTATGAAGTACCTTTATTCTTCCAAACAAATTTAAAAATATCTTCACTACATTAGCTGCAAAACTATACATACTCGACCCCTCTTTTTAATCATTCATTAATATAATACCATATTACCATAAAGTATTAGGACCTGATACTAATTTTTGTTAAAAATATAAAGTCTATTGTAAAATCAAAACTGAAAAAACAACTTCTAATCATTTGCTCATCTATTATATAATATCTTAAGCTTATTACGAACCAAACAATGACATTAAAATGAGGAGTGAGAATATGAGTCAACCATCCACATTAAAACAACCAGTATTACCCCGTCACTTACCTGTCAAAGACTTCCACATCCCAGAGGATCAATACATCAATGAATGTATTATCGAAAACTGTACAATAAATGCAAAAGATATCCACCGTTTAATTTTTGAACAAGTTATTTTCAAAAATGTTACATTTGAAGATGTTTCGTTTCCACAAATCGAATTAACAGATGTTGAATTTCATAAATGTGATCTGTCGAATGTTGACTTTAGCGAGGCAATCTTTCATCGTGTAGCATTTATGGAATGTCGGATGCTTGGAATTATTTTAGCCGATGCAACCTTAGGGAATGTACTATTTAAAGAATGTCAGGGAAATTTCGGAGTTTTTGGATTTGGAAAAATGAAACATGTCTTCTTTGATACATGCTTCCTGGAACAATGTGATTTTTATGAATGTCAATTTAAAGAAGTGGGATTTAGCGCCTGCCAATTAAATGAAGCTAATTTCGCTCATACCCCTCTTAAAGGAATTGACTTAAGTAATAATCAATTTGAACAACTGCAAATTACGTTACCAGATTTAAATAGCTGTACTGTATCTTCTAAGCAGGCGATTGGATTCGCTAAAGCATTAGGTCTCCATATTAAAGATGAATAAGAAAATTAAACCCTTCTAGAAATGACGAAGGGTTTTTTATGATAAATCATTTATTTCTTATCCAAAATACACAACAAAATTAACGTTTCACCCCGTAAAACTGGATAACGTGTGAAAGGCCTTGATGTAATTCTCCCTCTTGTCGATCGACCTCACCCATAAAGAAATGCTTCATATCCCAGCCCGAAAATGTAGTTAATAATTCTTCCGGGGCGTAGAGCATATCTTCTTGACGTGGCCCTCCTGTTTTATAGTCTAATTGTTCTTTAGAATATACCTCACATAAGAAAGACCCGCCTTTTTTAACGGATTGTTCAATATGCTTTAAAACGTCACGCCGTAAGTCTGTTTCAAAATGTCCGAACACCATAATCACGTTGTCCCAAGTTTCGTTTTGCCATGGGGCTTCACTCAGATCAGTAAAACGTGTTTCAACTGATACACCTTTTTCTTCAGCAAGCTGTTTCGTTTTCTTTAAACCTTCTTCAGAAAAATCCCATGTTGTAACGTCTTGCCCAAGTGTTGCTAAATAGACAGCATTACGTCCTTCCCCTTCCGCTAAAGCGAGAGTTTTTCCTTTAGAGAGAAGGGGGCCTTTTGCTTTTATAAATTGATTTGCTTCTTTTCCATAAGCATATTCTTCTGAACTGAAACGCCTGTCCCAATGATTTTTTGCCACATTAGTCACCTCATTAAATTCTTTTCAACTATTCTAGTTTACTGATAAAAAAATAGGTTCGTCGAGTTATTTGTTTCATCATCTATTGATTTTTCATAAAAAAGCTTTATACTTAAATCGTTTGATATTATATTTTCGTGGTTCGAAACCATCCCACGTAAAAAAACTAAGGAGAGAATTGAATATGAAAGTAAGGACACTTGTAATTAATGGGTTATTGGCAGCTTTGTATATCGCAGTATCTGCTCTTATTCAGCCGTTTGGATTTACAAATATCCAATTCCGAGTATCTGAATTATTTAATCATTTGATTGTATTTAATAAAAAGTACTTTATCGGAATTGTGTTAGGTGTTTTTATCGCCAATTTATTTATGTCACCATTAGGAATATATGATCTTGTCTTTGGTGTAGGCATGACGGCAGTATCCCTTTTAGTCTCCATTGCTGTTGGAAAGGTCGTTAAGAATATTTGGCTCCATATGTCCATTAATACGCTAATTTTTTCATTTAATATGTTCTTTATTGCTTGGGAACTAAATCTAGCATTACAATTGCCATTTTTCCTTTCATGGATAACATCAGCAATAGGCGAATTTGTAGTGATGGCGATTGGCATGCCGATTATTTATTTCCTTCATAAGAGGCTTCATTTTGATAAACTTATTTAAAAAAGGACTTCTCGTTATGCATTTACACATACAAGAACCTTTAGTTAAGTTAAATTGATAGAATGAAAGAAGGTTAATATATTGAAAACAAAACAGCCATCTGCCTGGACACTTATTCTAGTAGGTATCATCTTTTTAGTCATGTTTGGTATTGTTAGCTGGGGTGTTTATTTTGAAAGCAGCTGGGTACATTCCTTGGACATGTCGATGATAGAAATGATTCAGTCAAACGTAACAGAGACGAAAACTACCATCTTATCTTTGCTAACTGAAGTAGGGAATATTAGGCTAGTTATTGTATTAACAATTATTTTAGCCATCCTACTTTTCGTGAAAAAATGGTATGCTGCAGGTCTCTGGTTTGGTGGAACAATTCTTTTTTGTGCAGCTATCATAACTAAAATTCTTAAAGAAGTATTTAATCGAACACGTCCTGACTTCTTGCAGTTGGTAGAAAAAACAAGTGAGAGTTTTCCAAGCGGGCACGCTACGGCTACAACTATTTTCTATGGATTACTTGGACTGGCGCTTATTCTTCTAACAACGAAGGTCTGGAAAAAGATTGTCATTGGATTTATTACCCTTACATTGATAGGCTTTATTCTCATTACAAGAATTTATCTTGGAGTGCATTTCCC
>DATGTS010000017.1:0-14283 GCA_035301745.1 Candidatus Avamphibacillus sp.
ACCCAAATTCCACCTGCAAAAGCTGGCTTTTTATTAAACGCTTGATGCTGCTTGATAATATTTCGATAATGCTCAATATCTGTTGCATTATATTGCCAATACATGAGTTGCACTTGTTCAGGCGTCTGCTCAACAATATAATCCGGTATTTGAGTTGATTTACTATATCGATCCCCTGTTTGCGAAGCCAATTTCAAGAACATATCGCTCCACATCATAGCTTCTAAATCTAATTTATCTGTTATTTGCAACACTTTATCTAGATGGGTTGCCATTAATTCAAAGCGAGACTTATATCCATTTTTATTTAAGTAAATACCTCTGCCCACCTCTTCTGCTTCATCCATCCCTATATGAATGCGCTTACTTCGGAAAGGTCTTGATACAGAGCTAATCATGTTTTCAAGCAACTCATATGTTTGTTCACTTTCTAATAACAAGGCTCCTCTCGTATCTTTATAATGATAAGCTGCGTCCCATTTTAAAAATTCTTCAAGATGAGCAAGGGTTTGAATACAAGGTATCAATTCAATTCCGAATTGATTAGCGTAATCATCTAGTTCTTTTAACTCATCTTCAGAGTACCTTCCACGCATATAACCAAAATATGGCTCTCCCTTCACCTCATATGTATCTTCCATGTACAACATTGCTGAATTAAAACCCATCATAGCAAGGATGCGAATCATTTCATAGAAACGTTCTTGTTTCATTACAGCATTTCTCGATAAATCAAACATAGGACCGATTGTGTTGAATTGTGGATTTTCTTTAATATTAAATTCCTTTTTCCCTTTTTGAACTTTTTCCAAAAATATACCAAATGACCTAAAGAATTGATGTGGCTTTTGATACGTAATATGACCCATACCATTTTCATAAGTAATCGTTATTTCGTGCTGATTAAATGTTTGTTCACACGTTAAATGTACATCTGCCTGCTTATTGATTTTGAAACGATAATCTTCTTGCAGCTCTTTGATACCACCCAGTAATCGTGAATAATCTCCAACTAAATTAATTTCCAATTCTCCACCCTCTTTTCTAATTGATTTATCCTAGATAAATATTTAACAATATTGAATTGTTTAAATGTTATAATACATGATAATACAGTAGATTCTATACAACGTCAAACTTAATTGCGACTCATAGCATACTTTATCAATTTTAATTAGGAGAGGCTCTCTCATGATTAAAGTTTTATCTTTTAAACAATTTTTGAATGAGAGAGCCTTTATCACGATTAAAACTTCATCTCTTAAACAACTTTTGAACGTGAGATCACTTATCACGATTAAAACTTCATCTTTTAAGCAACTTTTGAACGTGAGAGGATAGGTCTAGGAAGAGAATAAAGAGGCAAGACCAGAAGTAGATTGGAAAAAGTTGATTAATAAAACTAGATGTAATTGAAAGTTGTAAATTCTTGCGACTTATCCACTTCCATAGATCTATGTCCCAGCCCCATAGTATTTACTGTTTTATCCAAACACTCGAATTGTCTGGTGTTTCGCCCTGAGTCCACCATAATGCTTTATATAAACTGTCGTCATAGGAAACTACATCACCAGTTAGGTACACGGTATTCTCATCCCAAGCAGGTGCTTCTTGTTCTTCACCATTTCCATTTTCTTTACCATCATCGCCTTCAACAAGTAGCCAAACACTGGATTCACCTGGAGTATCTCCTTGTGTCCACCACTGTGCACGATAAGTTTTGCCATCATATGTTACTTCATCACCACTGAGATATACTTTATTCGCATCCCAATTTGGTGCTTCATTTCCTGACTCTTCCGGTTCCTCTGGCTCATCAGGATCTCCCGGTTCAACAAAGTCACCATCAAAGTTAGCATCAATCACCTGGTAAAAAGCATTTGCAGTATCAGCAACTTCCCAATACGCTAGGATAACATGATAACCCTCTCGTTCAGGAATGACGCAATCATGAGAAACATTGAAATCAGGTCGTGCACCACCATCATCAATGGAACAGAATAGTTCTAAATCAGAACGTTTTAATGGGCTGTTCGGATCCCAATTTTCTTTTGTAACGTAATAATCCCAATTTGCTGTAGCATGTGCTGCTGTTAATGTCCAGTTAAATGTGTACTCTCCACTTGACATGCCGACTTTTGCCCAACGATTTTCACTTTGTTCGTCTAATTTAGGAAATACACCTCCACCGCTCGCAATCTCTCCATCTGCAACACCTCCATTTGGAAAATCTCCAGGTCCTTCAATACTTTGTGGTTCATAAACGACTGCTCCACAATCATCATTCACACCATCTGCACATAAAACAGCTCGACTTTTTGGACTGTCTACATATCCATGGCAGAAACCTTCATACCAAACCCAATGGTAAGCGCTAACATGATTAGCCCACCAACAACTAAATGCATCGGTTTCAACTTCAGTACACGTAATTCCAAACAAATCATCCTCCAAATAATAATGTTTTGTCAGACTGATCTTAGCGGAAATACTTAAACTTTACCCTCCTTTCATAGAATATAACATTATAATGTTATAGTAAATTAATATCTGATAAATTAAAAGAGTCTAACTAATCATATTAATAATATTTTTTATAGAACGAATTGACTATCCGCAAAAAATTGATGTACTTAAAATATGGTAAGGACCGCTAATTTTTACATGTAAGATTATAATCCTAGACATCTTCCATCTTATTGATTTACGATAAGAATATAGATTGAAAATATAACTTATTTTGAGAGGGGTAGAGGTTTTGAAAGTACTTGTTGTTGGAGCAAATGGACAAATTGGAAAACATCTTGTTTCCATGATTCAAGATAGTGAAAACCTAGAAGCAAGGGCAATGATTCGTAAAGAAGAACAAGCATCCTTTTTTAAAAATTTAGGTGCCGAAACGACAGTGGTAGATTTAGAGGACGATATTGATTCAATTGCAAAAGCTGCTGAAGGTACAGATGCCATTGTGTTTACAGCGGGGTCTGGACCACATACCGGAAAAGACAAAACAATAATGGTTGATCTGGATGGAGCGATTAAAACGATTGAAGCAGCCAAAGTTGCTAACGTGAAACGATTTGTTATGATTAGTTCTTTTGATACGACACGTGAAGCAATTCAAGAATCCTCCTCTTCCTTTGCACCATATGTCGTTGCCAAGCATTATGCAGATGTATGGTTGAGGGGGACAAACCTGGATTATACAATTATTCATCCTGGTATACTAACAAATGACAAAGGAACTGGAAAAGTAGAGGCTGCCACTACTGTTGAGCGAGGAGAAGTTCCTAGGGAAGATATCGCAAGCGTAATTGTTGCTAGTCTAGAAAATGAAGCAACGATTGGAAAAGAATTTCAAGTAGTAGGTGGAAACGAACCAGTGAAAGAAGCTATCGATTCTATCTAATTAGTAAAAATAAATTTTTAAAAGGGCTGATTGAAAAGTGATTAACAATCTACTTTTTAAACCAGCCTTTTTCCATTGTACAAAGCCTCATAATTAAAGGTTGTTTATTTTCCGGAATTGTAGTAAAATACGAACAACTCCATAATCTCTCACTTATTTCCTCATTGAATTCTTCTTTAAAAGTCTCAAGGAACATCATCAATTTAACGTTTCGCATTTCACGATTACAACATTTAATCAAATAAGGAGCGTGTATTCAATGGCATCGAATTATTCCGCGATTGCTTGTCCTCACTGCAATTGCTGTGCTACTGAAGATGACTATTATAAAACAGGCGAGAAATTTATATGCTGCTTTCGTTGTGGCTATAATTATGAAAAAATAATTACTTCCTGGAAAGGTGACGCCGAACCTGTATTTACCGAGAAAGAGCAGAAAGGCTACGGAGTTTGTCGAGTACAAAAATTAGACGGAAAGAGAAGTACGAAAATATATAACCGTCCATTAACAAATGAAGAGATAATCAAACAAGCGACTGAATTTCTCAATGAAGATATAAACCGTGATGAAAGTTATTTCGTTATATATAGAGATAATGAATTTCTCACACTTGCTGGCACTCCCCCAAAGAACTTTTATATTCCCTTTGAAGAATACAAAAAAGATCGAGAATCAAATAATCAACAGCTGGAGATTATTGTTCCGTTTTAAAATAGAGTAAGAAATTCAAATTATTAGTTGACTATGGAGAATTATTCAATGTACATCCTCATAGATATCACCTCTTAAAATGAAGAGATTATGGAGGCCTTTCTCATCAAAACAATCCTTACAAATGAACTCAGCCTCATTTCGTAGGTACGTTGTTACTTCAGTCACACCTTTTACAACTTCAATGAGCGTTTAGGTATCAGGGATTTTTCTTATCTAACAAAAAAACTAAGAGACGAATCTCTCAGTTTTAAAGAACCTAAACTGGTCGAACGGTAATTTCATTCACATTCACGTAATCTGGTTGGGTTACCGCATAGACAACAGCTTTTGCAATATCAGCTGCTTCTAGTTTTTTCCGTCCATTCCAGGTGTTATTGCTGCTTAAGCGAGTAGCAACCATACCTGGTGAAATATTTGTCACTCTAACACCTGTTCGAGCTAACTCCTTCTCGAGTCCTGTAGAAATGACACGTACAGCATGTTTTGTTGCACTGTAAACCGTACTTGTTTTGGTTACTTCATGACCTGAAACAGAAGCAATATTAACGATATGACCTGTTGAACGCTCCACCATCGATGATAGAACTGCGTCAATTCCGTAAAGCACTCCTTTTATATTGACGTCTATCATATGCTCCCATTCTTCTACTTTGCCTGATTGGACCGTTCCAGTTAGCATTTGACCGGCATTATTAACTAGGATATCTACTTCACCAAATTGTTCTACCGCCTTTGCTACCATGTTCGTAACTTCTTCTTTACTTGAAACATCTGCCTGAACAGCAAGTACTTTCCCAATACCCTGCTCTTCAATAGCCTTTTTCACATCATTTAATTTCTCCTCTGTTCTAGCTGCAAGGACTACATTTACACCCTCAGCAGCCAACTCCTTAGCAATTGCCGCTCCGATTCCACTACTCGCACCTGTAACAATCGCTGTCTTTCCTTCTAAATTATTCATAAATAAACCCCTTTCTTAATTGAAGTCTATATATCTATGCTACCTTAAAACCTATCTTTCTCCAATTCATTGATACTGAAAACTAAGATTAAATTATACAAACTTTTCTTTATTTTAGCTATTTTCATTGAAAAGACATATTTCATTGTGATATATATGAACATAGAGGATAAAAGTGGGATTATTAAAGTACGAACAAAAGCCTAGTAAGAAATACACATACTCATATATCAAAGTTTATAAATAGCGTTCAAACCTAAATAAGGAGAGGATACAATGACGGAAGAAGTGTTATTTGATATCGATCAAAATGGAACAGCGACGATTACGTTAAATCGGCCGAAAGCTATTAATTCATTAACACATAACATGCTAGCTAACATACGAAATAAGCTATTAACATGGAAAAATGATGACAGTGTCCAAGTGATTATTCTAGAAGGTGCTGGCAGCCGTGGCCTCTGTGCTGGTGGTGACATGAAAGCCTTATATGACATCCAAAATAGTGAAGGGGCGCTTCAGGAGGCACGTAACTTTTTCGATGTTGAGTATGAAACGGATTTATTAGTTTATGAATATCCCAAGCCTATAGTTGCAAGCCTTGACGGAATTGTGATGGGTGGGGGCGTTGGGATTTCGTATGGAGCAAGTCATCGAATCGTGACGGACAAAACAAAATGGTCCATGCCCGAAATGAACATCGGATTTTTCCCAGATGTTGGCGCCGCATACTTTTTAAATAAAGCACCAGGCTATATCGGGCGTTATTTAGCTCTAAATGCTAAAGTTTTAACAGCGTCTGACGTTCTTTATATCAATGGAACCGATTATTATATGCCAAAAGAACAATTATTTAACTTACTTAAAGAAATCAAAGCAACGAACTGGCATGAAACAAATCCTAAAGAGAATCTGAATCAGCTTGTTGAATCCTTTGCGGAAAAACGCGAAACCCCAGCAGAGAATCTAGAGGAACTACAGGAAAAAATCGACCAACATTTTAAATACGATACCGTTGAAGAAATTATCAAATCACTAGAATTCGATTCAAGTGATTTTGCACAGAAGACAAAAGAAAACATGCTTTCCAAATCACCGGTCTCTTTAAAAGTCACCTTAAAACAATTGAAAAAAGGTGAAGGGAAATCATTTGGAGAGTGTTTGGACAACGATTTAACCATCGCCAGTAACTTTATGAAACATGGAGATTTTTATGAAGGTGTTCGCTCCGTTCTAGTTGATAAAGACCGAAATCCAGATTATGAGTACAAGCAATTATCCGATGTTACAGATGAATTGGTGGATTCATTTTTTACAATAAACGAATCTCAATCTTAACGAAAATAAAGCGGCGTTAAAATAGACAAATCGTATACTCTCCCTTGTAACAAAACATACAGAAATGTTTAAAAAGCTAACAGATGTAAAATAAACGATTATTTTACATCTGTTTTTTCTCTGTCTTCTATCCATGATATCGTCACCCCTGCTAATTAACCCTATACTTTTTTCCAGTAATCCAAATGTTTGAAACATTAATTGCTAACGCCGATAATATAAGAGTTATCATTATATTCCATATGACATTTACACTCCATGTCCCGGAAATTAGTATTTCCATCGCATATGTGCTCATGCTAGCTGGATTTATATGATCAAGGATAGGATTTAAGCCAACAATCACTCGACATCCCAAAAGAAATACAATTGAGATTAATGCAATAATTCCCTGGCTATTAAAAATAGTACTCATCATTGTTGTAAATGAAACAATAAATAAAACCCACAGAAGGTAAAAAAGAAATGCTACAATTAAATCTGTTAAAGGAACCTCTGTAAATAAAATGTAAGTATACAAATATGAAGCAATGTACCCAAACGTTACACTACATGCGATGAAGAGATAATGGGAGAAAATTTTCCCACCAATGTAAGAGCTAACCCTAACAGGTCTTGTAAGAATGAAAGCTAACATCCCATTCGCTTTATCAGACTGCACAATCCCCATCATCGAAACAATGATGATGATGACTCCTAATTGGTCAAACTGGGAACCTAATGTACTAGCAAGTACTTCGCCCCCAGTTTGTGTAACTAGGCTCAGATCAATCGAAATTCCCTGTCCCCCACCAAGCATTTCTAATATCGAGGGCAAGTAATAGTTCATAATTGGTTGAGTGATGCCTAATAAAATAAAGACAATTGGTAACCAAACAACTTTCATTTCCCTCACCATTTGAACCAATTCTTTCCTGGCTAACACGGTAAACTGATTCATTTTTCTACCACCAACTTTAAAAATATTTCCTCAAGGGATTCGTTGTCAATTTCAAACTTTACAAGATTTACATTGTTTTCTAACGCATGTTCGAGCAGCATATTCTTGTTTAAACCGACATCATTCACTTCCACCTTAACGCTATTTCCAGATAACTCCACACCTTTTACATAGTCTAACTTTTCAATTTTCCTTTCCCAACATTTACCATTTTCAGTAATTTTAAAGTGCAACTTATTCTTATTATTTTTTCTTAACAGCTCCATCATTGTTGTATCTTCCATTTTCTCCCCGTTTTTTATAATGACAAACCTCTCACATACTTCTTCTGCATCACTTAATATATGTGTTGATAACAAAACGGTTGTTTCTTCCTTAATTTCATTGATAATGTTTAATACTTCTCTTCTTCCAATTGGATCTAAAGACGACACGGGTTCATCCATTAAAATTAAGGATGGCTTATGTAATAAAGCTTGAGCAATCCCTAGCCTTTGTTTCATGCCACCTGAAAATGTTCCAACCTTAGAATTCTCTTCTCCACTTAAACCTACTTTTGACACTACTTCTGGAATCGCTCCCACCAATTTATCCTTTCGAATACCAGATAATTGTCCCATAAACGTTAATGTTTCCTTCGCAGTCATCCATGGAAAAAAGTTGGGATATTGTGGCAGATAGCCAATTTCCTTTTTCATTTTTGAGATTTTTTTCCCGTTAAGTAAAACTTCCCCTATATCGGGATTCATCATATCCGCAATTAGTTTAATAAGTGTCGATTTTCCCGCTCCATTCGGCCCTGCTAAAGCAACACACTCACCTGAATCGATTTCCATTGAAAAATGATGAACAGCTGTTTTTTTTAAAACGACTTGGCAACATTTTTTATTTCTAACTTCACTTCCCACCACGATCCTTTCTTCCAATAACAAAGTACAATATCGAACCAACTGTATTGGCAAAAATAATAATAAGCGCCCATTTTAATACATCTTCTCTTGTCTCACGATTCCTATAAAGATCAATAAGTGCAGTCAAAACTAAAATCAATCCAATACCTACCATTGGTAAAATAATCGGAAGAAAAGCCATGATATCAATATCTTTTAACTCATCTATCCCATAATACCTTAAATGAAGATGAGGCACTTCTTAGTAGTGATGAGTGGAATGAAGCATCTGTTGACGAAAAAATTAATTACTATTCTTATTATCAATTATCACTCTTGAACCAGTATAAAAGTTATCTATCGAATTTAGAAAAAAGTAATTCAGTCGATCGTTCCACTTTTTCCCTTGTAGAATTAAAGCTTGATGACGAAACCTTCAAAGACTTTCAAAAAGATTTAAACGACCTATTGATGAAATATTATAAGGATAAAAGTAAAAACATAGAAGAAGATGCAACGATGCGAACCATTGGCCTGACAATTATTCCGGAAACGTAAAGAAAGTGCAAAGAAAGTGCCAGGTACATGAACAATTCTGAATTGTGTCGGTACCTGGCACCGTTCATTCGTTTAGTTTCCAAGGAAAAGCTCCCTACTTTTTTCTCGTTCTTTTTCAATATTTTTGTTTATTCTTCTTTGCTCTGCTCGATAATGCATCATTAATTCGCGAGCCCTTTCTTCATTCTTTTTATGTACGAAAATCTGAACATTATTCTGTCCTCTTCCAAACCAAAAAGTAGCTTGCCAATTAATCGGTGCAGAATAAACTGGATGAAGTTTATTGTTTTTTAATAACCAAAATATTTCATGAGAATCTGTTATACCATCTTCACCCGTTTTATACACTGTGATCATTTTATTCTTTTCTTCAACAAAGAGAACAATCATACCAATTAAAATAATAAGTGATACTAATACCATAGTTAACACCTTCCCTGCATTTAAGCTTCGACAATAATATAAAAAGTTATGCAGAAGGATAAAGGTTCACCTATGTAAAGTACCGGCTTGTTTTTACCATTCCCATTCTCTTTAATCGCCATGGAAATAAACTGAAAAAATAAACTTCATTTTCTTGTTTACAAAAGAGCTAAATTGCTTTAGTATATTAACCCAATGGAATTATGCTTCTTTTCCTGAAGCGTAATTCCATTCTTTATTTTAGACAAGATTTCTAATGAATTTACCGGTATCTGGGGGGGTTATCACAAGAGGTAGAAAATTAAATTAAAGAACATCCTTAAATGATAAGAAATAATAAGTAAAATTAAAATCGGAGGAAAAAGAAATAATGAAAGATTCACCAAAAAATAAAGTTTCACTAGATTTACCAACATTTATTATAAGTGGTGGTGTATTAATACTTTTTGTGATAATCGCACTTATTAATGCCGACTTTGTTGCAAATATGGTTGATTATTTATTTGGATTATCGGCCACTTACTTTGGAATAATTTATCAATTTGTCTTATTAGGTACATTTTTTATCGCATTAGTATTAGGATTTTCTAAATATGGAAAAATCCGCTTGGGAAATATGAATAAGCCTGAAATGAGCACATTTAAATGGATTTCGATTATTATGTGTACACTATTAGCAGCTGGAGGAGTATTTTGGGCAGCTGCCGAGCCGTTAAGTCACTTTCTAACGGTACCACCTCATTTTTCTGGGATCGAAGCTGGATCACCAGAAGCGGTTGTACCTGCATTAGCAATGAGCTTTGTTGACTGGGGGTTTCTATCCTGGGCAATTCTAGGAACGTTAGGCACAATCGTATTAATGTATGCACATTACCATAAAGGCATGCCGTTAAAACCAAGAGCATTTTTATATCCAATATTTGGTGAGAAAATTATGAAAAAAAGCATTTTTGGAACAATCGTTGATTCATTTTCAATTATCTCTGTCGCTGCTGGAACAATTGGACCCATTGGATTCTTAGGTTTACAAGCAGGCTATGGAATTAGTTCCTTAACGGGAATATCTGATTCACTAAGTCTTCACATCACGATTATTATTTTATTAGTTATTGGTGCAGCTATTTCTGCTGTAACAGGGATTCATAAAGGGATTCAATTTTTAAGTAGTTTTAATGTTCTCTTAGCACTTGGGTTAATTATTGGTGTGTTATTGCTTGGTCCAGGATTATTTATCTTTAATAATTATTTTGAAGCATTTGGTCTATATGCTGATCAATTCATACCATTCAATACTTTCCGAAGTGATGAAGCATGGCTTGGATCATGGACAGTATTTTTCTTTGCGTGGTTTATAGGGTATGGTCCAATGATGGCCATTTTCACAGCCCGAATTTCGCGGGGACGAACCATCCGAGAACTTGTTTTAGCAGTAGCAATTATAGCACCAGTCATTGCAACGTTTTGGTTTACTGTTGTAGGTGGAACGGGAATCTTCCAAGAGTTAGATATTCCTGGTTCTGTATCAATGGCTTTAGATGAAGCTGGACCTCCCGCTGCGATGATGGCAATCGCTGAGCAATTACCGTTTGGCGTCATTTTTGGATTTTTGTTTTTACTAGCAACGATTATTTTCGTATTAACAACGACAGACTCCATGTCATTAACAATTTCCATGGCAATTTCAGGTGATGGGAATCCACCGCGTTCCCTAAGAGCATTTTTCGCATTGCTCATGGGTGCCGTTGCTATTGTATTAGTCTCAATCGGCGAGGGTAGTATCAATGCATTGCAATCATTTATTGTGGTAACCGCTGTGCCTGTTGTTTTCCTATTATTGACAACATTTTGGACTGCGCCAAAAGTATGTAAAGATTTATATGAAGAGCATAAAGAAAAAGGGGCATAAGAATACTGTTACCAATATTTTGTAGCATATTCTAAAAAGTTTACTTTCTTCAAAGTGAATATATAAAAAACTAGAAAATTATAATAAACTATGTAACAGCCCTTTGAAGGGGCGACTCACCATTTGGATTAAAATAACCACCGTAAAAAGCACGTCAGGCTAGGGTGGTTATTTTTTATGGTGAAACAATAGCACAGATATAATTAGTGCTAAGAGCCATAGCGACAATCAATACGTCAAATACTGCCAGCCCCCCTCTTCTTTCCTAAGAAATAAAAGGGAGTGGGCCACCGATCGTGAAAGCCTTGTTATACTTGATACAAGTATAACACCTCAGCCTTTGCTAAAAAACCGTCCAGACGGTACAATAATGAGTATTAAATATTAAGCAATAAGGAGAGAAATTTATGACGTCAAAAGCCTATCTGAAACGTCGTCTTATATTAGATGCTACAAAGCAAATTATACTTGATCATGGATTAAGAGCACTCACTTTAGATGGTGTGGCCGAAAAAGCCAACATTAGCAAAGGCGGGTTACTATATCATTTTCCAAATAAGGAATCGCTAATCAAAGGATTAGCGCAATACATTTTTGATGAATATTCTAATCAATTTTATAAATATGCCGAAAATGATCCGAATGAGACAGGTAAATGGACACGTTCATTAATCAAAGCAGCAAAATATGACTTGGAACATAATGGTGAGCTAAATGCAGCTATTCTCGCAACATCTTCTTTGGAAGCTGACATAGCTAAACAAATTTCTAAAAGCTATGATGTTATCCTGAAAAAATTAGAAAATGACAAAATAAATCCAGTAACTGCAAATATTATTCGTTTAGCCTTAGATGGAATTTACTATTCGAAAATGTTAAATATAGCTCCCCTTGAAAAAGAAAAAATAAATGAAGTCATTCAACCATTATTAGAAATGACAGAAGGTGGGGAATCATGATGAGTGCTTATATCATATTAGGATTATCTATTCTTAGTGAAGTCGCAGGTAGTACAACGCTAAAAGCTACAGATGGATTTAAAAAAATCTTACCTACCCTCGGGGTCATCGTTGGATATGGATTAGCTTTCTATGGTTTAGCCTTATCACTAAGGTCCCTCCCTCTTGGACTTGCTTATGCGATTTGGGCAGGATTAGGAACGGCATTAACTGCTTTGGCAGGAATCACTATATTTAAAGAGAAAACTAATTTTCGCAAGCTCTTTGGATTAGTTTTAATTATTGGCGGGGTTGTCCTCATGAATATTGGTGAAATATATTAATTTTTAAAAAGAAAGAGGAATCATTATGAAAAGCTATACATTTTTAACACTTTCTATTGTTGGGGAGGTTTTTGCAACAGCAATGCTCAAAATGTCTGAGGGATTTACGATTCTATTACCATCTATAGGAGTCACTTTCGGGTACGGACTTTCATTTTATTTATTATCATTAAGTCTTCGAACAATCCCCTTAAGTTTAGTTTACGCGATTTGGGCAGGGGCAGGAACAGCTTTAACTGCTTTAATCGGCATCCTTGTATGGAATGAAGCTTTAAGCACCTTCAAACTATCTGGGATTGCATTAATAATAGGTGGAATTGTCCTATTAAACTCATCGTCGAAAGGTCAAGTAACGAAAAAAACATCTTCAAATTGAGAAATTTTCACCTAGGTGTAGGATAAACTACGTAAGAGTGGGCTGCATAACTTTCACTTTCTAATATTCTTCCTTTTAATATTTTCGTCTATTCAATATAATAGTATTCATACTTAAATTATAGACAAGGAGAGTTCAATGAGAGAATCTAAGGAACAATGGACATCGAAAATAGGCTTTATATTAGCAACGGCTGGGTCTGCAATTGGACTGGGGGCTATTTGGAAGTTCCCTTACATGGCTGGTATATCTGGTGGAGGCGCATTCTTTTTTATCTTTATTATTTTCACCATTTTCATCGGCATGCCTATTTTACTCGCAGAATTTATCATTGGTCGGGGGGCACAAAAAGATGCTTTAAGAGCTTACACGACTTTTGCACCTCATTCAAAGTGGCATTATGTCGGGATTCTTGGAATGATAACATGTTTTATACTTTTATCCTTTTACAGTGTAGTAGGTGGCTGGATTCTGATTTATTTATTTCAAACCATCACAGGTCATTTATCAGGGCTTCCTGGAAATGAATATGGCGTGCTCTTTGATGATTTAATTGCCAATCCTTACATAACAGTTATAGCACAATTTATTTTTATGGTTATCACGATTCTAGTTGTAGCCAAAGGGATTCAAAAAGGAATTGAACGCGCAGGTAAAATTATGATGCCGGCTTTATTTATAGCTTTTATCATTTTAATTATCAATTCCTTAACATTAGATAACGTTAGTGAAGGTATTTCTTTTTTCTTATATCCTGATTTTTCAAATCTAAATTCTAAAACCATTTTATTTGCCCTGGGACAATCATTCTTCTCCATTAGTGTTGGAGTGTCCGTCATGGTTACATATAGTTCTTATTTATCAAGGAAAGAGGATTTACCTAAATCTGCTTTCACTATAGTATCGATGAATATATTAATCTCTATTTTAGCTGGACTAGCGATTTTCCCAGCGGTATTTTCATTTGGACTTGAACCTGCCGAGGGACCGGGTTTATTGTTTGTTGTGCTACCCGCTGTGTTTAATCAAATGCCATTAGGCGCAATTTTTCTATTTATATTTTTGATCTTATTTTTATTTGCAACGTTTACTTCAGCTTTTTCAATGGTTGAAATTATCGTTGCAGCCGTAACGCAAGGTAAAAATGAAACACGCAAGAAAACTACATGGATTGTGGGGATCCTCATTTTCCTTGCAGGTATCCCGTCCGCTCTCTCTTTTGGCTTGTTAAGTGATTTTACGATTTTTGATAAAACAATGTTTGATTTATCGGACTATCTCGTATCCAACATCCTAATGCCGATCGGAGCGTTCGCTATCGCTATTTTTACAGCGTTTAAAGTTCCACGGAAAGTGTTACTTGAAGAAATAAGTTATGGATCTAAATTAGGTAAAAAAATATTTGCATTATGGTTTATGATTATTAAATATGTTGTTCCTGTTGCCATTGTCATTGTCTTCTTGGACGTCATTGGTGTTTTAAAT
>DATGTS010000018.1:0-6801 GCA_035301745.1 Candidatus Avamphibacillus sp.
ATTTTGTTTTTGAAAGCTGTATTTAATTCTTCTAATTGGGATATTTTAATAGCTATTTTATCCAGTAACACTTCAATTTGCAGATTTACAATTGTTTTAAATTCCTGTTCCATCATGTCCCTGACTTCCAAAAACTCATTAGCATGATTACCTTTCCATTCCTTATGTGAAAGTGTAGGTTTTGCAGCAAGTGATTGTGTTTTATATAGATGATCTTGACCGGAAATGATTTTATTTTTTGCCTTTTTTAATCTGGAAATGTCTGTGTTATTATCTGCTATTTGTCCCTTTAATATTGATATATCATTTTCTAATACTTTAATTTGGTATGTATCATCCATCATAAATCCCTCATTTAATATTAAATCCTTCTCTAAAATTATTTGAGAATTATATATGAGTATAAACAATAATAGCGGTTATTAAAATAGAATTTATACAAATTGAAACATTATACCTATTAAGTTAGGACTTTGGAAGTCATTGAACATGAATTTTTGTTATAATATGATAGGAAAATAGACTATTCTAAATAGGATGGGTTAACTATGATTAGAATAGTCTATTGGTTAAAAATGTTTTTTATATTATTTTATTCAAAAATACTTTGGTACGTTCTGACTCTGTTTCTGTAAAAATCTTTTCGGGATTATTTTCTTCAACAATGACGCCTTTATCCATAAAAAGTACACGGTCACCTACTTCACGGGCAAATCCCATTCCATGTGTTACAACGACCATCGTCATTCATATACTTTATCCTCCTTGGGATTTTGGCTTGTTTAAAGTTACGCACAAGTAAAAAAATATACGTTTTTAGATAAGCAACCCCACTCAAGGGGCGAGTGGGGGTTAATGAACATATTAGCTTTCTACTAGAGGGTATACTCCATCCTTATCATGTGTTTCTCGGCCTGTAAGTGGTGGGTTAAACACACAAACCATTCTCAAATCCTTCGTTGCACGCAGGTAGTGCTCATCATGTTTGTCTAGTGCGTACATTGTGCCATCTTTAATTGGATAGACTTTCCCGTCTGAAACGGTTTCGATTTCACCTTCTCCACCTACGCAATAAACAGCTTCTAGGTGGTTTTTATACCAAATATGAGTTTCTGTTCCTGCATAAATAATCGTATCGTGAAAAGAAAACCCCATATTATCATCTTTAAGTAAAAGGCGACGACTTGCCCATGTTTCAGCTTTTACATCATTTTCTGTATCTAAAATTTCATCTAATGTTCTTACAATCATCAAAAATCCCCCTGTTATTTATTTAAAACAGCTTTGATACTGTCTTCGATAATGTCAAACCCTTTTTTCAAACCTTCCTCGTCAATAATAAGAGGTGGCAAGAATTTAAAAACTTCATCATTTGGCCCAGAAGTTTCCATGAGCAGGCCTCTGTTAAAAGCTTCTTCACAGATTTTTCCTGCAATACCATCTAGTCCACAGGCAACACCTTGCATCATTCCACGACCACGTTTTTCAGCTTTCAATTCTTTATATTCATTAACAACATGTTCAGTAAAAGAATTTATTAGCTCTGCTTTTTGATCGATTTCTTTTGTGAACTGGTCATTTTCCCAGTAAGATAAAGCTTCCGTAGCGGCAATAAATGCTAAGTTGTTGCCACGGAATGTTCCGTTATGTTCACCAGGTCCCCAAATATCAAGCTCAGGCTTAAATAGAGTTAATGCCATTGGCAGACCATATCCACCAATTGATTTAGAGAGACATACAATATCTGGTTCAATTCCAGCACGTTCAAAACTAAAGAATGTACCAGTACGTCCACATCCAGCTTGAACGTCGTCAATGATTAGCAATATATCGAATCTTCTGCATATTTTTTGGATACTTTGCAACCATTTATCACTTGCCGCATTAATACCACCTTCGCCTTGGACGGTCTCTAGGATGATCGCAGCTGGTAAGGAAACCCCACTTCCACTGTCTTCTAGATAACGCGTTATATAATCAATTGAGCTATCATCGCCCAAATAATTGTCAAATGGTAATGAAACGGTATGACTTAGTGGAACTCCTGCACCGCTTCGTTTAAAGGAGTTACCTGTCACAGATAACGAACCAATTGTCATTCCGTGAAATGCGTTTGTAAAACTCATTACTGTTTCACGGCCCGTCACTTTTCTTGCAAGTTTCAAAGCACTTTCTACTGTATTTGTTCCAGTAGGTCCAGGGAACATTACCTTATAATCAAGTTTTCGCGGTTTTAAAATAACATCATTAAAACGCTTTAAAAATTCACCGCGAGCAACCGTTGCCATATCTAAACTATGAGTTACGGAATCGGCTTCAATATAGTCAATGAGAATTTTTTTCATTGCATCATTGTTGTGGCCATAATTTAATGTTCCGGCACCGGCAAAGAAATCAATATACTCCTTATTATCCATATCCCATAGTTTATAGCCTTTTGCTTTGTTGAATACAGTTGGAAAACTACGGCTATAACTTCTTACTTCAGATTCATGTTTCTTAAAAACATTTAAATCTACCTTGGGTTGTTCTGTAACAGTTGACATTAAGTTTACATACCTCCAAAAAATTTTTAATTCCTATTTTAATTTTAATTTGTTCTTGTTTTAAAAAGGACCAATTCGATATGTCATTTCTGGTTCGTGTGATGAATCGGGGAACTGTGACTCTGAAAAACATTCAGAAATAACACAATCGGTCTCGAACTTTTTCGCAATTCCTTTAAATAGTTTACTAGACGGAATGTTACTTGGTGTAACTGTTGCTTCTAAATAATGTACAGCCTTTTCATTTTGTTCTTCTAAAAGTTGTTCAATTAGTCTGGTTGCTAATTTTTTCCCGCGATGATCGGGATCAACCGCAACTTGCCAAACAAATAAAGTATCTGGTGCATTAGGTTGTAAGAAGCCAGAAACAAAACCAATTAATTGATCGCCTAGTTCAGCAACTATAGATGTTTTATTAAAATATTTCCCCCACATCAAGTAACTGTAGGATGAGTTCACATCGAGTACTTTTGATTCTTCAACGATGCGAAACATTTCACTTCCATCATCCGCAGTCGGCTCCCTGAAAGTAATTTTTTCAGCGACACCTACACTTGATGAATTTTGATTAAACACTTTAGTAATTACAATTCACCCCCTGCCTTCATGGCATATATAAATAATAAAGGGATTAATTTTTAAAAGCAAAAGTGCTTAAAGAGTGTCAGTCCGTTTTAAATCGGATGGGACATCATTAAATTAAAATAACCCGCAATTTTCTGCAAATACCTAGCGTATTATCTAAATTAGAGTACAACATGAGAAAATATCCCTTTATGGAGATCTGATGAATGAAGATCAAAACGGAAAATGAGTATACCGGTCATCATAGAAGTGTGAATATTTTAAACCTGTGGATAAATGGGCATAACAGAAACAGCCACGTGCAGCTTCAACGACCAGCCGACTAACGAGAATTCCTTCGCCTCCATACGATAATGCCTTGCGTGTTGTAGGTAGCTCGGGGTTGCTCTCGTGTCATCTTTTAGCCTGTAAGGGAGCCCCAGGCTTTTGTTCTGCTTATATTACGTTCTGAATTGTCAATGCCGGACATACTTTACTAATAAGAAAAAATAATCGCTGCACTATAAAAGTCAATATCTTAAAATCTACTTCCATTTGTCCGCTTATTAAACACGATCCAATTTATTCATAGTTTTACGAAAGGAGTGGACTATTAGCCATAAAATGTAAGCGCTACCAATAAAGTCTTATTTTTATTAGTACAAAGAAGGAGGTTTTTACTTGAGATGAATACGGTTATTCTTTTTGAATTTATTCTTTATTTTGTCGCTATGATAGGAATTGCTTATGTAATGAGTCGAACGAAAATGAGTCATTCTGTTTTTCTATTAGGTGGAAAGAAACTGCCTGGTTGGGTGTTAGCCTTTTCCGAAAGAGCAACAGGTGAATCTGCATGGTTATTGCTTGGGTTTACAGGATTTGTTTTTACGACTGGTTTATCAGGCATCTGGGTTGCAGCAGGTATTGCATCAGGAATAATTTTTTCCTGGCTCGTGTTAGCACGTCGTTTTAGAAAAGAAGCGGATGAATATGGTGTGTTAACTTTGCCAGATTATTTAGCTGTTAAATTTCATGCAAAAGCGAATATGATTCGGTGGATTGCGAGTATATTAATAGCAAGTTTCTTCATGTTTTACTTAGGTGCCCAAATGGCAGGAGCTGGTAAGTTATTTCTTACAACATTTAATTTAAGCGAGACAACCGGGATTATTATTGCAACGATTGTTATTCTAGCAACAGCCTATTTCGGAGGATTTTTATCCGTTGTATGGACGGATATGATTCAAAGTGTCATGATGCTGATTACCTTATGTGTTTTACCTATTGTAGCTTTAGTCTACATCAGTTCGAATGATTTATCGATTAGTGAATCACTGACTACAGCAGGGAGTTCATTTAGTTCCTGGATGGGTGGAACAACAGGCTTTGCACTCGGTGTTTTATTTTTTAATAACTTTTCTTGGTTTTTTGGCTATTTGGGAGGTCAGCCACAGTTAAGTGCACGATTTATGGCACTAAAAAATGATAAAGAAGCAAAACAAGGGATTACCGTGGCCATTATTTGGACCGTGCTTGCTTATACAGGAGCTTTTTTAATCGGATTGGCAGCAATTGCATTATATCAGCAAGGATCGTTTGCAGATGTGGAGACAATTTTACCGTTTATGATTATTGATCTAATGCCACCATGGATTGCAGGTCTATTATTAGCGGGGATAATGGCAGCCATCATTACAACGGCGAACTCGCAACTCATGGTTGTTACAAGTTCAGTGAGTGAAGATATTATTCATAAAACAATAGGTATGAAATTAACGGATAGACAGCTTGTTATGATCTCAAGACTCACCATACTTGTTGTTGGAATTATTGGTATGATTATTGCTTTAACTTCCGAATCTTTACTTTATTTAGTTGTTAGCTGGGCATGGGCAGGAGTTGGAGGGACTTTATCACCTGCAATTCTAATGACTTTTTTCTGGAGAAGATATTCAAGTGTTGGACTTATTGCAACAATTATCTCAGGATTTATTTTTACAGTTGTATGGATTAGCACGGGGCTTGATGAAGTGATTACGTCTAGATTTTCCACCTTTTTCGTAGCTGCCATATTTGGTATTGTGTTTAGCTACTTATTTCCAGATAAAAAGGAATAAACGATTTAGAAACAATAAACTAACTGAAAAAGATGGTCTTGATATGTTCGAGGTCATCTTTTTTACTGTTTTTCTTGAAATAATAAAAAAATCATCAAGTTATAGCATTAATTTAATGGTGACGTTATACTATATTGGAGAAACGCTAGCAGCTTGGGATGATTCCATCGAATACATAAAGAATACTTGGGTAAAAATGGTTAAAGAATGAATGGAGGTTTTTTAATGAATAAAAAGCGTTGGTTTGCTCTACTAGGGGCAGCGGTACTTTTTGTTGTATCAATCATTTCCCAGTTTGGGGCAAATGTTGCAGCGACAGATTGGGATGAATTACTAAATCTAAATGAATTTAAGGAAAAAGAAATCGAAGCGGGATTTGGCGGAGAAAAAATTGTTGTCGCTTCACTTGAAGGAGTTATTCAGGATGTGGAGGCAAATCAGTTTATCAACGCTGGAATGAATAATTATAAACGTTTTTTAAAAGTTTTAGATAATGCTGCTGAAGATGACAGTGTTGATGGTATTATTATTAATGTAAATTCACCTGGTGGTGGAGTAGTGGAAAGTGCAGAAATTCACGATAAAGTGATTGAAATTCAAGAAGAATATAATAAGCCGGTTTACGTCAGTATGGGCAATATGGCAGCATCTGGAGGGTACTATATTTCTGCGCCAGCTGAAAAAATAGTTGCACATCCAGCTACACTAACAGGATCTATTGGTGTCATTATGGAATCAATTAATTTTAGCGATTTAGCGGATGAATATGGTATTGATTTTAATACAATTAAAAGTGGAAAACATAAAGACATTATGTCCGCATCACGTAAAATGACGGATGAAGAACGTGATATCCTACAGTCCATGATTGATGAAATGTATGATGAATTTGTACAAATTATCGTTGATGGGCGCGGAATGTCTGAATCAGAAGTAAGACGTCTTGGAGATGGTCGTGTTTATACTGGAAAACAAGCACAGGAAAATGGTCTTGTTGATGAACTTGGTTCGCTTGACGATACGATTGCGATGATGGAAGAAGATTACGGATGGAAAGATTCACGTGTTGTTGAGTATGAAGTTGGTTTTAACTTTGGTTCTGTATTGGGTGTTTCAGTAAAAAATTTATTAGGAAAAGAAGCTGATTTGTTTAACTTTCAAAATATGTTAAGAGAATCCAATGCGCCACGTGCAATGTACCTATATTCTAAATAAGGGGGTGCTATCATGGAAGGAACACAAGATGTTATATTAACAAATGAAGCATATCACGAAAGACGCCCTGCCGGTTTTTGGATGCGTTTTTGGGCTTATACCGTAGATTTGATTATTGTTTCATGTATCAATGGGATACTGCTAATACCATTTAAGTTTATTAATGATGGTGCCCAGATTGATGTTGGCTTTTGGACTGTAACTGGGATACTGAGCACCATTGTTTTGTATTTGTATTTTGTATTGATGACAAAATTCTATGGACAAACACTTGGGAAAATGATTTTCGGTTTAAAGGTCGTCCGTAAGGATTTTGAACCATTAAAATGGGATGATCTTCTTTTTCGGGAGGTTATTGG
>DATGTS010000019.1:0-15783 GCA_035301745.1 Candidatus Avamphibacillus sp.
ACTAGGAAGGCAGGATGTTCTTGCTGCCGATGATGTTGGTCTTCAGCGAGCTGCCCAGTGGCTATACAAAACAGAAAAATCTGAGCGCCGAAATATATTGGTGGAAAAGTCGGAACTATGGAAACCATATCGTTCTATTGCCGTGTATTACTTATGGGAAGCCGTACATTTGGGATATGTGGTGGATTATGGAACAGTGGAGGAAGTAAAGCAGAGTAAAGATTAGAAATAATAAGATGACATAGAATAGAGGGTGTGCAAAAAAACGTATACCGAAAACCAGTTCCCTTTCTTTTTTGGTAGAATAGAGTTGATGCATCTGGAAACCGACATGGTAAAGTCTTTGCATTGTGTTTATAGTTATTTGTGCTTAAAATAATGAATAAGTAAATAGTAATGCATTTTGTAAGTTGTTATGTCGCTCATTATAATAATATATACAAATAGCAATAACGGAAGGAGTCCTTTATGGCCTTGGAAAAAAAATATACAACTTCAATTACTGGATCTGGTTTCATGATGTTTGAATTCAAGCAAATAGTCGGGTTCAAAATAGAAGGATTAAATGATAAAGAAATTAAAGAAAAGGTTTTAGAAGAAAATGTATTTCAATACAACAAAACATCTAGTTTAAAAAGAGCAATTGGTTTCCTGCTAAATCGGGTTAATGCACTGGATTCAAATTTGAGGCAGATGGTAAAGGACGAACCAATTGATGTTGGAAAAGTGATTAACTTGTATTCAATTATGAAAGTAGATCAGTTATTTTATGAGTTTATGCAAGAAGTTGTAAGAGATTGTCTAGAGAATGATACTGGCATACTGGAAGTGAAAAATGTCAATGTGTTTTTTGTATCAAAGGCAGAACAATCCGATTTTATAAATAATCTTGCAGACTCTACCTTAATGAAATTAAAACGTACATATCACAAGGTTCTACTCGAAACAGGAATGCTGAAAGACCTGAAATCACGTGAGTTAAAACCATTATTGGTAGATGAATGGCTAAAGCATCATTTAGTTCAAATTGGAGATATAGAATATTTAAAAGCTATGGGTGATGTTGAGGGGATTGTATGACAAACATAAATAATCGTTTAGATAAAATCGAAGGAAAAATACTAGAAGATAAATTTATTGAAGGCCGCGGTTTAGGAAACGAAATAGGCTATTATATATTTGATTATGACCCGAAGCATGAGCTGGTGGTGAGAGATGAAATCCAATCCTTACAAAGAAAGTTCAGTCATGACATGTATAATCGAAAAGTCATTGAATTTGATTTATATAAGATGCTTCTAGATTTGGCGAAAGAAAAAAACATTATTGATCGTATCTTTGACATGGAGGAGAATCAGGGACATGATCATTTACTTAAATCATTAATGGCATTTGCTAAGCCAGAGGTCTTTTTAGAAAAAATGGATCAACAAATAGAGAATCATAACGTTATTTTTATCACCGGAGTAGGCAAAGTTTATCCATTTGTTCGCTCTCATACGATTTTAAATAATTTACAGGAAAAAGTGGACAAAGTACCAGTCATTATGTTTTATCCAGGACAATATGATGGTCAGTCTTTACGATTGTTCGGGAAATTTAAGGATGATAATTACTATCGTGCCTTTCCATTAGTAGATCATAAAGGAGGATATCAATGATTATTAAAGAGATGTTTGAAAAAGACATTGATAGAGACATTCGTGGTGTGATAAAAGCTGATCAGACAAGTGAGGATGACGTTATTCAAGAGCTGGAGGAATATGTTGTCACTCGAGAATTACATAAGCATTTCTCTAAATTTTATGAGAACTACACACGAGGAATTAATGGTAAAACAGATAAGGTCGGGGTTTGGATTTCGGGCTTCTTTGGCTCGGGTAAGTCTCATTTCCTAAAAATATTATCCTACTTATTAAAAAATGAAGAGGTAAAGGGAGAGCAGCTAAAGCAGCCAAAGGAGCCAATAGATTTTTTTGAAGATAAAATATCAGATCCTCTCGTTTATGCAAACATGAAAAGAACCGCCAATATTCCGACAGAAACTATTCTATTTAATATCGACTCTAAAAGTCCACTAGATAATAAATCGAAAGAAGATGCCATTTTACGAGTTTTACTAAAAGTGTTTTATGAACATCGTGGTTACTATGGCGATAATCTGGCAGTTGCAGAAATGGAGAAATATCTCGATGAAGAAGGCAAGCTAGATGCATTTAAAAAAGCTTTTGCAGAAATAGCTGGTGAGCCGTGGGAAAATCGACGCAATTCATTCTATTTTGATACCCATTATATTAAAGAAGCTTTAACGAGTGCGACAGACATGACGGATGCTTCAGTGGATACATGGTTAAATCATGGCGTAGAAAATATTGATATAAGTATTGAGAAATTTGCGGAAGATGTCAATAAGTATATCAAACAAAAAGAACCTAATTTTCGGTTGGTCTTTTTAGTAGATGAGATTGGCCAATACATAGGAGATCGTCGAGACTTAATGTTGAACTTACAAACAGTGACAGAGAATCTAGGCGCGCTTTGTGAAGGCCGGGCGTGGGTGATAGTGACTTCTCAGGAAAGTATTGATTCCATTGTAAAAGTAAAAGGAGACGATTTTTCTAGAATTCAAGGTCGTTTTGATACAAGACTATCTCTGTCGTCTGTATCTGTCGATGAAGTCATCCAAAAACGTATATTAGAGAAAAAAGACTATGCAGAAGAAACGTTGAAAGCGATATATCCAGATAAAGGCGCGATATTAAGGAATACAATTAGTTTTCGTGGGGATGGAACAGCTGCATTTACAGGTTATGCAGATGCAAAGGAATTTGCTGACATTTATCCATTTATCCCCTACCAGTTTAATTTGCTGCAGAAAGTATTCGAACAAATAAGGAAGCACAGTGCATCGGAAAAACATATATCAGAAGGGGAACGTTCGATGCTATCCGCGTACCGTGAAGCAGGTATTCGCTTTATGAAGGAAAACCAGGGGACTTTGATTCCTTTTTATGCTTTCTATGATACAATTCAAGAGTTTTTACAGCCAATTGTTTATCGGGTCATCGAAGGTGCTGCAATAAATCCTGATTTAAGTGATGATTCCTTCAACAATGATCTTTTGAAGGTTCTGTTTATGGTTAAATATGTGAAAGAAATGCCAGCTAACATCGATAATATCGCTACATTAATGGTCACACATATTGATGAAGATAAACTACAATTAAAAGAAAAAATAAAGACCTCTTTGAGAAAATTAATCAATCAAACATTAATCCAAAAGAATGGCGAAGAATATATTTTCTTAACGGATGATGAACAAGATGTGAACAGAGAGATTAAGGAAATCACTGTCGAAGAGACAGCTATCAGGAGAGTACTTTCTGAATATATTTATCAGGATTTATATAGCATGAATAAATATAGCTACTCCAAGATGTATGATTTTCCGTTTAATAAAAAAATGGATGACACTTATTCTGGCAACCAATCAGCGAGTATTGGTGTCCATATCATTTCATCGCTTTCCGATCACTACGATAAAAGCGAGCAAGAACTAATGATGATGTCTACAGGCTCGGGTAATGAAGTCATTGTTCGATTAGATGATGCTGGTTCTTATGTGGAAGAAATAGAAGAAGCGATAAAAATAGAGGAATATCGGAAAAGCCGAAATTATCATGAACAGCCGGCTAACATTCAAAATATTTTAAACAATAAGCGTGATGAAGCAAATAATCGGCGCCGTAGAGGACGTCACTTGTTAGAAGAAGCGATCAAAAATGCTACATTCTTCATTAACGGTAATCAAGTGGATATTAAAGGATCGTCTGTTAACGAAAAAATGAATGAAGCGCTAAAATTACTTGTTGAAAATACGTATCAGCACCTACCATTAATGCAAGAGTTCACGAAGCAAGAAAATGATTTAAAGGCATTTTTGGCTACGGATTATGATAACTTAACATTAGATGACGCTGAATTAGGCAAGTCCAACGCCCAAGCAAAGCAAATGATTGATGACTTTATCCGAATGCAAGCTGAATTGAATAAACAAATCAGGATTAAACTATTGTACGATCGTTTCGGGGAAGCACCATATGGCTGGAGAGAACTTGATATAGCCAAGATTATTGCTGAATTGTTGAAAGACCAACATATCCGCATTCGTTATAATGCAGAATATTTGGAATCACAAACAGATACAAACGCATTAATGACTGCATTTACGAGAACGAATGAAGCGGATAAGGCCATTATCATCGTACGGAAAAAAGTAGATGAAAGATTATTACGTACTGCTCGTAGTATCACACAAGATTTATTCGATAAGCGTGATATTGCAGATGATGAAGATGGACTTATTCATGACATTCGTCAACTAATAGAGAAAAAAGAAAAAGAGATTCAAGATTACAAAACTAACTATAAAGGTCATAAATACCCAGGTATGAGTTTGCTTGATAAGGGACTTGAATATTTCTCTGCCTTTGATAAAGGGCTTGATAATCTAGCATTCTTCACAAAACTAGAGGAGCTGGAAGATGATTTATTTGATTGGTTTGAAGATATACAATATGTACATAGTTTCTTCCATTCGAATCAACAGAGCATATTTGATAATGGATTAGCAGCTATAGAAACGTTTCAAGATGTAAAAAATTATGTTCAAACAGCAGAAGTGGAACAGGCAATGAATCAGTTGGAAGGTATTTTGAATGATCCAATCCCATATGGAAAAATAAAAGATATACCAAGTCTTGTTCATGTTTTAGATGAACAAATAGAGGCGGTACTTTCTGAAAAGAAAAGTGAAGCTGCTAAGAAAATCCAATCCGATTATGATGAGGCAGCTTTACAGGCTGGTCAATACGGTGTTTCAGATCAAACAAAACAGCAGATCGATCATTATTATGAAAATATGCTTGCATCATTAGAATTCTATACGGATATTTATAAAGTGGATGCTGCAGTAACACAAAGTAATACGTATAAAATGAAAGCTATTCAAAATATCCAAAGAGAAATCAAAGCTTGGCAAAAGAAAAAGGAAGAAGAACAGAAATCAAGGGAAGATCAACAAGTTGCAGATGCCCCAGTTGTGGAAGCACCTGTGATACAAAAAGAGCAAGTAAAACTCTCTGAATTGATTCCTGTTAACACCTTATCGACCGAAGCCGACGTAGACAGGTATGTAAGTACACTATCGAATAAATTAAAAGACATCATTAATTCTAATAAAGAAATAGAATTCAAGGAATAAAGGATGAAACCTATTGAATAAAACTGCTCTTAGAAATTTTGCTATCAATGCAAGAAATGAATTGCTAGAAAAAGTTACCCTACAAGCAAGGAAATTAGGAATCACCAAAGATAAAATAGCAGATGCTTCTATTGAAACATCTGATGCGGTTTATATAGATGGCCGCTTACTTACTTCATTAGAAGGAAAACAACGAAATAAAGTCATTTCTCGAATCGAAGAAATCGGTTTTGACCAAGTTATGGAAGAAACAGCTTATACATGGTTTAACCGTTTTGCAGCCCTTCGTTTCATGGAAGTGAATGATTATTTGCCAACAAGGGTTCGAGTGCTGTCTTCAGAAACAGAAGGCAGTACCGAACCAGATATGATTAGAGAGGCTTTATCACTTAATTTACCAATTGATAAAGAATACGTTTATAATCTCAAAGTGGAAAACGATACAGAAAAGCTGTTTAAATATCTAATCAAACTGCACTGTAATGACTTAAATCGTTATATGCCATTTATGTTCGAAACGATTGAAGATTATACAGAGATTCTTTTCCCGGAAGGATTGCTTAGTACAGATTCATTCGTGAAAGAAATGACGGATACAGAGCACATACCGGAAGAGGATTGGCAACAGGTAGAGATTATCGGCTGGTTGTATCAGTATTATATTTATGAAGAAAACGATCGAGTTATTCGTGCGAAGAAAAGGTATAAAAAAGAGGAAATCCCGTTTGCTACCCAACTCTTTACACCAGAATGGATTGTTCGTTATATGGTGCAAAATGCATTAGGACGTTATTGGGTAGAATCACATCCAGAAGATAGTGATTTAATAGATGATTGGGAGTTTTATCTAGAAAGTCAGGAGCCTAAAGCTGAGCTAGAAGAAAAACTAGCACCTTATATAAATAAAGAACTAAGTGTTGAAGACATTACATGCTTTGATCCAGCTATGGGAAGCGGTCATATTCTTGTTTATATGTTTGATGTTTTGTATGAAATTTATAGTAAATCAGGATATATGGAAAGAGAAATACCAAGACTTATCATCGAAAATAATTTGTATGGACTAGATATAGATGATCGTGCTTATCAATTGGCATGTTTCTCTGTAGTTATGAAAGCATTGCAATATAATAGACGATTCTTAAGAAGCATAGATCGTGATGGATTAACAATGAACTTAACTGCTATTCAAGAAACGAATCCTTTAACAGAGGAAGACATAGCGTTTTTAGCTGGCAATATTTCTGGTGAGAATTATGACAAGATGAAAGCATTTGTTAATCAATTTGAACATGCAAAGGCAATTGGTTCATTAATAAAAGTAGAGTCGTTTGATTTAGATTTTCTAAACAATCGGATAGAAAATATAGAACAACAAGAACATGATATGTTTGAACTGGAATTAAAAGATAGAACCCTACCATTACTTTATGAATTGATTAAACAAGCGAAAATAATGGATCAGAGATATGCTGTATTGGTTACTAATCCACCATATGCTGGCAGACGGTATGTAACAAAAGAAGTAAATGACTATCTAGATAAACATTACTCAGACGTGAAATCAGATTTGTTTTCTTCTTTTGTAGAATATAGTTTTAGTGCAACAAAAGAGAATGGACAAACAGGCTTTATGACACCATATGTATGGATGTTTATTTCTACTTATGAAAAAATGAGAAAAAAAATAATAAATGATCGTAATATTAGTAGTTTAGTTCAATTAGAATATTCGGGATTTGATGGAGCTACTGTTCCTATTTGTACGTTTACACTTAGAAACTATCATAGTAATACTAATGGTGAGTATATAAGGCTTGCTGATTTTCGTGGTGCAGCGAATCAGCCGATTAAAACACTAGAAGCAATAAAGCATCCTGAGGTTTCTTATCGATATTCATTTAATCAAGAAAACTTTAATAAGATTCCCGGCATTCCAATTGCATATTGGGCATCTAATCAAGTCATTGCTGTATTTGCAAACAATAAGGTGCTATCAGATATCTCATATCCTAGATTAGGAATGGCAACTGCTAAAAATGACCTGTTTTTAAGATTTTGGCATGAAGTCACCGATATAAAAATAAATAAGTTTGCAGAGAGTAGATCTGAGGCTAAAAAAAGTGGTGCTAAGTGGTTTCCATATAATAAAGGTGGAGAATATAGGAAGTGGTATGGAAACGTTGAATATGTTGTAGATTGGGAAAATGATGGTAATAGAATAAGGAATTTCGTAGATTCAAATGGAAAAGTTCGTTCACATAATTATAATCTAGATTTCATTTTTAGCCGAGCAATCACGTGGTCAGCTTTAAGTTCAGGTTCTTTTAGTTCTCGTTTATCCCCAAGTGGATTTTTGTTTGATAACTCAGGGTCTTCACTTTTTTCTGATGAAAGTGAAGAGTTATATATTATTCAAGGATATCTTTCAACAAAAGTTATAGAACATATTATGCCGTTAATTAACCCTACATTAAATTATCAGCCAGGTACAATCGGTATGTTACCTTATAAAGTGGTAAAGGATAGAAGTATAAATAATAAAATTTTGGTTTTAGTTAAAAAAAACTATGGCATAGCAAAAGATGATTGGGATTCATTTGAAACATCATGGGATTTCACAAAACATCCTTTATTAAAATTCATGTCTCAGACAATCGAATCCTCTTATATGGACTGGAAGCACTTTACTGAATCACAGTTTAATAAGTTAAAAGAAAATGAAGAGGAATTGAACCGAATTTTCATTGAAATATATGGTTTACAAGATGAACTTACACCTGATGTCGCTGATAAAGATGTTACTGTTAATAAAGCTGACCTAGAACGTGATATTAAAAGCTTTATTTCCTATGCAGTTGGCTGTACATTCGGTCGTTATTCTCTTGATGAAGAAGGACTTGTTTATGCGGGGGGAGAGTTTGATCCGGAGCGATATCAAACGTTCCCTGCAGATGAAAATAATATCCTCCCTATATTGCCAGGAGCTTATTTTGAAGATGATATTGTCACCCGTTTTATTTTATTCGTTGAAACAACATATGGCAAGGAAACTTTGGAAGAGAACCTGGACTTTGTAGCAGATGCGATTGGGCGTAGAAAAAATGAAACTGCAAGAGAAGCACTGCGCCGATATTTCCTGAATAATTTCTATAAAGATCACGTGCAAACGTATAAGAAGCGTCCGATATACTGGCTATTCACTTCTGGAAAAGAAAAGGCATTTAATTGTCTTATTTATATGCATCGTTATGATAAGACGACATTGTCGCGAATTCGTACTGACTATTTGCATGATATCCAAGTACGGTATGAAACAGAAAGAAAAGATCTACTTGCTGTAATCGAAGGAGAAGCTTCAGCTAAAGAAATCCGAGATGCCAAGAAGCAATTAACCTCTGTTGAGAAAAAGATTGATGAATTAAAAGCATATGATGAAAAACTACACCATCTAGCTGATCAACAGATTGACATTGATCTTGATGATGGTGTGGAAGTAAATTACGATAAATTTAAGGGGTTAGTTGCGAAGAGATAACATAAACGCCTGTATGCTCGGGATAGTGTACAGGTGCACACTTTCATATATGGGGTGTTTAGATGTCAGTACGTGGGAAAAGTATAAATTTATTTTTAATGGATGGTACAGCGGTAGGAAGGGTAAAATGTACACTTGCTAATTGGACTGGTGTGTCATATAAAATACCTCGTACGGAGCTCGAAAAGTGTAAGAGTCGTGATGATTTAAAGCAAAGCGGTGTATATTTCTTATTTGGGGTATCAGATCAGACTGGTGAAAATATAGTATATATTGGACAAGCAGGAGCACGAAAAAATGGAGAGGGAATACTTCATCGTTTAGAAGAGCATAAAAGGGATGAAAATAAAGATTATTGGACAGAAGCAGTTGTTTTTACTACCTCTAATAATTCCTTTGGCCCCACTGAAATAAGCTATTTAGAAAATAGATTCTTTATTTTAGCTAAAGATGCAAATAGATATAATGTAAAAAATAAGGATCATCCAACTTCTGGAAATGTAACAGAAGAAAAAGAAAGTGAATTAGAAGAGTTTATTGAGTATGCTGAAATTGTCATGGGAACTTTTGGACATAGAATATTTAATTCTCTTGAAGAAAGACCAATCCGTAAAGAAGTAAGGAAAGAAGATGCTGATGCCGAGCCACTTCTGTATTTAAAAACTTCTAAAGCCAATGCAAAGGGTCGAAGAACAAACGAAGGATTTGTTGTTTATAAAGGAGCATCTATTTCTACTCAGCCCACTAAAAGTTGTCCTGAAACAATCCATACTTTGAGAAAACAGTATAGTGATAGAATAGAGAATGGCACTTTATTAGAGGATACGCTTTTTACAAGTCCCTCTGCTGCCGCAGGATTTGTTAGCTTTGCTAGTGCCAATGGTATAATCATGTGGTCAAATGAAGAAGGAAGAACCTTAAAAGAAATTGAAAACAATGAGTCATACTACTTGTAGGGAAGAGGGGCTTCTATATGTCGAGTGAATTAATATCCCTAACAGATTTATTTCAAAACAGATTATTTAGAATTCCCGATTATCAATGATAGTATGCTTGAAAAAAGACTCAGTTGGAAGATTTAAGAGCATATTGAACGATTTATTATAAATATACACGTAGAAAAGGCGACGATTATATTCATTTCTTATTGAATAAATTTTCGCCCAAAAATGTATTTGATAAACATACAGTGAAATTTTGGTATTACAGTTATTTTCCTTATGAGCATAAAAGCTAATGATGATAGAGAAGATGTGAAATTAGAAAGACCACCCTGTCAAAACGGTGACTGGATGGTCTTTCTAAAAAACAACTCCCTATCAGAACGGTGACTGGGAGTAAGCAAAAATAAAAACACCCCAGCCCTGCAATCGGTAGCGGAGAAAGGGTGTTTATGAGCGTCCCAGCCCTGCAAATTGGTAGCGGGGAAAGGATACGCTCAACTTATTTTATGTTATTCTTATTATATTATGCTTTATGAATACCGTCAAGGAAATAATTTTATAAGGTGTGAATATATGAAATATGACATTTATTTTGATGAATCTAATAAACTAGATCAACCAGATGGAAAATATGCGTATTATGGTGCGTTTGGGGCAGACAGTGTAACCATTCATCAAATGGAAAGTTACCTAGAAGAGCTTTTTATGGAATTAAATACTAAAACGGAGATGCATTTTGTTGATTATACAAGTGATGAATATTTTGAGAAATATTTTAAGGCTTTAAATTATATTTTATCCAAAAACATAAATATTAATCTCATGCTTGTGAATAAAAGAGATGCAGCATCCATTGCAGATCAAATGGGGATTAATTTATTAGAACTAAGGGAATTATTTTATGTTAAGATACCCGAAAGGTTGTTCTATGGTATGACTCGTAATCTCACTGAAGGAAATAGTGTACAAATTGTTATTGATAAAAATAGTGAATACGAAAATGTGGAGTTAGAAAAGAAGTTAAAAGAACAAATGAATGCACATTCTGCTTATCGGAATAAAGGTTATAAAGTGGAAGAAGTGTTGCAGGTTAATTCAAAAGTTAGTATTCCGATCCAGGTTATAGATGTGCTTATGGGGATTATAGTTTTTCTCATTGAAAACAATAATTTAGTAAAAAAACATTTCGATGAGAGTATCTCACTGATGATAAAAGGGGATTTAATTTATCGACTATTAATACATGAAAATAATTTACGGGCTTTACACCAAGTCGTTAGGTTATTTAAATGGAATGCAGATAAAGAAAAAATTACAGAAATAAATATAAGTGAGTATACTGGAAACTTTATTTTACATAAGTCACAATTTGATATACAAGAAATGACAAGACTAGAGAAACTTATATTGAACTATCCAGACAAAAGGACAAAGTTTTATCGTGAAAAAATGGGATATACAAATCGACAACTCAGAACGCTTTTAGGGTATCTGGATGAACTCGACGGCAGAGGACGCAATAGTTATTTTTATGAAGAAAGCAGGTGAGCACATGAACGTAGATCAAATTACAACAGCACTTTTAAACATCTATAACGAACCATTAGAAGAGGGAGAGAAGAGACGGATTGTTTTTTGGACAGATGTAGATGAGGAGTTTAAGGATGATTTTGAGACGGTTCAAATTGACGGAGTAAAAGTGATTCATTTACATAAGAACAATCAGTTTTATACGAAACATTTGTTAGAGGAAGAGGATCCAACTTCTTCTTATTTAATCTATACAAATTTAGATTTAGAATCAGAAAAAAATTGGCTTTATGATACTGCTATGTATTCGAAAACATTTTATGCAGATAAACTGTCGCTTATTATGAAAGATTTAAGCATGGATCAAGCACTCAGACCAATAGTGCAGCAATACTTCAATTTTTTTAATCGAAAAGAAAACATGCAACGTTTGAAGGCATTTGAAATTAAGGTCTATACAAAAGAAACGATTGAACTGGCAATGATGAATATTCTTTGCAAGCAGAGATCATTGGATTTTGAAACTGTTTTAAGAGCGGTATTGATGGATACGCTAGATGATGAAGATAACCGTTACTTACAGGCTTTTGACAAATATTTTGATGTTCATACTTTTTGGGATTATACAAGAAGATTATATGACTATCAACGTGAAGAAACATCGCTCCAAACATTGTTTATGCACCTTGCTGTAACTGCGTTTAGTCAGTCAATCGATAATACATATTTAACAAACGTGCAACAGTTTATCGCAGATCAAAATAAGACGAATGCTTATGTATTTATAGATCATTGGATGCATCATTCAATAGATCAAAGTATATTTCAAGAATATATCATGGAGACAGAAAAAGAAATACAATTAAAGAATTTGTTGAGTGATGTCCCTGTCGACGCATTTAAGGATGCAGGCATATTTCCATATATTGATCGAGCCGTGATTTTGTATGTTTCTAATAGCATAATGAATCAGCAAGAGGACTACGATAATTATCTTGATTTAATTGAATTAAGAAGAACGAAGCATTTTTACGAGAAGTATCAATATATATATGAAGCACTCTTTTATACAGTGAAAATGTATGCTTTTTATAAACGTTTTGCTTATGGCATTCCGCAACAAACGGACATAGAAATGTATAACGCATATATCGATGATTACTATGTGATGGATACATATTATCGTAAATTCTATGTCGCCTTTGACGCGGAAGGAAATAGTGAGTTGTTATTAAAAATCAAACCGCTCGTGGAAAATTTATATACAAATTGGTTTATGGGTGAACTAAGTGCCAATTGGTCGGGTGCTATTGCAAGGGAAGTGACAGATAATTGGACCTTACCAGGAGTGCAAAACCAACAAGACTTTTATCAGTCGTTCGTTGCACCACATATGGAGAAAAATGAACGTGCATTTGTAGTCATTTCTGATGCCCTGCGTTATGAAGTTGGAAAAGAATTGCAGGAACGGTTGGACTCAGAAATCATGGGCACTAGTGATATGGATACGATGTTAAGTGTTGTGCCGTCAGTGACGAAATTTGGTATGGCGGCTTTGCTTCCTCACCGTAAGTTAGAAGTGGATGAAAAAGGGAATGTGCTAGCAAATGGCATGAGCACGTCCGGAATTGACGGTCGGAAGAAAGTCCTTGCTTCTTATTCAAATGAAAGTATTGCAATTCATTTTGATGCTATTCTAAAGATGAATAAAGCAGAAAGAAGAGAAACATTTAAAGGGAAAAAACTCATTTATATTTATCATGATACAATTGATGCTACTGGCGATAATGCAGATAAAGAAATGGAAACTTTTGATGCGGCAGAACAAGCAATGGATCAATTATCAGATGTTGTCCGGATCATTCGTAATGATTTAAGTGGAACGCATATTTATATCACAGCAGATCATGGATTTTTGTATGAACGGGATAAGTTGACAGCAAGTGATTTTATGCATAAGACAGAGCTAGAACCTTTTGAAACATCTCGTCGTTATATTTTATCGCATGAAAAGAAAGAAGTTTCAGGGCAGCTGACCATTGATACAACTAGCATCCTCGATAATGAAAATCAGCTTTATGCTTATGTACCGAATGCCACTATTCGTTATAGAATTCAAGGCGGGGGGGCAAATTTTGTCCATGGTGGTGCAAGTTTACAAGAGGTTATAGTTCCATTATTGTCTGTTAAAAATAAACGAGCGGGGCAGAAAGGTGCCAAAGATATTCAAAAGGTTGATATACAATTAACAAGTACTACACGTAATGTGACGAACAGTATATTTTCATTAGCCTTTTTCCAAACAGAGAAGGTTGCAGATAAGTTTAATCCAAGAACTGTAGTTACTTATATGGCTGATGGGAATGGAGCGGTTCTTTCCAATGAAGAACGTATTATAGGTGATTTAACTTCAGAGAATCCAAAAGAACGGGAGTTTAATATCCAGTTTGTATTGAAAAATATGACGTATGATAAAAATAAAACATACTATTTAGTCATTAAAGACATGGAAACAGATGTAATTACCGAGAAGATTCCATTTACGATTAATCTTGGTATTGTAAGTGATTTTGACTTTTAAATGAAGGGAGGAAGACTTGATGGATCAAATAGAATTGAATCAGGAACTCGATACTAAATTGAATGAAGCTTTTGCTGGACGTGTAGTGCGGAAGGATTTAACGAAACTTATAAAAGAAGGTGCCAATGTTCCAGTTTATGTGCTTGAATATTTATTAGGCATGTATGCTGCAACGGATGATGAGGATAGTATTCAAGAAGGTGTGGAGCGTGTAAAGAAAATTCTTTCTGATAATTTTGTTCGACCAGACGAAGCAGAAAAAATTAAATCTCGTATTCGAGAACTTGGACAGTTTTCGATTATTGATAAAATTACAGTTGCTCTTAATCCAAAAGTTGACCGCTATGAAGCAGAATTTTCCAATTTAGGATTGAAGGGTGTTCCCGTTCCAGCCCCTTTTGTAAAAGAATATGAGAAATTATTAGTTGGCGGTATCTGGTGTATGATCAAAGTGGATTATTTTTATGATGAAGAAGAACGTAACCATAGTCCGTTTACAGTGAATACTTTACAGCCAATTCAGATGCCGAATATGGATATGAAAGAGATTTTTACAGGCCGTGAACAGTTCACGAAAAATGAGTGGATTGACGTTTTGATGCGATCGATTGGAATGGAGCCAACACAGCTGGAAGAACGAGTGAAATGGCATTTTTTGTTGCGGCTTATTCCATTAGTAGAAAATAATTTTAACTTATGTGAGTTAGGGCCGCGCGGAACAGGAAAATCTCACGTGTATAAAGAACTTTCACCGAATTCAATGTTAGTTTCAGGTGGTCAGACAACGGTTGCGAACTTGTTTTATAATATGGCTTCTAGGAGTATCGGTCTTGTTGGAATGTGGGATTGTGTTGCTTTTGATGAAGTTGCTGGAATTCGGTTCAAGGACAAAGATGGGATTCAGATTATGAAAGACTTTATGGCCTCTGGATCGTTCGCTCGTGGAAGGGAAGAAAAAACAGCTAGTGCCTCTATGGTATTTGTCGGCAATATTAACCAAAGTGTGGATGTGTTGCTAAAAACGTCACATTTGTTTGCACCATTCCCAGAAGAGATGTCTAGTGATGCAGCATTTTTTGATCGAATGCATTATTATTTGCCAGGTTGGGAAATTCCAAAAATGCGACCTGACTTCTTTACGAATCGATATGGCTTCATTGTAGATTACATAGCCGAATATTTTAGAGAAATGCGTAAACGGTCATTTGCTGATGCCATCGATCAATATTTTAAGCTCGGCGACCATATTAATCAACGAGACACTATTGCTATCAGAAAGACAGTCTCCGGAATGATTAAACTTATTTATCCTCATGGAAAGTTTACAAAAGAAGACCTTGCTGAAATTGTCAACTATGCACTGGAAGGGCGTCGTAGGGTAAAAGAACAGTTAAAGAAAATAGGTGGCATGGAATTTTATGATGTAATGTTTTCTTATATAGATAAAGAGACGATGGATGAGATAGTTGTTTCTGTTCCGGAACAAGGTGGAGGAAAATTAATTCCAGAAGGTCTTGCAAAACCAGGACATGTGTATGTTGCCGGACAAAGTGAATCAGGTATGTTAGGTATATATAAACTAGAAAATCAAGTAGTCAGTGGAACAGGAAAATATGATAAATCAGGAGTTGGCTCTAATCGAGAAGCTCGTGAAAGTCTTGATACAGCGTTCCGGTATTTCACAGCGAATAGTAAAAGTGTAAGTTCAACGATTAGTACAAAAACGAAAGATTACTTAATGCATATTAGTGATCTACAAGGGATTGGATTATCGAAAGATTTAGGAATAGCACAATTAATTGCTCTTTTTTCAGCAGCAATGGATAAACCTGTACAAGAAAGCACAGTTATTATAGGAGATATGACTGTAGGCGGGACGATTTCAAAAGTAGAAGAATTTGCAAATATGTTGCAAGTTTGCGTAGAT
>DATGTS010000020.1:0-12366 GCA_035301745.1 Candidatus Avamphibacillus sp.
GCCGGTAGAACCGGTAGATCCGTTGCTCGGCATTCATGCGGCTGTCACAAGGAAGAAACCCGGTCAGCATCATGATGGCTATTATCCGGGGGAGAAACTATCTATCTATGAAGCTTTCCGGCTGTTTACTGAAATGGGAGCTTATCCAACCAATGAAGAAACAATCAAAGGAACGATTACGAGGGGGAAATTGGCGGATATGACCGTGTATGATCGTGATCCATTTGAAATGGAGGATGCAGATGGATTGCTGGAGATGGAAGTTGAGATGACAATTGTTGGTGGGGAAGTGAAGTATGAGAAAGGGATGGTAAATTCATTTTAATTGTGTAAGGATAGAGAAATGGAAAGTTATAGCTGTTTGTTTTACCGTTCATAATATGGATGGAACAACAGCTATTTTATTGTGGAATTTATTTGGAGTTAAATATGTTAAAATTATTTTATGGGACAAATCTGAATGGTAATCAATTTCAAAATGTTACAGTTATTATTTCAAAATGGGACGAACAACTTTTATATCTCCTCACCTATGCAGTAATTAGTGTAATTAAAATTGGCATATAGATTGCATGTATATAAAGACAAAAATAAAAGGGGGGTTTTGATATTATCATGTAAATGTAAGCGTTTTATCACATGAGAAATTATCTTGGCAAAGATTGTGGCTATTTCTCGTTATAAGAAGTTGGTATTTATTAGATAAACAAGCTGAACGTTAAGTGCCTTATTAATTAAATTAAGTAAAAAAATGGGGGGTAAATATGTTTAATATGATGCGTATAATGTTATTTTTTGTAGTAGTAGGATTGTTATTTTTGGTAGCTTGTGGTGATACATCGAAAACATCAGGAGAAGAACAAGAAGAGACAAATCAAAAAGAGGCATTCCCTGAAGGTTATCCAGACCAAACTATTGAAATGATAGTTGGATATGGAGCAGGTGGAGGAACTGATTTATCTGCTAGGACCGCAATTGAAGCTCTTAACAGTGCGGGGATAGTTGATCAAGATTTTGTTGTAGAGAATATGACTGGAGCAGGAGGAGGACTGGCAATGAGAGAAGTTGCAACTCGTGAAGGTGATGAGTATACTCTGGAAGCTGTTCCTGAATATGGATCAGGCTTATGGAATGAAATGGCCGGGGATGTGGAGTTAGATGACTTTAAGCCAATCGCAATGGTTGCTAACGATTATCAGCTCATTTGTGTACGTGATGACTCCCCCCACAATTCAATTGAAAAATTGCTTGATCAGATGAAAAATGACCCTCAATCTGTGACCATTAGTTTAGCAAGTTCCTTAGATGGAGGGGAGCCATGGAAATGGCATCAAATAGCTGACGAATATGGAATTGAAAGCAACGAATTGAATTTAGTTTCTCTTGAAGGTGGAAACTCTGCTTTAACGGCTTTATTGGGAGGGGATGCAGATGCAACTTTCGTCGTTCCTCAATTGGCTGCGGATCATATTGAGGATGGAAATATAAGATGCCTAGCGCAATTGACTGAGGATAGAACGGATCAATTTAAGGATATTCCGACTTTGATAGAAAATGGTGTAGATGTAACTTATTATAGATCTAGAGGCTTTTGGATGAACGGCAATGTATCTGAAGAAGTTGCAGACTATTGGGAGAATTCATTCGAGGAAATGATGGAAACTGAGGTATGGAAAGATTATGTTGAGAATTCAGGATTGTTACTTGAATTTAAAGGAAGAGAAGAATATACAAAAGATATTAGAGAAGATGGAGAATCCTACAGAGAATACTTTGAATCATTTCAGGATTGATACTGTATTTTTCGGAAAAGGAGATTTAATACATCTCCTTTCTAATTAGACTACAAAAGTTCCAATTAATAGGCGGAATCATCCGACTAACTAGGCTCATCTATTTTCTGGTCGGATCCTCCTTTTTGACGTAATACTGGGCAAAAACAGGACCGTGCACCCGAACACTGCTACTTCTACAAGATAATATTTTAGATAGCTATTGCTGTTTATTAAATTTATTAATATCTACTTCTGCAAGCATACCGGATGCATGCGTATATAGGTCCAATTACCGGAACTGTATCCAGAATTTATGGAATTATCCCTAAAATGTCAGTAATCGTCTTTTTCAAAGAAAAGTCAACTGCTTCCGGGTCGTCAAATTGATTTTTTTCATGTGAAAATAGGAATTCATTGAACTTGTCCAATGATATGTCAATTAGCTCTTCGACTGATTCGAGATCCTTCATGAATGTCAGAGATGTGGTCAGCAACTTGTTTCGCTTGAACGGTCCAGTAATGGAAATAGCACTGAATTTCAAATACAAGTAATTCATGAAGAAATTGCTTTCCCGCGTTTAATCCTGAATCAATTGGAGTGAGTACGTCTCAGTGATTGTAGAGTCATTTGCGGCTCGCTCCATGGATAAGGAGTGGAAGATTGCTGGCACCAAGCTTGGCGGCATCTGCCTGATCAGGCTGAGATTAAATGACGGTGTGTGTTGAATAACTTCAGTGTGTTCCAATCCGAACAGCAGTTGCTCGTATCCATGCTGTTTCACAAGCTTGGTAGATCCCAGGGCGATTGTTGATAATAGTAAATCGGCTTAGCGAGCATTTCCCTCGTCCCTGGTTGAGGAACCGACGACGTTGTTCTAGCTGCTTACTTCAATTCCGCTGAACAAGGGGGAAGTCATCTCATCATTTCTTTAGTTTAAGGGACGTAGCACCTACGATGCTGAGATGTCTCTGGAAACCTATGAACGATAGCCTTGCAAGCTATTGGAATACATCGGCGTTATCGGTGCACGTGCCTCTTTCTGTTTAGAAGGAAGTCGACAAGCTGGGAAGCAGTCAGGTGCGGGTATATAACATAGTGGAGTGGCTGTAGAACACTCTCCTTTTAAGACACTCGATTAAGGGGCAACAGGGGGAAATCAGAGTACTCCTTAGTAGAACACTATCTGTGGCCATATTCCCAAAGACAGCTCAGCATCTAAGCACTTTTGCTTATTATTGTATACCGCGTCGGTGCTAAGTCTTCTAATTCGCGTTAAGCTTGCTTCGCAAGTAAATGGTCATTATGAACCTACGCCCATCACCAGGAAGGGTAAGAGAAATATTTAATTGTCAAGGTGCAATCAGGTTTTAAAAACTTATTTAGGTTCAAACATAATATACAGGGGGGATGAATTTGGTACTGGTAGAGCGTGTGTTTTGTTTATGTATACTATTGGTGGTTACTATATTTTTTGTTGTATCGTTTCAATACGAGATGATTTCCTCTATAAGTGGTGTAGGAGCTGGATTTTTACCTAGTATCACGGCTTTTATCCTACTATTTTTAGTTATTTATTATGTTTTAAAAGTTTTTCGTAATAAATCAACGAGCGCTAATAGTAATGATACTTTCACAAGAGAGATTGTCATTCGTCAAATAATATTGATAATTTCGCTGTTTTCTTGTTTGTTTTTAGTACAGATATTAGGAATGATAATTACCATAGGTTTATTTTTAATAGGAACACTACATTTTCTAGAGAAAGTTTCTTGGGTAAAATCAATCGTCATCAGTACTGTCATAACCTTATGTGTATTCTTTCTTTTTACACAATGGTTAAATGTTAAACTTCCAACAGGTGTAATGTTTTGAATTTAACTGGGTACTATTGAAGTTAGATAAATAGAATTAAGATTGGTAAGGAGGATGAAGATGCAAGTGTTTCAGGAATTATTATCTGGTTTTGCAACAATTATGCAACCGGAATTTATATTTTGGTGTATCGTAGGTATTATATTAGGAACCTTGGCAGGCGCGCTACCCGGTATAGGTCCTGTTACAGGAATAGCTATTTTATTACCGATTACGTTCGGAATGAATACCATAAGCGCATTACTACTTTTAATGGGTATATATCAAGGTGCTATGTTTGGAGGTAGAATCAGTTCGATACTGATTAATGTACCAGGTGACGCAGCAGCTGTTGTTTCTACATTTGATGGGTATCCAATGACAAAGCAAGGTAAAGCTGGTTATGCACTAACATTGAGCGCGATTGCCTCCTTTATAGGGGGGATGATTGGATTTTTAGGTCTCGTTTTTTTAACTGATCCTATTACAAGCATGGCATTAATGTTTGGCACACCTGAATATTTCGCTTTAATGGTGTTTGCTTTAATTGCAACTAGTGGATTAACAGAGAAAAAACCTTTCAAACCTATAGTTGCCACTTTACTCGGTTTATTGATTGCAACAATAGGAGCCGATCCTGTTGTAGGCACAGCACGTTTTACTTTTGGTATTTTAGAATTATGGGAAGGCATTGATTTTGTTGTAATAGCAGTGGGTTTATTTGGCTTATCCGAAGTTTTTATTAGGATGGAACAGAATGTTGATTTAGAGAAAATGAAAACGAAAATACCTTTTTCAGATCTATTTCCAAAAATAAGTGAGATCATGAATGATTTTTGGACAATTCTCCGTAGCTCAATTGTGGGTTTTCTAATAGGAGTATTACCTGGAGCCGGGGCGACGATAACGACCTTTATGGTATACAGCATGGAACAGAAACTCTCAAAAAAACCTGAGGAATTTGGGAAAGGAGCTTCAAAAGGATTAAGTGGACCGGAGGCCTCTAATAATGCTACGGTTGGTGGTGCTTTGATTCCTTTATTCAGTCTTGGTATACCTGGTTCCGGAACCACTGCAATTCTCCTTGGTGCGTTGATGATGCTTGGTTTGCAGCCAGGTCCTCTTATGTTTGAAAAATCAGGAGATATTATTTGGGCAGCTATTGCTGGTTTATTCTTGGCTAACTGTTTACTATTAATCTTAAATACTGCCTTTGTACCAGTTTTTGCAACTATAATTCAAAAAGCTGATGCTTATTTAGGACCGATCATTGCTGCTCTTTGTATTATGGGAACATACATGTTGAATAATAGTATGTTTGATGTTGGGTTAATGATTATTTTTGGGATTATCGGTTATTTTTTGAGAAAGTTTGGCTTCCCATTGGCACCATTGGTTTTAGCAGTAGTTCTTGGTCCTATGTTGGAGAGTAACCTTAGGCAATCTTTGATGATGTCGAATAATGATTTTACTATTTTCTTAACTAGACCGATATCAGTCACGCTGTTAGCTATCAGTATAATTATTCTTTTTTTACCAATTATTCGTAGGTTACTTAGTAGGAACAAAGAAAAGAGTTGAAAGAGGAATAAATAAAAGTAACACACTAAAATATCATATTAGGGGGGCTAAAGGCACAATTATATAGCCTAGTTAATCGCGAATTTTAGTTATTGATATTTACTGGAAACCGGATTAACCACCTACATTTGTAGGTGGTTAAATAGTAATAAAAGCAATGAATGTCATAGAAATGCGAATTTTACATACTTATAAAATTTTAATGTATTCTATATTGAAGTCATCGACTAAAATGCCCCCCCTTTCATTAGTGAAAGAACAATTATTCATTTTGTTTAAGTTTTCTCCAAAGTGTAGTTCTGCTAATACCAAGCCGTTTTGCAGCCTCCTCTTTATTTCCATTAGTTAGTGCTAATGCATTGTTAATTAAATTTATTTCAACATCATCTAATGAAATAATATTGTCATCTTTTAATGAAATGGGGGGGGCATGGTTAGGTGTTGGGTGCAAAGCTTTTTTCATATTAGAAATAATGTTTGTTTGTGACAATTCTTCATCTTGACAAAATACTTTAAAGCGCTCCATAATATTTTCAAATTCTCTAATATTTCCAGGCCAGTGATAGGAAGTTAATAGGCTTATTAATTCATCAGAATGCAAAATATCATTACGTATTGCAAGGTCACTGGAAACAAAATGATCCAACAATATAGGTATATCCTCAATACGTTCTCGTAATGGAGGTAAATTCAACTGCAATACATTGATTCTATAATATAGGTCTTCCCTAAATTTGTTTTCTTTGATATGTTCAGCTAAATTTTTGTTGGAGGCTGAAATGACGCGTACATCAACTGGAATGACTTTTTCTCCTCCTATTCTCATCACTTCCTTTTCCTGGATAACACGCAGTAATGTGGATTGTAAGTGTAAAGGAAGTTCACTAATTTCATCCAGGAAAATGGTACCTTTGTGAGCTATTTCGAACAAGCCTGGTTTTCCTCCTTTTTTTGCACCTGTAAAAGAGCCCTCTTCATAACCGAACAATTCACTATTTAACAAGTTTTCAGGTAGTGCAGCGGTATTTAAAGCTACAAATGAATGGTTTCTCCGATTACTGGCATTGTGTATACTTTGAGCAAATAATTCTTTTCCCGTTCCTGTTTCTGCTTGGATTAATACTGAGGATTGTGATTGGCTAAATTTAGTTGCCATTTTTATTGTTTCACGGATGCTAGCACTTGTACCAATAATGTCCTTAAAAGTATACGGGGCTTTTAATGCTTTTTTGTTTATTTTTTTACGAATTTGCAACTCTGTTTCTTGAAGGCTAATCACATCATCAAGAGCAATCATTAATCCAATTATTTCACCTTCTAAAATAACTGGAACTATATCAGCCACTAATGAGACGTTATTGAATTTAAACAAAATATCATGTTGAGGTTGGTTCTCTTTCAATTGCTTTTCTGTGATCAGATTTGGGATTATTGTATCGATATTTTGACCAATCATATTTTGTTTTTTAATCCTTAATAATTTTTCTACAGAAAAGTTGACTAAGGTAATATTTAAATTTTCATCAGTCGTGATAATACCTTTTTTATTCATATCTACAATCGTTTTAAACAAAGTTGCTTTTTCCATTTCATTTCTGTAAGCGTTTAGGACATGTAAGGCACTTTGTATGGCATTAAACATCGAACTATGGGAATAGTAGAATATACCTTTCATTCCATAGGATTCTGCGATTGTCGATATCCAGCTACCCCCGATAACTTCTTTTACACCATCATGTCGTAACTGTTCAAGGATTTTTTTTGCCTGTTTTCTTGTTCTAAAAGATTCTTGAAGAAAAGTTACATTTAGTTGTTCAGGAAAGTCATTTAAGTGTGTAAAATTTTCACCAAAATTTAAAACGGTTATTTCTTTTACATTTGTGTTCTCTATTGCTTTTAAAACATCAAAACCAGAAACTTTGACGGGAATGACCAAATTTTTTAGCTCATTTTTTAAAATAAGTGAACTTCTGTCACCACTAATTAAAATGGTAGAAGGATCCCCATCATATTGCGCCTGAAGTTGTCTGATCGATTCTCTGGAGTAGTCAGACAAAAGCTGGAGAGGTGATTCCTTCACCTCTATATCGATCCATGATGGAACATGGCTGGATTGTAATACTTCTCTCGCAAGCTCTGTAAAGTTTGGATAGCCGATAATAACAATCTTGGGTCGGCGCATATACTCTCTCCCCCCTGTATATAGTCTTATTTATAATATAGCGTAATATGTACCAGAATGAAATGCCTTATTGTAATTATTTGAATAATTTAGAGTAATTGATTCGGAATTCATCTAACTGTATTCTGTTTCATAATGAAATGGTGATCTTTGGAATTATGAAACATTTTGAAACCACTTCAAATTCATTCTGCTAAAGGGTTCAAAGTAAGGGTTACTTAAAATGGCATCAAAATTGCATGTTTATTACTAATAAAAATAGAAAGGAAGTGAATTATCAGTTGTAGTATGGGCGTTGTACAATATTAATCTATTATGTAAAAGGAAGGTGTCCTTTTTATGTTAGCGTTGGATAATGTGAAAGTCTTAGATCTATCACAAATTATGGCAGGCCCCTATTGTACGATGGTTTTATCAGATATGGGTGCGGAAGTGACAAAAATAGAGTCTTTTCCGAATGGAGATAATTCCAGAGGAATGAGTCCAATTGTGAATGGGCAAAGTTATTGTTTTGCGATGATTAATCGAAATAAAAAAAGCGTAGCCCTTAACCTTAAGTCCGAAGCAGGGATCGAAGTCTTTCGAAAATTGGCTATTGAAAGCGATATTATTGTAGAAAACTTTCGTCCTGGTGTTACGAAAAAGCTAGGGATTGATTATGACTCGATGAAAAGATTAAATCCTGGGGTCATCTATTCTTCTATATCTGGATTTGGTCAGACAGGTCCATATAAAAACAAAGGAGGCTTGGATATAATAGCTCAAGGTGTATCGGGGCTTATGAGTATGACTGGTGAACCAGATGGTCGTCCAGCGAAAGTAGGAGTAGCTATTAACGATATTGCTGCAGGAGCAACTGCTTTATATGCTATTTTAGGTGCATATATTCATAAATTGAAAACAGGGGAAGGGCAATATATTGATACTTCCTTAGTAGATGCTGGTTTAGCATGGACGATTTGGGAATCAGGAGCCTATTTTGGTTCTGGTGAAGTTCCTACACAGAATGGGACACGTCATCGACGATCAGCGCCTTATCAAGCATACAGAACGAAAGATGGCTATATTACAGTAGGAACATTTAACTCAAGGTTGTGGGAGCGCTTTTGCTACCATGTCGTTCAAAGGCCAGACTGGTTAAACAATGATCTATATGCAGATAAGCAAGCAAGGTTGACAAATGTAGACATACTTGAGAGAGAAATTGAAGATATTTTTATGCAGGAAAAAACTAACTATTGGATTGATAAGTTAGATCAAGCCGGTGTGCCAGGTGGACCTGTAAATACGTACGACCAAGCGTTAAGTGATCCTCAAATTCTCGAACGGGAAATGGTGGTAGAAATGGAGCATCCCATATTAGGGAAAATTAATTCACTAGGAATCCCTACCAAATTATCGAAAACACCTTTAAGCATACGCGATCCTGCACCATGGCTGGGTCAACATTCAACTGAAAGGTTATTGGAGATTGGTCTAACTGATGAGCAAATTAATCGATTATACGAAGATAAGATTCTATTTAATGAACATCCATCAAAAGCTAAAACAAATTAAAAAGGTTTCATTCAAAATGAAACCTTACAGTAACAGTTTGATACTTTAGAGGAAATCACATATTCGTTTTGATTAATAAAGTAAAAAGGCTTTTGGCATACGACTTGCATAGGAAAAGGTAGGGAGCCAAGAAGGGAGTGTCTATACGGGAGTAGTGATGGTGTCAAGATGTTCAAGGAGAGTTGAAATTTAATTTGAAAGGGGAATTAATATGCAAACGGAAACGTATAAAAACATTAAAGTTGAAGAAGTGAAAGATGGGGTTTATGAATTAATATTTAATCGTCCAAGGGTGCTTAATGCTGTTAACAAAGCATTGGCTTTGGAAGTGATTGAAGTGTTGGATCTTTTAAAAGAACAGGGGGATGCTAGGGTCCTTATTCTAAACGGAGAAGGTAGATCATTCACGGTTGGAGCCGATACAACAGCTGCTGTTGAAATGAGTGACAAAGAATATGCGGATTTTAATAATACATTTAGGAAGATGTTGAGAAAAATTGAACAATTTCCATCCCCAGTTGTAGCGATGATTGATGGCTTTGCTTTTGGTGGTGGCTGTGAAATATCCCTCGTATGCGATATAAGATTCGGATCTGAGAATGCAAGTTTTCGATTTCCTGGTGCATCTTACGGAATCGTTCTTAGTGCAGGTACGCTTTCAACATTGGTCTCGCTTTCGAAAGCAAAGGAATTATTATTTTCCTCAGCTATTATCGATGCTCAGGAAGCTTATAGAATTGGTATTTTAAATCAATTGGTTAAGAAAGAAGAATTGAAGAATTATGTTCATGAATATGCTGATAAAGTTGTAAAAAATTCCCAGACCCCAGTTGAAAAAGCGAAAAAAGTACTCAACCAATTACCAGGTGAATCAAAGTTAGACCGAAAAGAAATAGAATTACAAGCTACTGGATATTTAACTCAGAATACGAACCAAAGGGATACATTTGCATCTTTTGTGGAAAAAAGAAAAAAAACCAGGGATTGGTAAATTGCAAGTGCTTATAAAAACCTTGGTTTGATATTTAATCATGTTGAAATTTTATTTTTACTTAACATGGATTTCTTAGCAATTAAAAAGAGGAGGGGCAGGAAATGAATATATCATCGTTAGAGGGTATACGCATTATTGATCTAACTAGAATTTTGAGTGGGCCATATTGTACAATGACATTGGCTGATTTTGGTGCTGAAGTTATTAAAGTTGAAGCGCCCTCAGGGGACGATACGAGAAATTGGGGCCCCCCTTTTGTGGGGACAGAGAGTTCTTACTTTTTAAGTGTTAATCGAAATAAAAAGAGTATTGTAATTGATCTAAAGAAAAAGGAAGGAAAAGATATTCTATTAAAGCTGGTCGAGGGAGCCGATGTAGTGGTAGAAAACTTTCGACCTGGTACGCTTCAAAGACTTGGTATAGGATATAATATTTTGAAGGAAACTAACCCACAAATTATTCTCAGTTCTATTTCTGGTTTTGGGCAGGACGGTCCCTATGCCAGTAAACCTGGATATGATGTAATTGCCCAAGGAATGGGAGGATTAACATATGTAACTGGTGAACCAAATCAAGCCCCTGTAAAAGCTGGATTTTCAATAGCAGATATAGGAACTGGAATGTGGGCTGTAATTGGGATCTTGAACGCCATTGTTGCCCGAACGATGACTGGAAAAGGACAATGGGTTGATTGTTCATTGATAGACACGATGATTTCCTGGCAAACGTACTTAGCAGGGAACTTTTTTGGCAGTGGGGAGAATCCAAAACCTCAAGGTGGTGCCCACCCTAATATCGTACCATATCAACTATTTGATTCTTCGGACGGATATTTTAATATAGCGGTCGGAAACGAAAAATTATGGAAAAGATTCTGTCATACATTAAATGAATCAGAACTTATAGATCATCCGAAGTATGCAAAAAATTCAGACCGTGTTCAGAATCGCAAGCAATTAGTTGGTTATTTACAAACCATTTTTAAAAGTAAAACAGCTAAAGAATGGGTCGATATATTTGAAAAAGCTGGTATACCATGTGGTCCTGTTCTTAATTTTGACGAAATTTATACGGATCAACATGTTCTTGCCCGTGAGCAGCTAATAGAAATGGAACATCCTTCAGCTGGAAAAATAAAAATGACCGGTATCCCAATAAAATTATCTGACACACCAGGAAGCGTTAAAACACCTCCTCCTTTATTGGGACAACATACCAAAGAAATATTGAAAAAAATTAATAATCTAAATGAAGACCAAATCGTTAATCTTGAAAAAAGCGGTGTTATTAAGTGTAGTCCTTTAACAAGTGATCTCGCAAATTAATTTCAATAAAATAGAATACTTCTATTCTTTAATATAGGTAAGCTTCCCCTGATTGAAGTTCTTTTGAATTAAGTTAATGGAGTTAATTAGAAGTTCCTAAAAAAGATTGACTTTTATATGGAAACAGGTATCAAAAAATCCGGTTATTCGCCGGATTTTTTGATACCTGTATATTTAAACTATCGACAGAAAAAAACCTCCATAAATGTGTTAGAAATTTATCGACGAATAAAAACACAAAGGGGAAGAGATTTTCCATGAGTAATTATCACACAATGCCGGGCGTTTTCTAACAATTTCTTTTTGTTTCCGATAGATATACCATGAAGCTTGCATTTTAAAGCAGACACCTATATAATTATAAATAAATATTCTGAACATACCATACAGTTAGTATGTAAGTTCGAAAATATGAAAGGGAGATGAAGTAGATGGATTTTTCCTATTCGAATAAAGTTTTAGAACTGCAGAAAAAGCTAACACAATTTATGGAAGAAAATGTTTATCCAAATGAACAGCTTTATGAAGAACAATTGAATCAACAGGAAAGCAGATGGTCTCAGGTTCCGCCTATTATGGAAGAGCTGAAACAGAAAGCAAAAGCAGAAGGTCTCTGGAACCTGTTTTTGCCTGAAAGTGATTATGGAGCAGGGCTCACAAACCAGGAATACGCACCACTTTGTGAGATTATGGGGAGATCAATGATTGGACCTGAAGTGTTTAATTGCAGTGCACCGGATACAGGGAATATGGAAGTGTTGGCTCGATATGGAACAGAAGAGCATAAAAAACAATGGCTTGAACCCCTTCTCGCCGGTGAGATTCGTTCCTGTTTTTCGATGACGGAACCAGATGTAGCATCAAGTGATGCAACCAATATCGAATCAAGTATTATCAGAGATGGCGATGAATATGTAATAAATGGGCGTAAATGGTGGTCTTCGGGGGCGGGAGATCCACGCTGTAAAATAGCGATTGTTATGGGGAAAAACGACCCAACAGCAGCTAAACATGAACAACAGTCAATGATCTTGGTCCCTCTCGATGCGCCAGGTGTAAAAATTGAACGGATGTTGCCGGTCTTTGGCTATGATCATGCA